>CAYFGI010000001.1:0-107491 GCA_964342785.1 uncultured Thermoproteaceae archaeon
CTGAGCCTCCTCGCCGCCTCGACCATCGCCTTCAGCTTAGCCCTGGCGACGTCTCTGGGGAAGGCTCTGAACTGGCCTGGCGCGAAGCCGCAGTCTGGGTTGAGCCATATCCTGGTCGGATCCACGTATTTGACTATCCTCTCCACGTGGGCCATTATCTCCTCGGGCGTCTCCACCCTCTTGTGGTCCCTCACGTCGACGGAGCCGAGGCCTATCTCCTTATCGCTGGGGAGCATCTTGGCGAACTCCACGGGATCGCCCATCCTCGGCGCTTTGTACTCCACGACGTATTGCCTCACCTTCACGTCGAATATAGCCGGCGCAAGCCTCTCGTAGCCCACGACGGGGGAGTCCTCCGTCGGCCATCTGTCCAAGTGCATCCCTATGCGGACAGACGTCTCGTAGCCCTGCACCGCCTCGTTGACGAGGTCCACGGCTAGCCTTATCTCGTCCTTCAGCCCTCTGTACTTCTGCCCGTATATCTCCGAGGCGACCTTCTTGTAGCGATCCGGCTCGTTCTCGGAGGCCTCGAGCAGATCGCCCAACATGGGCTCGTCCAGCTGGATGAACGCAACGCCGGCGTCTATGAGCCTGGCTATCTCCCTCCTCAGAACCTTGGCGTAGGCCTCGGCCGCGTCCTCGGGCCTTGGATAATACGGCGCCGATATCTTGGCGTGCCAGCTCTCCCACATGATCAGATAGGGCGACGGGAGCGTGACCTTTATGGGCCGCGAGGCGACCGCCTTGGCGAATTGGGCCTCGTCGGCCGCTATGATGCTGTCTTCGATGTACCCCGATATGACGGGCCTCCAGATGGTCAAGGGGGCCTTATGCCTCTTCATGATCTCGCGGGCGTCCGGGTGGAGCTCCTCGGCCTTGACGACCTTAAAGCCCTTCAGCTTCTGCCCCACGAACGCCACGAAGCTCGTCCTCCTCTGCTCCCCGTCGGTCACCACGTCGATCCCCGCCTCCTCTTGATCCTTTATGGCCAACCTCACCGCGTCGTCCATGTAGATCCTGAGGGTCTCGTCGTCGATCAAGCCCGCCTCCCTCCTCTCGAAGGCCTCCAGAAGCCACTTGGGCCTAGGCCACGAGCCGACTACGCTGGTTATGAACGCCCTCGGCAACATTGCCCCTAGAGAGAAATCGGTTAAAAATATTATGCCGGCTTGAACCAATAGGTTATATAGTTCTCGCCGGGCCTCCTCCCGACGACCAATTTAAGCTTCATGCCGGGCCTCAACGTCGATGGGTCGGCGTCGACCCACGCCGTTATGTTGAAGCCCTCGGGCATCTTCACGATGCCGACCACGTAGTCCTTGTTGTGGGCGAAGCTGGCGGGCTTGACGTTGATGACGGTCCAAGTCAAGAGCTCGCCTTCTCTCGACACCTCCCTCCACTCCATGTCCGAGGACTTGCACTTGGGGCAGTCCGCCTGCGGCGGGAAGTACTTGGCTCCACACCTCTTGCATACCGTGTAGTAGAGCTTCTCCTGCGAGAGGCCCTCGACGAACTTCGCTATTTTGTTCACCGATAGCTGGAACCTCAGCCTCAGCTCCCTGACGTCCACCCAGACGAGGGCGCCCGTCTTCGGGTCCTTATACACCGGTAGCCCCGTCGCCGCTACGAGCTGGTCGAGCTGCCCTATCTGCTCCGCCTCGGCCTTGTCCAGATACTCCCTCAGCTTCTGTATTACCGTGCTCATAGCGACAAGATGGTCACGAAGGCGTAGTGGCCGGTCCCTCCCACGTTGTGGGCGAGCGCCATGCCCTTCTTTATCGGCGCTTGCCTCCCCCGCTCCACCTCCTGCCTCAACTGCCTCGTGAGCTCAGCTATCATGGCCACGCCAGTGGCGCCGATTGGATGGCCCTTGGCCTTGAGGCCTCCGCTTAGGTTGACCGGTATCACTCCGCCTATGTACGTCTGCTTCTCCCTGGCCAGCTTGTAGCCCTCGCCCCTCTTGGCGAAGCCGAGGTCCTCATACGCCATTATCTCGGCTATGGTGAAGCAGTCGTGTACCTCGGCCACGTCGAGGTACTTCACGGGCTCGCTGGGATCTATACCCGCCTTCCTGTACGCCCTCTGGGCCGCCAGCCTGGCCGCCTCAAGCCCCGTGAAGTCGTCCCTCTTGCTCAAGTTGCTGGTGCCGTTCGCGGCGCCTATGGCTTTTATCCAGACGGGGGTGTCCGTGATCTTCTTGGCCACCTCCTCGCTGGCGAGTATCACGGCCGCGGATCCGTCGGTTATGGGGGACGAATCGTACAGCTTCAGAGGCCACGCCACGTATCTAGACTTGAGGCACTCCTCCAGTGTTATGGGCTTCTGGAACTGGGCCTTCGGGTTGAGGCTACCGTAGTAGTGGTTCTTGACGGCGATCTCGCAGAGGTCGGCCTCGGTGGCGCCGTATTTGTTCATATATGCCGTTGCGTGGAGCGCGTAGTAGCCGGGGAAGGTGAGGCCGAAGTTCTCGAATTCCCAGAAGTAGTTGCCGGCCCTCCCTATGAACTCGACGACGGTGGGCGTCGGCGATTCGTTCATCTTCTCCACGCCCATGGCCATGACGATGTCCGCCTCGCCGCTGGCCACCATGTGGTAGGCCGTCCTCACCGCGGAGGATCCGCTGGCGCAAGCCGCCTCTACCCTTATCCCGCTGCTGGGCGCCAAGCCGCAGTACTCCCCCACGACCACCGCCGGGAGGGGCTCGCTCGACCAGCCGCCGACGTTCCCCACGACGTATGCCTCTATGTCCTTGCTGTCCAGCCTGGCGTCGTCCAACGCCTCCTTGACCGCCTCCCAGGCCAGCTCGGGGAGCGATACGTCCGGCCTATAGCCGAACTTGGAGATACCTACTCCGACGACGGCGACCCTCCTCATGTAACCAGCTTGGCCACCTCCTCCGGTATCTGTCCCTTCTCTCTCAAGAGGCGTATCAGCTGGCGGTAGGCGGTCAGGCGCTGTATGTTGTTGGCGCCCTCGTATATCTGGGTTATCTTCACGTGGCGGAGGAACCTCTCGATGCCTGTCTCCACGATCACGCCGACTCCGCCGTGGAGGTTTATGGCCTCGGATATTATCTCCTCGGCCACCTCGGTCGCGTAGAACTTAGCCAGCGAGGCGACGAAGGTGAACTCCCTCCTGCCCTCGTCCGCCAGCTTGGCCGCCATATACGTCAAGAGCCTCGCGGCGAAGAGCTTGGCGGCCATGTCCATTAAGCTGAACTGTATGGCTTGGAAGTAGGCGACGGGGACCCCGAAGGCTTGCCTCTGGTGGACGTACTGGAACGCCTTCTCGAAGGCCGCTTGCGCCATGCCGACCGCTTGCGCCGCGACGCCTATCCTAGTCCTGTCGAAGGTCTCCATGGCGTATATGAAGCCCATGCCCTCCTCGCCGACGCGGTTCTCGTCGGGCACCTCCACGTTCTCGAAGACCAGCTCGCATGCGTTGTCGCCCTGGAGGCCCATCTTGTGGTAGCACTGCTCCACCTTGAAGCCGGGAGTGCCCTTCTCCACGATGAAGAAAGTCAAGCCTAGGTACCGCGTCTTTCTGTCGGGCGGCGGATAGGTCCTAGCTAGCACCACGAAGTAATCAGCGACGTCAGAGCTGCTTATGAAGGCCTTCCGGCCGTTTATGATCCACTTATCGCCTTTCTTCTCGGCCCTCGTCTGTATCCCGGCGACGTCCGAGCCGCAGCAGGGCTCGGTCACGGCGAACGCGCCGAGCTTCTCGCCTCTAGCTATCGGCGGCACGTACTTCTGCCTCTGCTCCTCGGTGCCGAAGAGCAATATGGGCGTCAGGAACAGCTCGTTGGTTCCGAAATATACGCTGAGGCCCGGCAGAACTCGGCAGAACTCCTCCGACATTATGGCCGCCATGCGGTGATCGCCTCCTTGTCCGCCGTATTTCTCGGGTATCCCTATCCCGAAGAAGCCTTGCTCCGCGATCTTCTTTATTATGTCGAGCGGGGGCTCGCCCTTCTCCTCTATCTCCATGGCCCTCGGCGCTATCTCCCTCTCAACGAACTCCCTCACGGCTTTCCTGAACATCTCGTGTTCCGGCGTCAACACCACCGAGAAGTCCGTTATGGAATCCAGCGGGAATACCATTGCGCAGTCCTTCGAGGCTTATTATAAAGGTTGTCTTCGCTCTGAGGCTAAACCAATTTTTAAATTACTTGACATATCGATAGTGGTGGAACCGCAGGAGATCTTCGAAAAATATATCAAGACAAAGCCGTGGACAAAGAACTACGATAACGGCGTGCCGCCCGACGTCGAGATAAGGCCGGAGCCTCTCTTCGTCTATCTAGATAGATCGGCTAAATACGGCAGAAGGCCAGCCTTCATATATTTCGGAGCGAGGATATCCTACGAGACGCTGGCAGACCACAGCGATAGGGTGGCCAAGGCCTTGAGAGAGGTCGGGATCTCTAAAGGAGACGTCGTGGCGATATATATGCCGAATCACCCCGCCTTCGCGATCGCCTACTATGCCGCGTTGAAGGTAGGAGCCGTCGTGACGCCCATGAATCCGCTCTACACGCCCGGCGAGGTTGTGAGGCAAGCTAAGGACTCCGGCGCCAAGATCCTCTTCACGGCGGATATCCTATACGATAAAGTCCTCAAGGCTTCCGACGAACATAAGTTCGAGCGGATATACGTCGTCGAGATGACCGACTATATGCCGGCTTGGCTCAAGCCCTTCGCGAGGCGCCAGATCAAGCCTCCCAAGGTTAGATACGGCGGCGTCTTCGTGCGCTACTCCGATCTACTTAGATATGAGCGCGAGACCAACAGAGCATCTGTAAGCCCCGACGATCTAGCCGCCCTTATGTACACAGGCGGCACCACCGGCGTCCCCAAGGGCGCCGAGATAACTCACGCCAACATATCCGCCAACCTGCAGCAACTCAAGCCTTTTTACGACGTGGTCAGAAAGGCCAAGGGGTTGCCTCCAGACGAGCCGATGGTCCTCGTAGGCGTCCTCCCCTGGTATCATATATATGGGCAAGTGACTGTGATGCACTACGCCATATTCGAGGGACACACCGTGCTCGTCTACCCCCGTTTCGACCTCAAGCGCGTTCTCTCAGACATCGGAAAATACAAGGCCTCCGTCTTCCACGGGGTGCCCACAATCTACAACATGATAATAAATAGCCCAGATGCGCGGAGGTACGACTTGAGGAGCTTGGCCTTCTGCATATCTGGATCTGCGCCTCTTCCGGTCGAGGTGGCTAAGAAGTTCGAGGAGCTGACTGGCGCGCCTCTGAGGGAAGGCTATGGTATGACCGAGACGGCCGTGGTGACGCACCTAAACCCTCTGCTTAACGGCAAGCATAAGCCCGGCTCCATAGGCCTGCCCATACCGAACACCTACGCCGCGATAGCGGATCTCGACAAGCCTGAGCTACTCCCGCCCGGCCAGACGGGGGAGTTGGTCATATCGGGGCCTCAGGTCATGAAGGGGTACCACAACAAGCCGGAGGAGAACGAGGCGGCTTTCTTCCAGTGCTGTGGCTTGAGGTGGTTCAGAACAGGCGACATCGCCTATATGGACGAGGAGGGCTACTTCTACATAGTGGACAGGAAGAAGGACATGATAAAATATAAGGGGTATTCCGTCTTCTCTAGGGAGATAGAGGAGGTGTTGTACCAACATCCATGCGTCAAGGAGGCCGCGGTCATAGGGATTCCCGATCCGGAAGCCGGCGAGGTGCCGAAGGCCTACGTGGTCCTCAAGGATGAATGCAAGGGCAAGATCTCGGCTAACGACATAATCAAGTGGGCCTCCGAGAGGCTCGCGCCCTATAAACGCCCGAGGCTTGTGGAGTTCAGAGACGAGCTTCCCAAGACGCCCGTCGGGAAGGTACTGAAAAGAGCGCTTAAAGAAGAGGAGTTGAGGAGGAGGTAGTGAGGCTGGGAAGCCTAAACGTAAGTGATATAGGCGTAGGGGCTTGGCAGGCCGGCGGCAAGGCTTGGCTTGCCGACAGGGCTGAGCTCATCAAGGCGTATAGAAGGGCCTTCGAGCTCGGGATAAACTTCGTGGACACGGCCGAGCTCTACGGCTGGGGCGAGTCCGAGAGGCTGGTCGGAGAGGCGGCGAGAGGATACGATGTGGTTATAGCCACCAAGGTGGCGGGCTTCCATTGGGGCAGGGTAGAGAAGTCGGCTAGGGAGAGCTTAAGGAGACTGGGCCGTATAGATCTCCTCCAGCTGCATTGGCCTCCGCCTTTCTACGCGCCTTTATGTAAAGTAATGAGGGATCTGGAGCGGCTCAAGGAAGCCGGCGTCATCGCCGAGATAGGCGTCAGCAACTTCGACGCGGAGCTCCTACGGAAAGCCGTCGAATGTCTCAAACGGCACGAGGTAGTGTCAGACCAGGTCGAGTACAATCTTTTCAACAGGGCGGCCGATGGGGAGGAGTTCAGGAGGGCGGCCGAGGAGCTCGGCGTAAAGATAATCGCGTGGTCGCCGCTCGCTAAAGGCGCGGCGTTGGGCAAATGGGGCTCCGATAGGGCCAGGAAGATGGATCCTTCGTTTCGAAAGGCCTCCACGGAGGCCGGAAGGCGCGTAGTCGAGGCGGTTCTAAACATAGCGAGGACTCGCGGCGTTTCGCCGGCCAAGGTGGTCCTAGCTTGGCTTAAACATAGGGGGGTCCTGCCCATACCGGGCGTTAAAAACACGGCGCAAGCCGAGGACGTGGCGGGGGCTCTCTCCTTCGAGCTCCCGGGGGAGGATCTACGTCTCTTGGATCATATAAGCGAGCCGTTCGTAACAGGTCAAGTGGGGATGAGATCCATAAGGTACGTCCCAGGCTTCCTCCAGAAGCTCGCGCTTAAGCTATATCAGTTATAACTTAAAAACTAGAGATATCTTTTGTATATGGCCTATAAATACCAACTAACGTTGAATAATTTATTGAGATATGTAAACTATGTTTTCGGCGATGTGCCTATAGTCCACAGGCCTCCTCACGGAGCCGATATACGATCGACCTACGGGCAGGAGTACAGACGTATATTGAAGCTCGCCGACGGGCTAAGGAAGTTGGGCATAGGCCCCGGCGATAGAGTGGCCACGTTGGATTGGAACACCATATGGCATTGGGATCTCTACTGGGCGGTGCCCGGAATCGGTGCGGCCCTCCACACGGTGAACGTGAGGCTGGCGCCTGAAGATATGATCTACACCATAAATCAAGCCGGGGACAAGGCCCTCATATACCATAGGGACTTCGCGCCGCTGGTGGAGAAGCTCAAGCCCCACCTTAAATCCGTGCGTATATACATCCAGATATCGGACGGCTTGGGGGCTGTGAGCAAAGACCCTGAGATAGAAGACGTTATAAAATCCGGCGAGGAGAAGGAGCTGCCGGATCTCGACGAAAACACGGTCGCGACCGTCCTATATACGTCTGGCACCACGGGGAGGCCTAAAGGCGCCTACTTCACCCATAGGCAGCTGGTGCTCCATACGTTCAGCGTGGCGCTAGCCGCGGTCGGCTATAGAGGCCTAGCTAGAAATGATTGCGCTGATATCAACGGGAGGCCTTGTGCGGCTCTCTACCTAGTGCCCATGTTCCACGTCCACGCGTGGGGTCTGCCGTGGGTCTACGCCTTGATGGGCTGGAAGCAAGTCATGCCGGGGAAGTTCGACTACGGCCATATACTGCGGCTTATCGTGGAGGAGGAGGTCAAGGCGATGGCCGGCGTGCCGACTATACTCTATATGCTCGTGACGCATCCAGATCTGCCGAAATACGTGGAGGGCATAAAGAGGCTGGCCCCTATATACATCGTCGGAGGGGCGGCGCTCCCGAAGGAGCTTGCCAGGAAGGCCGCGGACGCCGGGTTCGTGCCGAGGGTCGGCTACGGCATGACGGAGACGGCGCCGGTGGTATCGCTAGGTTTCTTCAAGCCCACCGAGAGGTTGCCGGAGGATATAGACAAGGCCTACGACCTCATAGTCATGACGGGCCTCCCCAATCCGCTTTCGGAGTTCGCGGTGGTCGACGAGAACGATAAGCCTGTGCCTAGGGACTGCAAGACGGCTGGGGAGCTGGCCTTGAGAGCGCCGTGGATAACGCCGGAGTATATAGGGGATCCCGAGAAGACTAAGGCCGCGTGGCGCAACGGCTGGTTCCACACGGGCGACGCCGCGGTGTGGTGCCCCGACGGGAGGATCAAGATCGTGGATAGGCTTAAGGACGTGATAAAATCCGGCGGCGAGTGGATATCGTCGCTACAGCTGGAGGACCTCATAATGACTCATCCAGCCGTGGGCATAGCCGCGGTGGTTGGGCTGCCCCACGAGAAATGGGGCGAAAGGCCCGTGGCGTTCGTCGTGCCGAAACCCGGGGCGTCCGTTAAGCCCGACGATATCATGGCGCATCTACAGAAGTTCGTCGACGCCGGCAAGATACCGAAGTGGTGGCTTCCCGACAAGGTGGTGATCGTGTCGGATCTGCCGATGACGGGCACCGGCAAGATAGATAAGAAGGTGTTGAGAGAGAAGTATAAGGATCTCCTCAAGCAATAACTTTTAGGCGTCTTCTTCTTCGACAGCCATGGACGACTTCAAGAACCTATTGAGGAAGCTCTCCGAGGCCTTCGGCCCTCCAGGCTTCGAGGACGAGGTGAGGGATATAGTGGTGGAGGAGATGAAGCCGTATGTAGATGAGCTCTTCGTAGATCGCTGGGGGAACGTCTTCGGCGTCAAGCGGGGCAGAACCGACTATAGGGTGATGGTGGCGGCCCATATGGACGAGATAGGCCTTATGGTCGATTATGTGGATAAGAACGGATTCCTCAGGGTGAAGCCGATGGGCGGTTGGAATGAGGTGACGCTCGTAGGCCAGAGGGTAGTCGTGAGGACTAAGGACGGAAGGAAGATCAAAGGAGTTGTCGGTAGCAGGCCGCCCCACGTGACTCCGCCCGGGAAGGAAAGGGAGGCGCCTGAGATGAAGGATCTCTTCGTCGACATAGGCGTCTCCAGCGCCGAGGAGGCAGAGAAGCTGGGCGTCGGCGTCGGCTCGGTGGCAGTCCTCGATAGAGAGTTCGCGGAGCTGGCAGGAGGGGCGGTTACCGGCAAAGCCTTTGACGATAGGGCGGGGCTGGCGGCGATGCTCTACGCCTTGAGGCTGATCGACGAGAGCCCGGTCACGATATACGCGGTCGCGACGGTGCAGGAGGAGATCGGCTTGAGGGGCGCCGCCGTGGCCGCGGAGAGGGTGAACCCACACGCCGCGATAGCTCTCGACACGACTATAGCTGCAGACATGCCGGGGGTGTCCGAGAGGGAATACGTCGCGAGGCTGGGGGCGGGGCCCGCCGTAAAGGTGATGGACGGCGGAAGAGGGGGTCTGTTCGTGGCGCATCCAAAACTTAGGGATTTCCTCGTGGATGTAGCCAGAAGAGAGGGCATACCCTACCAGCTCGAGGTGCTTTACGGCGGGACCACGGACGCCATGGCGATAGCCTTTAGGAGGGAGGGCATACCGGCAGTTACGATCAGCATACCTGCCCGTTATGTCCATTCGCCCGTCGAGGTCTTGAAGCTTGAGGACGCGGTCGGGGCGTCTAAACTATTGGCGTCGGCGTTGAGGAACATGACGCCGCAGTTCGTGGAGAGCTTGTTGGAAAGGAAGTTGAAATAAAACTATATAGCTCTATTTAGGCAATAGACGTAGCTTTTATTTAAAAAAGGTGCCCGTACTCCTCGTTATGGCTAAAAAGGTGGCGGTCATAGGCGCAGGCACCATGGGGCACGGCATAGCCGAGCTTTTCGCCATAGCCGGCTACGAGGTCGCTCTGGTCGATATAGCCGAGGACTACTTGAAGAAGGCTCTACAAAACGTCGAGTGGTCTCTGAAGAAATTCGCCGAGAAGGGCCAGATAAAGGAGGACCCGCAGACTATTCTGGCTAGGATAAAGCCTATCGTCAACGACGTCTGTAAGGCGGTCGAGGGAGTCGAGATAATGGTGGAGGCGGTTATCGAGGAGATCGAGACTAAGAAAAAGGTGTTCGCCGAGGCCGATCGATGCGCTCCTCCTAACGCGATACTCGCCACCAACACGTCGTCGCTTCCCATAACCGAGATAGCCGAGGCGGTCAAGCCCGAGAGGAGGCCTTTAGTCGTCGGCATGCATTTCTTTAACCCGCCTCCTCTGATGCCTCTCGTCGAGATAATCAAGGGCAAATACACCAGCGACGAGACCGTGAAGCGGGTTGCCGAATACGCGTCCCAGCTCGGCAAACAGACCGTCGTCGTGAACAAAGACGTGCCCGGCTTCATAGTGAATAGGATATTGGCCAGAGTCAACGACGCCGCGTGTTGGACAGTCGCCAGGGGCGAGGCCGACATAATCGCAGTCGATTCAGCCTTGAGATACCGCGTGGGGCTCCCCATGGGCGCCTTCCTGCTCATGGACTACACCGGCATAGACGTGATATGCTTCATAGGGGACGCCATGGCGAAAAGAGGCTTCAAGATGCATCCATGTTCATTAATCACGGAGAAATGCCAACAGAAGAAATATGGCGTCAAGACGGGCGAAGGCTTCTACAAGTACCCGGCGCCGGGCAAATTCCAGTGGCCCGACATACCTAAGGAGCCCGGCGAGAAGCTTGACGTAGTCGCGTTGCTGGCGCCCGCAATAAACGAAGCCGCATATCTCGTCAGAGAGGGCATAGCCACCAAGGAGGACGTAGACAAGGCGGTGAAGCTAGGCCTCAACTGGCCTAAAGGCCCGTTGGAGCTCGCCGACGAGCTGGGGATAGACGCCGTTGTGAAGGCGCTGGAGGCGTGGAAGGCCAAGACCGGCTTCGAGGAGTTCGCGCCCGATCCGCTTCTACTCGATATGGTTAAGTCAGGTAAATTGGGCCGTAAGAGCGGGGAGGGCTTCTATACATACGTAAAGGCTGAGGAGAAGAAGCTAGAGACCATAATCATAAGGTACGAGTCGCCTATCGTCTGGATCATACTAAATAGACCTGAGCGCCTCAACGCCATAAACCCCAAGATGGTCGAGGAGCTATCCGCGGCCCTAGACGAGGTTGCTAGATCCGACTTCGATAAAGCCAGAGTTGTCGTAATTACGGGCGTGGGCCGCGCCTTCTCCGCCGGCGCCGACGTCACGGGATTTGTGGGCACGACTCCGCTTCTCGCCTATAAGCTCTCCAGAGGCCTCCACGAGATAACCGAGAAGATAGAGAAGCTAGATAGGCCCGTTATATGCGCCTTGAACGGCTATACGCTCGGCGGCGGCTTGGAGCTCGCGCTTGCATGCGACTTGAGGATAGCCTCCGAGACAGCCGTGCTGGGCCAGCCCGAGGTCAACCTAGGCTTGTTCCCCGGCGGAGGAGGGACGCAGAGGCTCACGAGGCTCGTGGGGCTGGCTAGGGCCAAGGAGCTTATATTCACAGGCGACAATATATCGGCTAAAGACGCCGAAAGGATAGGACTTGTGAACAAGGTCGTGCCGCCGGAGAGGTTGGAGCAGGAAGCGAGGGCGCTCGCGCTCAAGCTGGCCGAGAAGCCGCCGATAGCGCTCGCCATGGCTAAGTACGCCATCAACTACGGCTACGAGGCGCCGTTGTGGGCGGCGCTCGATCTGGAGGCCGCTCACTTCGGCATAGTCTTCTCGACCGAGGATCTCTACGAGGGGGTGAGCGCGTTCCTACAGAAAAGGAAGCCTCAGTATAAAGGGAAATGAGCCTTAGGAACGTCTACATAGTCGACTTCAGGCGTGTTCCCTTCAGCAGGCTCACGAGGAAGGAGCCGCAGAAAGATATCTATTACAACATGAGGCCCGAGGAGGTGGCGGCGATAGTCGTGAGGGACCTCATAGAGAGGAACAACATAAGGCCCGAGGATATCGACGATCTAATAACAGGCATGGCGCTACAGACCGGCGAGGGCTTCTTATACGGCGGCAGACACGTCGTGTTCGCCGCGAAGCTCCCGGTCACCATCCCCGCGGCGGCTGTAGACCGCCAGTGCGCGTCCTCCATAACTTCGGTGGTGATGGGAGCCAACGAGATAGCGACGGGCATGGCTGATGTGGTAATAGCTGGAGGCGTCGAACATATGTCGAGAGTCCCCATGTACGATAACCCGCATATAGTCCTCAACCCGAAGTTCTTCACCGAGGAGTACGCCTTCTACGAGCTCAACATCGGCTACGTGATGGGGCTCACCGCCGAGAGGTTAGCCGAGGAGGCCAAGATAACTAGGGAGGAGATGGATAGATGGAGCTTGAGAAGCCACCAACTCGCCTACAGGGCGCAACAAGACGGATACTTCAAGGGGGAGATAATACCGGTCGAGGTGGAGCAAGAAGGGAAGAAGGTCGTGATAGATAGGGACCTCTCGGTGAGGCCGGACACTAGCCTCGAGAAGCTGGCCCAGCTACCTCCCGCCTTCAAGGCCGATGGAGTGATAACCGCCGGCAACTCCTCGCCGTTGAACACCGGCGCGGCCTACGTGTTGTTGATGTCCGAAAGAGCGGTCAAGAAGTACGGCCTCCAGCCGATGGCTAGGCTCGTCAGCTACGGCTTCGCAGGCGTTCCCCCGGCTGTCATGGGCAAAGGCCCCGTGCCGGCATCGAGGAAGGCCTTAGATAAGGCGGGGCTTAAGGTCAAGGATATAGATCTTTGGGAGATAAACGAGGCTTTCGCCGTAGTAACCCTATATGCCATAAAGGAGCTAGGGATCGAGGAGGATAGGGTCAACAAGAGGGGAGGCGCGATAGCTATAGGCCATCCGTTAGGCGCCAGCGGCGCCAGGCTTATAGGCACCCTGGCGAGGCAACTACAAATAGAGGGGAAGGATAGAGGCGTCGCGACTCTCTGCGTCGGAGGAGGGCAGGGGGCCGCCGTAGTAATCGAAAGAGTATAGGTTTTTCGACGTCGACCAACTCGTCCAGCCTCTTTCTAGCCTCGAAGGACGGGGGCTCCTCGTGTGGATTTTGAGAGCAGAAGAGGTATGTCGTCTGAGAGGGGGTATAAGTTTTTTAATGTCGACGAACTCGCCTCCGTGTCTTCGGAGAAGGAGTACATGGATCTGCTCGAGAGGGCCTATAAGATCGTGACCCCTAAAGCCCAGAGGAGGGCCGAGATCCCCAAGCTTGAGGTCCAGAACTTGCCGCGCAGAACGGTGATCGCCAACCTAGGCCAAATAGCGAAAAGACTCAACCGCGATCCAAGCCATATCGCTAAGTTCTTCCAGAAGGAGCTGGCTATGCCCGGCATGTTAGACGGCGATACGCTCGTATTAAGCGGCGAGAGATCGCCTAAGGTTATCGAGGCCGTATACGAGCGCTATCTCAAGTACTACGTGATCTGCCCCGTATGCGGGTCGATAGACACTATACTGCAGAGGGAAGGCCGTATTTACATCCTGAGGTGCACCGCCTGCGGAGCATCGACGCCGGTTAAACCGCTTTAATTTTCTCTAGGTTAAAACGGACAAGGCTCTTAACAGTTCCAGAATTGCGACGATAGTGAATAGAGCTGATAGTGCTAGATATACGAGGCGAGGGTGTATCTTATGGGCGAGGCGCGCGGCCGCGAATCCGCTGACTAGCGCCGATGAGCCGACCACGAGAGCTACCCATATGTTGAGTTGGCCTAGGTAGAAATACGCCGTGGCGCCCCCTAGAGCGGAAAGCGCCATGGCCGCCGTAGCGGTCCCCACGACCTTCCTTATGGGCATGTCGCTTATCGCGCTGATAACTACGGCGAACATAATACCGCCGCTGGCGCCGATAAGGCCGGTGATCAAGCCGATCCCTACGCTCGACAAAACCGCCGCCATGCGCCGCGCCCTAGGCCTCAGCTCGCCTATGCGGCTCCTTATCTGCGGTAAAAGCCCTTTATCGGATCCGGAGACCGCATTGCCGAGGGAGGTATAGGCGAAGTAAAACGACGAGGCGGCGAAGAGGATCTCCAGAGGGGGCTCCGGAGCCCTCACGGCCACGTGCGAGCCCAGCTGAGCTCCCGCGAGTGCTCCGAGTCCTAGCATCGCCGCATAACGGCCGTCTACATCGTGGGCATTTAGGTATACGGCCAACGTAGATAGAGAAGCCACTAGGTCTACCAACAGACTCGCGCCGACCGATTGCTGGTATGTAAGCCCCATGTAGGAGAGGGCGGGCACTGTTAGGGCGACCCCGCTGGATCCCGTGAGGCCCATCAACACGCCCACCGCGACGCCTAAGGCGACTAAGAGCGCCGTGTCCACGCCAACTTTTTATTGTAGATATTTACGTATAGCCGGTGAGGAAATGCATAGTGGCTTCAGGCATCCTCATCGAGGGAGGGAAGGCCTTGTTGGTGTTCCACGAGAAGCTGGGCGTCTGGCTCTACCCCGGCGGGCACGTAGAGGAGGGAGAGACGCCCTCGGAGGCCGTGGTGAGGGAATTCAGGGAGGAGACAGGGCTGGAGGTAGAGCCTGTAGGTCCCAGGCGCGGCGTATCTAGCAACGACGTGGTAGAAGAGCCGTTGCCTCTAGCTATCTTGAGGGAGGTGGTGAGATATCCGACGGAGACACATATACATTACGACTTGGTGTTCCTGGTCAAACGCGTGGGCGGCTCCTTGAGGCAAGGCGTGTGGTTTTCGAGGGAAGAGCTGGATAATATAAAGACCTATCCCAACGTGAGGGAGGTGCTGAGGTTGGCCTTTAGGGAGGGCGTATGAGCTTGCTGGATTTGGTGGTACAGACGGTGATGGTGACGCCGTCGGGCGCGTTTTCGCCCGGCCCGCTTACTACGGCCGCCGTTGTGCAAGGCGCCTTGAGGAACACGCCGGGAGAGGCCCTTAGGTCCGGGCTGAAGGTGGCCGCGGGACATATGGCCTTCGAGCTCCCCTACGTCCTGGCTCTGGGCCTTATCTCGAGCATGCTGGCCGCTCTTGAGAAGCCTCTAGCTGTCGTATCGTTCATTTTCTCGTTGTTCTTTGCCTATCTTACAGCCAGAAGCGGGGTGGAGGCAATCAAGGGGCTCGGCGACCGGACTAACGCCGTGCGGCGCACAACGCCTTTTTTGACCGGGGTGTTGTTCACCGGAGCTAATCCTTACTTCTTGATGTGGTGGGCCACCGTTGGGCTTCCTATTGTGGGCCAAGCCTTCAAGCTCGGCCTTCTCGGCATAGCGGTTATGTACAGCTCCCACGTCTGGATGGATTACTTATGGCTCGGGCTTATGGCCTCGACCGGCGGCGCCTCTAGGTTGCTCCGCGGCAAGTGGTACGGCTATCTGCTCGTAGCGCTGGCGGCTCTTCTCGCCTTGTTCGGAATCGATGTATTGCTCCGAGCCTTCCTTGGGGTTTTTCTTATATAACCCATAATTCTTCCATGAGGACTTGGATCATAGCCGTGGTGGTTATCGTGGCGGCGGGGATCCTGTTCAGTTATTTTTACTTCTCGCAGGGACATCTAGACATCTACGTGGCGGATCCGCCGCAATCCCCGATAGCTATATACCTCACGTTTACTTCCCTCGCTTTACATAAGGTCGGCTCTAACAGCTCAGGCTGGGTCGTCGTCTTCAACGGGAGCAAGACTATCGAGATATCTAGTACGCCCCAACTATTGATCTCGGCGTCAGTGCCCGCGGGCGAGTACAACGAGGTTTTCTTCACGATATCAAGCGCGACGGTCCAGATAGGCGGTGTGAACATAACGGCGAGGGTGCCGAGCCAAGTCTTCAAGGTACACATAATCGGCGGGCTTAGGCTTAACGGCGGATCTTCCGAGAAGTTGCTCATATCGTTCCCGCACATAACCGCCGCGAACGGCCAGATAATAATCAGCCCCTCGATCACAGCCCAAGTGATATCTTGAAGATCGAGCTGAGACCTATAGGTTTCGTCGAGCGGGGGCTCCCCGGCCCCGAGGAGGGAGTTAAGGCAGATAGAAGGAGTTTCGTCTCGACCATCAAGATATTCGAGGAGTACGTGGAGGGGCTCGCTGGGCTTGAGGAGTACAGCCATATCTTCGTCATATGGTACATGGATAGAGTTCGGAGCTTCGAGCTTAAGGTCAAGCCCAGGCGTCTGCCAGATGCGCCGGAGGTGGGCATATTCGCCACGCGTTTCCCTCCGAGGCCGAACCCTATAGGCTTGACCGTAGCCGAGCTCGTGTCGCTGGAGCCCCCCAGAATCCACGTGAGGAACCTAGATGCTTGGACCGGGAGCCCCGTCCTCGACATAAAGCCCTACGACGTCCTTGACGTGGTCGAGAGGCCGAAGATGCCCGAGTGGTTGAAGCGTTTTTTAAACGCTTGATTCATCCCGATATGGTCTGTATATTCGTAAGCAGAGACACCTTCCCCGACGTCTTATATAAGAAGCTGTCAGAGGTCGGCACGGTCAAGGCCTATAGATACGGGAAGCCGGCTTGGCTCACCGCTGGCATACCCAAGGAGGAGTTGAAGAAGGCAGCCGCCGAATGCGACGCCATGGTGGTCTTCGTCGGCGATATCGTAGACGCAGAGGTGTTGTCCCACGCTAAGAACCTCAAGATAATATCCACGGTGTCGGTGGGGTACGACCATATAGACGTCGCGGAGGCCAGAAGGAGGGGCATAGTGGTCGCCAACACGCCCGAGGTTCTGGTGGACGCCACGGCGGATCTAGCCGTCGGCCTATTGCTGGCCTTGGCCAGAAGGATCGTGGAGGGCGATCGTCTGATTAGAGAGGGGAAGGCCTACGACGTATGGGGGGCTTTGATAGGATCCGATATAAAGGGCAAGAGGGCGGGCATAATAGGGCTGGGCAACCTCGGGGTCGCCATCGCCAGACGTCTCCTGGCCTTCGGAGCCGAGGTGGTCTACTGGTCCCGCAACAGGAAGCCCCAGGTGGAGTTCGCGCTCGGCATCAAGTACCTACCTCTCGACGAATTGCTGGCTACCAGCGATTTCGTCATAGTCTCCATCGCCTTAACCCCCGAGACGAGGCACCTCATGAACTGGGAGAAGTTCTCCAAGATGAAGCGTGGCGCTTATTTCGTCAACGTGGCCAGGGGGGCTGTCGTGGACACCGAGGCTTTGTTAAAGGCGCTGAAAGAAGGCATACTCGCCGGCGCGGCCCTAGACGTCTACGAGGTGGAGCCCCTCCCGCATACCCACGAGTTGACTAAGCTCCCCAACGTAGTCCTCACGCCGCATATAGGCAGCGCCGCCATGGAGACCAGGATCAAAATGGCCGAGATAGCCGCCGAGAACGTGGTGAGATTCTTCAGAGGACAAAGGCCTTTGTACGTAGTGGAGTGAGCGTCTGGGCCGATCCCTCGTTCTTCGAGGTGAAGTTCAAATGTATAAAGTGCGGCATATGTTGCGTCGGCACCCAGATGGAGCTGTTGCCCGAGGATATAGAGCGGATAGAGGCCTTGGGGTACCGGCTCGACGAATTCGCTGTATTCGACGGGGAAATATATAGATTGAAAAACATCGACGGCCACTGCATCTTCTACGACCCGGTGACCTCCACGTGTAAGATATACGACAAGAGGCCTATCGGCTGTAGGCTTTACCCTCTTGTGTACGACGGACGGCAGGTCTACGTCGATAGGACCTGCCCCACTTGGGACACTGTGCCCAGAAGGGAGATCGAGCGGCTGGCGCCCTACGTGGCTAGGTTTATAGATGACGTTAAACGCACTAGGATCGTCATAAGGCTACGCAAAGGCTCTTAGCTCCTCGCCTCTTAACAACGGCATGCCTAAGCTCCTCGCCAGTTCCTCCACCTCGCCGTACGGCATGGCCTCGGTGCTGGGGCCCAACACCTCGATTATGGCGAGCGCAGGGGGGAGCCCGGCGAGCTTGGCGAGTATCGTGGACAGCTCGGTGTGTCCCCACCTTCTGCCGATCCTTGCGCCGAGTATGGGGACGTGGCCCGGCGCGTAGAAGTTCTCGAGGAACTCCCTCCTCGCCAGCTCGGGATCCTTTAGGGCTATCTGCACCACTCTAGCCATCTCCCTTATCGTCAAGGCCTTATCCGAATCCCTGACTCCCGTCTTAGTTTTCCTATGGTTCACATAGCCCATGAAGGCCGGCTCATCTCCGTATCTGGGAGTCGTCGATAGCCCCAGCTCTCGGTAGTACTCTGAAAGGAAGCCCAGCCCGAGGGCTCTGCCGATCTCCTCGGTGGTGACGAAACACAGAAGGCCTCCAGCGTTTTGTCTAAGCCATCTAACCAAGCCTGATGTCACGACGTCGGCTCTCACCACGAAGTCTGCCTCGGCCTCTCTGTTGTCGCCATCATATATAAGCACCGGCTTGCCTTCCGCCAACGCCTTGATCGCCTCCTCTAAATGCGGCATAGTCAACCGAAGTTTATGAGTATATATGCCTTGTGTAAACTATCTTTTACACTCTACTCTGTACCTCAACACAACCTCCTGGCCGCATTCACAGATCTCGGCCGATTGGAGCCTTAATCTAAACGGCGCGGACTCCACATCGTCGAAGCCAGGTCCTTCCAGCAACGAGGTCCCGGCGCCGAAGGCGTACGGGGTCACTGTTATCACAAGCTCGTCCACTAGACATTGGCTTAGCATCTGCCAGTTGATCCTCCCCCCTCCTTCGACCAACACGCTCCTTATCCCCATGGAGTACAACATCTCCAGCGCCTCGCCTAGAGGGACCACGTCGCCTGGAAACTCGATGACTTGAACTCCTCTCTCCCTCAGGGCATTCACCTTATCCTTAGGCGCATTCTCAGTGGTTAACACCACGGTGGGGGCCGAGCTATCGAAAACCCGAGCATCTAGGGGGGCGCTGAGGGCTCCGTCCACCACGACCCTCACGGGGTTTCTACCTTGTACGTACCTCACGGTCAGCCTGGGGTTATCGACGCGGATTGTCCCGGCGCCTACCAGAACCGCGTCGACCTTAGCCCTTAGCTCATGTAGACGCCTTAGATCGATAGGGCAAGAGAGCCTCGAGTATCCCGTTTTGCTGGCTATCCTCCCGTCGATGGTTATGGCGGCGGCTAGATAGACGTAGGGCCTCATCTCAATATCCTCACCCCCACCACGCCGTCTTTCCTCATGGTGTCCAACGCCTCCGTGGCCTTCGCGAAAGCCGAATACGGTTTTTCCGCTATCCCTATCCCCAGCCTCACGTCGATATATATCTGGTCGTATAACATATAGCCTGTCCGTACGTCGGGCAGGAAAAGCATTATGTTATCTCCGCCGAGATAGAAGGCAAGACACCCAAGGCCTCTGCATATGGAGTTTATCTTGTTCAATAGATCTCCCACGACGATGTATACATCGTAGGGGCCCATCCTCTCCGTTTGCCTGGTGCTGTTCACAATATCGAGATGCCCGACAACGGCGGATACCCCCCTTGTGTCCTTCATATCATCGCAATTCTCGTAGGCCTCCAGCGGGGTAGCGCCGCGGCCTACGCAATACTCAACGGGGACCGGCGATATCTCTTGCAACGACTTAACCTTCCCGACCAGCGCCTGTAGGGGGACGTTATTGGCGTAGACCAGTAGGTAGTCGTAACGCATCTGGTGGGGAAGGGCCTCCACCGACGTATATTCGGCCCAGGCCCTCCTGTGGATCTCGGCTTGTACCTGTTGGATTATATGTTCCCGCTTGAAGCCCAAGGTCTCGGTCCACTCGCGGTATCCTATCAACTTCAGTTGCATGACGCTATGCACGTTAGCCGGTCCGAGTGGCGGATAAAAAAGTATTAACCCGTTGGATTATCTTGTCAACTAAAGTTTCCAAGAGGGCCTTGCCTCTTTCGGCTGAGATCTCCGAGGGGTCTATGCATCCCACTATCCCTGATCTCGACATCCAAGCCGTGCGTAGATATCTCATCAGATGTACATCTCCCTCGCAGATCCTCTCCTTCGGCATCTCCACGAGCTTCCCCCCTATGGCTAGATATATACTCGCCTCGTCCGAACCTGCGTGATCTCTCACCGGCACGAGGCTCCAGATGTTCACCCACAGCACCTTAGGCCCCAGCTCGTAGTCGAGCTGCGAGGCCACGGCGTTGCCGGCATCGGCTATGCCCCCATGGCCGGCCACTACTATTACGTGATCGCACCACCTGGCCGCGCTTCTAAGCACCTCGCCTACATACGACGAGAATACTTCGCAGTTGACATATATAGTGGGGGGGAAATCTTGGTGTTCTTTACTACACGTATACCATATGGGCTCTAGGGCGCGGGCGTTCAGCCTCTCGGCGAGCTTCTTGGCTATATACACGGCTATCTCCGTATCGACGGTTGGGGGTAGATAGGGGCCGTGTTGCTCGTAGGATCCTATCGGAAGTACGCAGTCCACAAACCGTAGTTCACTTGGCTTTTGATCTTATCGCCTCCACGAGCTCTTCTATCGCTTGGGTCAACTCCTTGAGCCCCTCCACTTCTATCTTCACCTTCAGGTATCTATCCCCGTCGTCCTTCTCAACAACGTCGTCATTTTCCGAGTCGTCGCGGAGCAATTTCTCCAGCTCCTCGTCCTCGTCTACCTCCTCCTTTTTCTTTTTCCTTAGCATCATGACTTCCTATAGGGATTAAACCAACTGTGCTTTAATCTAGGCCTGATGCTATCTACATGAAGGTGTATTACGACGATGTGTTCAAAGGACATGAGACGGGGCCGGGGCATCCCGAGAACCCCCGTCGTCTCGATTACGCCGTGGAGGGAGCGAGGGAGGCCGGCGCGTTGTTCGTAAGCCCTCGCATGAGGGAAGACGTGGCGCAACGCCTCGAGGCTGCCCATAGGCGCGACTATATAAAATACGTAGAGGATCTATGCGGCTTGGGCGCCTTGACTGAGCTCGATGGGGATACTTGGGTATCGCCCGGGACGTGCGCCGCAGCTCTTACCGCCGTATCGGCCGTGCTGGACGCACTGGATTCAAGAGAACACTCCTATGTGCTCGCCAGACCTCCAGGCCATCATGCGGGCAAGGCCGGGAGGGCGTTGACGGCTCCGACTCAAGGCTTCTGTATTTTCAACACGGCGGCCGTAGGCGCGTTGTACGGAGAAGGCGTGGCCGTAGTCGATATAGATGTGCACCACGGCAACGGCACCCAGGAGATCCTTTACGATAAGGATATACTCTACATATCTACACATCAAGATCCTCTCACGTTGTATCCAGGCACGGGGTTCCCCGACGAGGTCGGCGTCGGCAGAGGCGAGGGGTATAACGTCAACATACCTATGCCTCCTGGTCTGGGCGACGACGGCTTCAAGAGGATATTCGACGAGGTGGTGATGCCCATATTAAGACAGTATGGGCCTAGGGCGTTGATAGTATCGCTGGGCTGGGATGCCCATAGGGAGGATCCGTTGGCCGACATGGGCTTTACGCTTAACGGCTATCGTTATGCGATAAGATCGCTCCTGGGGTTGAACGTGCCTATCGTCTTCCTCCTGGAGGGAGGCTACAACTATCAAGTCATACGGGAGGGCTCTAAGCTGTTGGTCATGGAGGCCGCGGGGCTTGGATATGCGCCGAGCGAGGAGCAGAGCTCGAGCGATCACAGGGTTTGGAGCAGATTATCGAAGATGCTTGAGGAGGTTAAAGCGGTGCAGTCCAAGCACTGGAGGCTATAGGGCTGAGGATACGGCTTTGGCTATATCCTCTGAGATATCTATGCTCGAATATTCGCATGGGATAGTGTTAGAACAATAGAGTGCGTTGACGCACCCCTTTATCTTCTCGCGGGCGTTGCCCAACAGCTGGCAATGAGTGACCACAGCGTATACGGCGGAGGCGCCCAACAGCCTCGCGTTTTTACATGCGTCGATCAACGTCCCTCCCGTCGCCAGAATGTCGTCGACTATGGCGATCGATTTACCTTGAAGGTTTATCGAACCTCTTGGCTTCATGAATATCTCCCCCGTATCCCTATCCCTAAATTTCTCGAAGTGATCATATTGAGCCCCCAAGATCTTAGCCAGGGCCTCTGCCCTATGGAGCGATCCAGCGTCGGGGCTTAACACAACATCTACGTTCCACCTCCTCAATATCTCCGCATACTTTTCGGCCGGGTATATGTTCAACACCTTCATGCCGGCGACGTAATCGCCTATGTAGGGCTTATGTAGATCCACCGTAATGAGGTGGGTGACGGGGTACTCCTTGAGGTGGCTTAGTATCGTCTTGACGCTTATAGGCTCGCCCTCGCGAAAACGTCTATCTTGCCTCGCATATGGCATATAGGGCACCGCTAGGATCACGCGCCCAACTCCGTAATCGCTTAAGGCATCAAGCGTCAGGAACAACTTGACTATGTTCTTGTTGATGTCGGGGTAGAGCCGCGCTAGAAGCACGACCTCTTTGGCGGGCTCGACTCTGACCAGCACCTCGCCGTCGGGGAAATCCCTCTCCTCCAGAGCTCTGGCGTCTAGCCCTAGTCTCCCCGATACGGCTCTGGCCAGATCCTCGGCGTTTTTAAAGTAATAGAGCCTCATGAGAAATCTCCGGTTTTTAACATTCTAACGGCCTTGCTAAGCCCACGAGATAGCCGTCTTGAGGGGCTCGGGGGCTCCTCCTACTTTGATAGCCACCACGATGAACCGCTCGGACGACTCGGAATACGGCGATTTATCGAAATCGCCATATACGGTCTCCACGGCCATACCCACGCTACGTAGCATCAGCCCTATCTCGCTAGGCGAATATATCCTCAGCTCGAGGGCCTTAGCCCCTAGGTATTGCCCTTGTCTATAGATATATCTAACCTCCTTTATCTTTCCGGTGAGGGGGTTGTACGTCGCCATCGAGAGGACCTTATAGGGACCCGCCGATATCCACATGTTCCAACTCTCCCCGAAGGCCGCATAGGCCTTATCTATCTTCGATCTATTCGCCAGATCCAACGCCAGACGGCCTCCGGGCTTTATCGAGCCAGATAACCACATCAAGATCTCCAGGTCTTCCTCGTCGCCGAACATGCCGATGGAGCTATGCATTATATAAGCTCCGTCGAAAGCGCGGCGTCTAAAAGGCGGTAGCCTGAGGTCTGCCGCCACCACGTCTCCGTACCTCTTGGCCTCGGCGAGATACTTGAGGTTTATATCGACGCCGACCACCGAGTCTTGCGGCATGAAGCGCATATGTCTCCCGTGTCCACACGCCGCGTCGAGGAACCTCCTCCCCGGCGCGATTTCCAACACATCGACGAGGAACTTAGCCTCCTTAGCGCTGACCTCGGGCCCTCTGTAGTGCTCCATGAAGTCTCGGTATACATCGTCGAAGAAGCTATCCATCCAGCTCATATCAACTTGGCTAACTCCTCCTCGTTCCTTGCTATCTTGAAGCCGGACGCCTTTCTGAGCCTGTTCATCACGGCCAGCCCTATCCCTCGCTCCGGCACTGCGGGCGCCAACGCTATGTCGGCCTCCGTCTTGTCAATACGCCTCAACGCATCGTATAGGTTCTTAGCCACCTCGTAGAGATCGGAGCCCACCTTCAGCACGACGTCGCCATCGGCGCATTTATCGGCCATACATAAGACGGCCGTCCTCAGCCCCTTCCTCCGCACGATATCGACGGCGGCTTTCAAGTCGAACTCCACGATCACGAGGGGCTTCTCGGGGGCATAATGCCTATACTTCATGCCCGGCGCGAGGGCAACATCGGCTTCCCCCAGCCCTCTTGCGAACGGCGGTATTTCCACCTCGCCTAAGATAGACCTCAGCTCCTCCACAGTGAAGGGCCCGGGCCTTAAGAGCACGGGCGGTTCCCTAGTTACGTCAATTATGGTGGACTCGACGCCGAAGAAGGTCCTGCCCGCGTCTATCACGACATCTATGGAGTCGCCTAGATCCTCCAACACGTGGCTCGCCTCGGTGGGGCTCGGCCTACCGGCCTTATTGGCGCTAGGAGCAGCTATGGGGGTCCCCGCCGCCTCTATAAACCTCAACGCTACTGGATGCGCCGGACATCTCAACGCGACGGTCGGAAGACCCGCCGTGACCACCGGCGGCAACTCGGCCTTCTTCCTAACGACGAAGGTTATAGGCCCGGGCCAGACCCTCTCGGCTATGTCGACGATACGGTCTGGGAGCTCGCCTATCTCCAGCGCCATCTCCAAGGAGGATACATGAACTATGAGCGGATTATCGGCAGGCCTGCCCTTGACCTTAAATATCTTGGCCGACGCCGTTGCGTTGAACGCGTCGGCGCCTAGACCGTAGACGGTCTCCGTGGGAAATGCCACAAGCCCGCCAGCCCTGATGACCTCAGCCGCCTCCTCTAGATCCTCGCGCCTCGGGTTCAGAGGATCTACGCGCACTATCTTAACCACGGCGAAATAGTTATTACGTCGAGTTAAAAGCCTTAGCCATGGAGGTGACCGTAGTGGGGACAGGAAGGATGGGGGCGGCCTTCGCCAAAAGGGCCGCCCAGTTAGGACATAAGGTTTACGCGTGGAACAGGACTAGGGAGAAGCTATCTGGCTTACCTGCGACGCCTCTGTCGAGTCCCTCAGAGGCGCGCGGCCTCACGGCCGTCTTCGTAGCTGACGACGACGCGCTCCTCTCGTTAGTCGGCGAGCTAAACGGCGATGTCATAGCCTTGATGGGCACGTACTCGATCCAAGGCGCCAACGCCGCGCGGAGGGCTCTAGCCGCGAGGGGGCTTCCCGTGATCGCGGCGCCGGTGGTGGGAGGGCCCGGCAACGTGGAGAGAGGAGACGCCATATATCTGATCGGCGGCGATGAGGCGGCCTATAGGAAATACGCTGGTCTCTTCGCCGAGATAGGCAAGGTCGTATATCTAGGCGATTTCGAGAAGGCCGTCGCCTTGAAGCTCGCGTACAACTCGTTGCTGATAGGCACCGTGTCTGTTTTAGGCGAGGCGGTATCCCTCGCATCAGCTTACGGCATAGCTCCGAACGTGTTCAAGGAGTTACTGCAACAAACTGTGTTCAAGGAAATCGCCAATGTCTACATCGATCGTATGTTCTCCGGAGAGCCAGGTACGTTTTCGTTAAAACACGCCGGAAAGGACGTAAGATATGCGACCGCGGCCGCAACGGGCAGGTCGGGGTCCCTTGTGTTATCGGCCGTTAGATCCCTTTACGAGCTGCTGGAGCTCTGGGGCTTCGGAGACGCCTATTACATCAGAGCCGGCATCCTGGAGAACAAAAGATAGGGTTCTTTTTTAAAACCTAGTTATTTGGACACATGCCTCTGGACTACGGCTTGATCGCTATGTTTATAACCGCTGTGATAGTCTTGTCGGTAATGCTATATCTCTTCATGAGGTCTAGCGAGCGTACGGATGCCGCCAACAACCAGAAGGGTAGCCGCATGATCTCCGTCGTTAAATGTAGCGACTCGGAGAAGACCAGGGAATATAGAGAGGGCGACTACGTGGGGAAGCCCGTCGATGATTGTCCAGGCGGGGTGATAGTCGGAATCTACAAGGAGATGCCGCAACAAAGATAGCCATGGCCTACAGGCGCGCTATAAGCGTAGCCGAGGCCCTTAGATCTTCGGGCATAGTTACGGTAAGAGGTTGGGTCTACAGAAAGCGGGAGCTTAAGGACAAGATATTCATAGTGCTTAGGGATTCCACGGGGATAATACAGCTGGTCTTCTCCAAGGGCACCGATGCTTTCGACGTAGCTCAGAAGCTCAACATAGAGTCCTCGTTGGTGGCTACCGGCGCGATCAAGGAGGAGCCCAGAGCCCCCGGCGGCAAGGAGCTACACGTTCAATCCGTGGATTGGTACTATGTAGGGAACCCGTACCCCATTAACGAAGATGCCGCGCAAGCAGACAGCGAATATCTACTCGACGTAAGGCATTTGTGGCTTAGGAGCAGGAAGATGCAAGCAATAATGAAGATAAGACATACTATCTTCGGGGCTATCCATGAGTACTTTAGATCCAGAGGGTATTACGAGGTGCAAGGCCCTATGTTCATCACGGCCGCGGTCGAAGGCGGCGCCACTTTGTTTAAAGTGCCCTATTTCGACGATTACGTCTATTTGACCCAGAGCTCTCAATTCTACCTGGAGGCTTTCATATTCAGCTTGGAGAAAGTCTACACTATCGCGCCTAGCTTCAGAGCTGAACCGTCCCGCACGAGGAGACACCTCACGGAGTTCTGGCACGCCGAGGCCGAGATGGCTTGGTACCACCTCGACGATCTCATGAAGGTCAACGAGGAACTGATATCATATATAGTGTCGAGGGTCCTCGACGAGCGAGCCGAGGAGCTGAAGCTCCTGGGCAGAAAGACCGAGCCGCTTGAGAACGTCAAGCCGCCGTTCTACCGCGTGTCGTACGACGAAGCGATAGAGATCTTGAAGAAAAAAGGCGTGAAGATAGAATGGGGCGACGATCTAGGCGCCGACGAGGAGCGTCTGTTGACCCTTCAGTTCGATAAGCCCATCCAACTCTACGGGTTCCCCGAGAAGGTTAAGGCGTTCTACCATAGGAACGATCCACAGAGGCCCGAGGTCACGTTAAGCGTCGACGTGCTGGCCCCCGAGGGCTACGGCGAGATAATAGGCGGTGGGGAGAGGATATACGACGAAGCTGAGCTGATATCTAAGATCCAACGTTTCGGCTTGAACCCTAAGGACTACCAGTGGTATATAGACCTTAGACGCTACGGCTCTGTCCCCCACTCGGGCTTCGGCCTCGGCGTCGATAGGGTAGTCATGTGGATCGCCGGCCTTGATCACATAAGAGACGCTGTACCGTTCCCTAGAGACATCAGGAGGAAATACCCATAGCGTGAGGATCCTCTTAACGGGCACTCCTGGAGTAGGTAAGACGACCATATGTAGAAAACTCGCCGAGAGACTCCACATTAAGTGTATTGAGGTGGCGGAGTTGTTGGCGGGGAAGCCTTATACTAAATGGGATCCATATTCGTTGACATACGATATAATCAATATAGAGGCGGCCCGGAGGGAGCTCGAAAAAGAGCTGGGACTCGATTATATACTCGATACGCACGTCTTGGATCTCGTCGGCGATGTCGAAAGGGCATTCGTGCTACGAAAACGGCCGGATGTTCTCTACAGGGATCTCTCCGCCCGCGGATGGCCCGTACATAAGATAGTCGACAACGTATGGGCTGAGGTTCTGGACTATATATACGTAGAAGCCAGAAGTAGATGGAGCGACGTAATACAGCTGGACGTCACGAATAGAACTAGCGATCAGACGGCCGACGTTATAGCTAGGTGTATCAACGGGGGCGTCTGTATAAACGATGAAGTAGATTGGCTGGAGTATTCGCTTGAAAGCGGTCTACTAGAAGAGCTTGAGGCTATCTCCAATAGGATTTCTTCGCGGCGGTCTTCTTCTCGATCAAGAACCTAACCGACCACCCCTGCTCCACGAACTTATGGAGGAGCCTCCTCATGCTGTTTCTAGGCGATATCAAGAGCGCGTACTCAACCCTGGCGTTGTTGATATAGAGCCTCGCCACGTAGAGCCTCCTGCCGCTATCCTCGACCACTATATCGGTGTGAGACATCGAGGAAAGCTCCGGTAATATACGCAGAACCTCCCTTTCTATCTCGGCCATGTCCGCCACGATCTCCTCAGGCCTTTCGTCCAACTCCCTTAGGCCCACGATCTTTATCTCGAACATAACAACGCCGAAATCCTTGCCGACCTTGAGAAGCGCGACCGAGCGCACGCCCATCGATACCTAGATGCTTTGAACATATAAAGCTTGAGCTCCAATATTGACGTAAGTACCTTAAAAAACGGACTCGGCCACCTTGATTATAAGCTTCGTGGGGTCCTCGAGCCTCACCGGCTCGACTCTACCGTTCTCTAAAGCTGTTTTAAGCTTGTTTATGCATTCGTCGACCTCCCGGCAACGGTATAGGGGAGCTCCCTTAGCGGCTAGGTATGTATCAATATAAAGAGGCTCGGGGAAGTAGGACAAGGCAGGCGTCCCCATGAGGGCCGCCTCGGTCGCCATGGTCATGCCGCCTGTGATCACAGCAGCGGCGTAATAGGCCAAGTCCAGATGATCCACGGCTTTCGTTAAATTTATCGCGTTTTCTATCATCTGGTCTCCGTACCTCGGGACGTTAACCACGACGTAGCCTAAACTCCTCGCCGTATCCACGAGCTTCCTCCTCAAGGCTGAGTTATCCCAACGGTAGTAGGCGGCCTTGGCCTCCTCGGGCCTGAAGACGACGTAACGTCCCGGCTCCAGACCGAGCCTCCTTATGGTCTCTATGCTCGGCTTATGGCGCGACACCCACATATACTCAAAGAGGCCGTCAAAGGTCTCGACCTTCTTGGGGCAATACGGCTTCCATGCGTCCAGAGGTATCGCCGCCGGCGCTATAAGGTATTCCGACAGCGGTATTGTTAAGCTGTTGGCGTGGAAGGCATGTGGAGTATCGTTGAGAACAATCGATTTCTTACCTAACCCGAAGGCAACCCTCACGGCGTCAGGGCTAGGGAACGACACAACTCCATCTAGGTCTCTCATGAGCTCCGCCAGCTTGAGCTGCCTATGAAGACCCTCCACTAATTTCTCGTAGGGAGTCTCGCCATATTTACCTATACATACATACCTCATGCCGTAGAGCTCCAACATATCCCTCACATGGTAATACTCCCTACATGTTATCACGACGTCTAGACCCTCTAGCCTCAACAAGGAGGCTATCCTCGCCTGCTTAGGGGTCAACGCGTCGAATAATACCTTCATTCGTGGATATAAACGAACCTATTGTCCTTCCTAGAGACGAGTTTCACGAAGCCATATCTGACGAACTGAACTATATCGCCGTCCTTAAGCTCCAACGCCTTCGGCTCGACGAGCCCCCGCTCTACTATCTTCTTGCCCACAGCCACCGGCTTGACCACCTCGGCCTCCGGCGAGCCCTCAGGCACCCATTGTATTATGGGCAGTTTAGATTGCCGCGCCTCGTCGATGGTCCATCCCACCAACTTCCCTATGTATTCTCCGCCTTTCTCCTCGACTTCTATATTGGCCAGCTCCATAAGCCTAAACGCTTTATGTTCTAAATCCTTCCGCGATACATATACCGAGACGGCGCCTGGCCCCAGCTCGTATACGCGATATCCTCGCTCAGGGAAGCTGGGGTGTTGAGGTAGTTTGACCACAACCTTCCTGGGCAGTTCCAGCACGACTCTCGCCGGATCGACGACGAACATATACCTATCCGCCTTCGGATCGAGCATCTTCCTGTTCACGGCGAATAAGTTGGCCATGGAGACCGTGGAGTCCGAGGGCTTGATGCCTACGCTTAATATCAGCTCCCATATGGCCTCGGGGAGTATCCCGCGGTTCCTCAACCCGGCCAACGTCGGCATAGTTATATCGTCGAACCTCATCTTCAACGTCTTCAACTTAGATTTGCTGAGGGAACCCCCCTCTATCTTCAGCCTGCCGAAATGTATCGTGACGGGCTGCCTCCAGCCGAAGTGCTTAAAGATATACGATTGCTTCACCGTGTTGACGCTGTGTTCCTGCGCCCTCAAGACGTGCGTCACGCCCATGATGTGGTCGTCTATCGACACGGCGAAGTTGTAGGTCGGCCATACCTTATATCTAGAGCCGACCAGAGGATGCGGCGTCTTCTCCGTGTCTATCACCCTGAAGGCTACCCAGTCCCTAACGCTCGGATCCGGATGCGTCAAATCGGTTTTCACTCTCAACACTGCTTCGCCTTCGCCGAAATCTCCCCGCAACATCCTCTCCCAAAGCTCTAAGTTCTGCTCTACTGGGGCATCCCTATGGGGGCACGCCTTGCCGGCATTCCTTAGACGACGCCATTCTTCCGGCTTACATAGATCGACGTAAGCGCCGCCGAGCTCTATCAGCTTCTTGGCGTATTCATAATATAGCTCCATCCTAGATGATTGTATATACTCCTCGTCCCACCTAACGCCGAGCCACCTCAGATCCTCCCTTATGGCGTCGTATGCGTTGACCTCGTCGGTGACTAAAGGCCTTTTAGTCCTCGGGTCGGTGTCCTCGAAACGTAGGATGAACTTACCGCCGTATTTCAGCCTATATGCGTAGTTCAAGATCGCAGGTCGCGCGCTACCTAGATGCAAGACGAAGTCGGGGTTCGGGGCGAAACGCACGACTACTCCCTTCTTTTCGTCCACCTCGGGCAACGGAGGCAACGCCTCGATGCTTGGCTTCTTCTCCTCCCTGCCCTTCCTCTCCTCCAACGCGTCGGGCCATCTAGATAGGAGTAGCGCTTTTTGCTCCTCGAGCGCCATCGAGTTAACCTTCTCTACCGTTGAGTCCACGAGCGCCTTTATCTCCCGAGCGCGTTGCCTTAAGTCAGGCCTCTCGGCCATTATCTTAGACATCACGGCTTTGGGGTCCGCCTTGCCGCCGTATTTAACGGCGTTTATTAGCGTGTATTTAAGTACCAGCTCCTCAATTTCCATCCCTACCTAGGATCTTCTCCACCTCCTCTAGGTCTTTTATCGTGTCTATAGACCTCCAGAAGACGTCTTTGTAGAGCACTGCCTTCAGCCGTCTTCTCTCGGCTAGCCGCGGGAACGTCGTCTCCTCTATGTTACCCCTAGGGGGGAGCTCCTTGAGTATCTCTTTCCTCATGGCGTATACGCCTGCGTTTATGTAGTAGCCCTCCAACACGGGCTTCTCCCTGAAGCTAGTTATACGGCCGGATTCGTCGAACTCGACTACGCCGTAGGGGCTTCTGAGGGGGACCAAGGCCACCGCCGCATCTGCGTCGGAAAGAGCGTCGAGAAGAGGCTTCACGGGGAGGTCCGTGACTATATCGCCGTTGGTCGCCACGAAGATATCGTCCTCTAGGTAAGGCTCTGCGTTCTTTATGGCGCCGGCGGTGCCGAGAGGCTCCTCCTCGACGCTGTAGAAAATCCTCACGCCCAGCCTCCTCCCATCGCCCAACGCCTCGAAGATCTTATGCCTAAGGTACCCCACGGCCAAGACGAAATCAGAGAAGCCCTGCCCCCTAAGCCATTCTATCTGCCTAACCAATATGGGCTTACCGGCCACGGGCAGAAGCGGTTTAGGCAACTCGTTGGTTAAAGGCGCGAGCCTCTTCCCGAAACCTCCGGCGAGGATAAGAGCGCGCATGTAGTTGGTTTAAAACCCTATTTAAATAGAAGAAACGTAGGCAACGTGGGCCTTTATTGGTGTGAGGAGTTGAATGTCCCCGTGTTGGATCCTCACGACGTAGCCGATAGATGCGAACGTATAACGCCTGTCTACGTCACGAGGCCGGGCGACGTGAGGCCCGCCTTTAGGGCGGATATACAGATAATCAAGCAAGCGATAGAATACGAGCTAGGCGATGGATCCATCGCTGATATGATACCGGAGGACGAGGTGGTTCTGTTAAACAAAATACCGGGATACGCCGATCAGGCAGACGAGGTAGTGGTCAGAGGGAGGATCGTGGGGCATAGATTTTATGATGTAGTTGAGGGCAAGTGGAGGTTCAGGCCGTTGTTCGAAGGCGTAAGTGAGATACTCGCCAGAAGGAGCGGCTGGTGGGCTATTGTCGATATGCGCGAGTTGCCGGCAGGTTACGACGTACATAGTGATAAGATAATCGAGGGATCCCTCCCGGAGAGGCGCTACGCTCATGTGGCTGTGTCCACGAAAGACGGCGCGATCCATGGAGTCGCCAAGCTCTTCAGAGGGGGACGACTCCATATAGTCAAGTCCTGGAGGGCGAGGCCTAGATTGCCTCCGGGCAGGCCCAGCGATATGAGGCTGTTCGCCAAGGTGAACGAGCTCCATATCGAGAGAAAGGCCAGAAGGGCGGTGAGCTTCCTGAGGGAAGTCTTCTCGCGATACAAGCTACCTGTGGTCGTATCCTATTCAGGTGGGAAAGACAGTTTGGTCGCACTAGATCTCGTGGCCAGAACCGGGCATAGCTTCGCCATATTGTTCAACGACACAGGCCTCGAGGCGCCCGAGACTTATCAAAACGTTAAGGAAATCGCGGAGAGGTACAAAGCCGAGCTCTTGATAGCGTCGGCCGGGGATAGCTTCTGGAGAGCTATCGACGAGTTCGGCCCGCCTGCGCGCGATTATCGTTGGTGCTGTAAAGTGATAAAAATGGCGCCGATAACGAGGGTCTTGCTGGAGCGTTTCCCTCAAGGCGTGATCTCAGTCGTAGGCCAGAGGGCGGCGGAATCGTTCCAGAGGGCTAGGCTAAAGCCTATCTCCACCAGTAGATGGGTCGCCAAGACCATCGTCGTTGCGCCTCTCCAAGATTGGAGCGCCTTGGAGGTATGGGGGTATATCTACCTCCACGGGCTACCTTACAACAAGGCGTATGAAAGGGGGTTCGACAGATTGGGGTGCGTCATATGTCCCGCCAACGAGATGGCCGAGCTCGAGCTCGTACGCGCCAGCTACCCCGGGATATACGAACGCCTCGAGGCAAAGATATCGCAACACTACGGGGATGAACAATACGTGAGGTACGGCCTCTGGAGGTGGAAAAGGCAAATACCGGGCGATCTACGGAGGTTCGTAAAGATCAAGGTAGAGCCTAGATACCCGGTAGATATCAAGGAATCGGAGGGCTTGGTGGAGATCGTAGGCGCGAGGCCTGACTGGGGCACAGCGATGCAGTTATTGAAGATGCTCGGCGAGGTGCGGATCGAAGGCGGCAAGGTGCTTGTAGAAGGCAAAAATGCTAGGCTCGAGATATTCGATGGGCTATCTAAAATTAAGGGTGTTGGGGCCTTGGATGCAGCGGCCCTTATAGTTAGGGCGACTGTGTGCGGCCATTGCGATCTATGCATAAGCTGGTGCCCCACGAAGGCCTTGAGGAGAGGTCCAGACGGCCGTTTCTTAGTAGACGACGATAGATGTATAGGTTGTCTTTTATGTTCTAAGGCTTGCCCCTCGGCTCAATACCTCGTCTACCGCCGGGCAAATTCAGCATAAGAGTTTAAAATATAGCCGCTGTGAGGGGACAATGATAGTATATACTGATCAGCTAGATCGTCTGAGGAAAGTGGTACAGATGCTCGCGGTGAGGAGAGCAGAGCCTTTAGTAATAAGGGGGGAGAACGTCGATTTCATCTGGCCTCCGAGCGCCCCCTCGTTGCCTCTGGATATACTCGAGGTCATGCCCGCCAGCACCTACGTCATCTTGAAGGGCAATACCATAACCATAGTGCCATGAAGTCTCTGAGGAAGGTAAGAGTCTCCTCGCTCAATATAGATCCTGAAATTAAGCGAAAACTTATCGAAGTACTCGGCGAAAACGAAATAGTATACTTAGATATAACTGATGAACATATTAGAATAATATTATGATAATACTAAATTCCGAAAATATAGATAAAATACTATGGATGTTAAGAGACGCACAGAAAGCGACTGAAGCTACGCCTATAGCGTTCGCCCGAAGGCAGGTCGGGCGGTATGTGGTGCAACTGGGCAGCATCGGTTATCTTTACAACGCGATCAATGAACTTATGGAGCGTATAGTCGCCGCCAGCAATATGGCCGATAGGCTATCGTTGAAGGAATATTCGATCGTGGTGGAGCCCGCGCGTACTTACATAACGCCGGAACGCCTCCCCGAGGTGATACCTCCCTTGCCGACGAATAAGCCGGTGGAACCTCTCGCCGAGCCCAAGGTGGAGCTAAACATGTGGGGTTGTCGCGATGTGACGCCGAACTACATGAAGTTCTGCGTAGGTAACATCGAGATAGCTTACTACTACGGGGAAAGATAATGTCGTTGTTCCTAACTCTTGACGAGCTCGAGGGTCTGCTTTCATCGCTTAAAGAATACGCAGAGAGATATAGAGAGAAGAAAGATGCGCTGGCGTCCATGGAGGAGAGATATCTCAAATTCGTTGAGCTCGCTAAAGCTTTCGGCGTTGATCTGAAGCTCGCTGAAGGCGTGGAGCTTTATGCAGGGGGGAGCCTCCCGGATAACACTGAGCTCTTGGAACGTATAGATAAAGCACTAGCCACAGTTAAACGTATTAAACAAAGTTATGGTAACTTAAAAGTTATAGTAGAAATTCAATTAGATTTCAAGAAAATAATAATAAAAATATAATGAATGATATAAGATATCTCTTTATCGTGGAGAATCCAGGGTACTCGCCTCAACATAGAGCTCAACTTCTACGCGACCTAAGGGGGATATTACCTGTCTTGAACTTGAGGATAGCTTCGAGGCATCTGGAGATAGTCGTAAGGGGGGTTGATCCCGAGGAGGCTAGGAGAAAGATAGAAGAGACGATGGGGCGCGTCATCGCGGTTATGGACGTCACCAACGAGGATTCCCTCGGGGGAGGCGACATAGCCAAGTTCGTCGATCTTTTTAACGCCGAGCGCTTCTGGGAGGCACACGCCGAGGTAGAGCCCATATGGCGTAAAAACGGCGATAAGACCATCCAGGCATTGATATTAATATCGGCGGCGTTCATCAAGATCCAAGAGGGTCTGCCCGACAAATTCGTCTTGTTAGCCAGGGAGGCGCTTGAGCTCCTCAAGGAGGCGCCGCCGAGACTTGGCTGTATCGATATGGCGAGGCTCAGGGAGGAACTATCTAAGTCGTTGACCTCACGAAGCCCCTTTAAGATAACTTGTCTTTAAGGCCTCTACTATCTTCGGCAACACCTCCTCGACCCTACCCTCTATCACTATATCCGCTATATCGTCGAGCTCCGTGGGCCCTCCATTTATTATGATCAATTTAGCGCCTCTCCTTTTAGCTATCAACGGCAGCCTATTTGCCGGCGCGACGGCCAGGGAGGACCCAACGACCATGAAGAGATCGGATAACTCGGCCAACATGACGGCTTCGTTCAAAGCCTCTTGAGGGAGGGGCTCCCCGAAGAAAACAACATCTGGCTTCAAAACGCCGCCACATATCTTACATCTAGGCGCCTTGTCTCTATACTCCCGCACGACCTCCGCCAAGGGATATTTCATGCCGCATTTGGTACATACCGCGTATCTCAAGGATCCATGTAGCTCAATAACTCTCCTGGAGCCGGCCTTCTGGTGAAGCCCGTCTATATTCTGGGTAATCACAGCGCATAGCTTCCCCATGGACTCCAACTCGGCGAGAGCTCTATGGGCTGGATTAGGCTCGACATCCCTCTGTATTAAGAACGTGGAAAGAAAGAGGCTCCAGACCTCGTCTGGGTTTTCGTAGAAATAAGTTATCTCGAATTTAGAGGGGTCCACCTTCCTCCAGAGGCCTTGAGGACCTCTGAAGTCGGGTATCCCGCTGGCCGTGGACACGCCGGCGCCCGTCAAAGCCACCGCACAGTTAGATCTATTCAATAAATCGACGATTTGAAAAATCTCCTCCATTAATATTCTATACCCTTTAAAATTTTAACTAGGAGGCAACGGATCCACCGCTATACCGTATTTAGCCTTCCAATCATTAAGTATCTTCTGCTCGTCAGGCGTCAGCTGCCTGCCGAGCCTATACCAGTTGGGCTTCTTCTTGGCGTCCTCCGGCGCCTCGCTGGCCTTCCAAATACATTTCACAGGACAGGCAGCAACACAGCTGAAGTCGTCGTAACATTTCTCCCATATGAGCCTCGCTTTAGCATTTTCGTCTAGCTCTAGAGCTTGCCAGGGACATACAGCAACACAAGCGCCGCAAGATATACATAGATCTTGATCTACTACTACTCTCTGGTATTGGGATAGATCTCTTTGCTCCGCCATGCTCTGCGCTTCACACGATCTTTTTATATTTTACCCACTCTTATAACTCATATTATTACTATATCTGTATATATAGATTTTAAATAATATTTATAATAAAATAGAAAATATTTAAATTAAAATATATTATCTATTAGGAATATTTATAGCTTCAAACAAACTCGAGCTCGCCTAGCTCAGCTTAAATAGAGATAATCCCCCTCAATGTGGTGAAGAGGTCTGGCCTGCAGGATAGAATGACGAAGCTAGACGATGCTGATCACGGCGGTGAGGCCACTAGATATTTAACTGTAAAGTTAATCTTACCATTGATCGAAGTTACATTGATACAAATTAATAAAACTTTATCAGAAAAATTATTTATAAAATCAGTATATTTATAAGTAGATCTACAATTTCCATATAAAGATAAAATATAAATATATCTATCAAATGATATTAAATTTATTATTTTAGGAATATATATTCCAAGCAATACAACTATTAAGAAAACAATTAGTATATAAATTATCTCGATTTGCGCGATCATCCATTTACGAATAAAATTTTCATCAATGCGATCACATTCGCTATATTTTTTAGTATTATTATCATCATTATTAGTAATATAATAATTAAAATATGATAAAGCATCCGCATAATTTAATAAAATTAATCATATTTATTATATCATTTTTTGCATAATGAATTATGGTATTTAGATCTTCCACGGCGTTCTTGCCGATGGATATAGCTATCGCGACCAATATCGCCGTGATTGCAACCTCCAAGGCTAGATAGAGGAACTCTTCGGAGGTCTCCACGAGAGAAGTATATCGCTAAAAACTCCTGAAGCCTATTGAGGTTTACTATCTCTCCTCCCTTCTTGCCTCCAACTACTTCGCCTAATTTATGCCTTCCCTATCTGAAGTCGAGTAATGAGGTCCTGGAGAGGAGCTCCTTTAAGGACGAGTCGGTGAGCTTTCTACAGATGGCTTCCTCTATCACGTCGTCAACATGTCTAGCCTCCGACAGAGCTTCCTCTATGGTGCCTCTGGTCACTATCTCGTAGACGCGAGCCCGCGTCTTCCCCGGCGCCTTCCTCACGACTCTTCCTACCCTTTGCAGCATCTGCCTCTTGGATCCGCTACCGCTTACCACAACGGCTACGTCGGCGTCAGGCACGTCGACGCCTTCATCCAACACGGTCGTGGTCACCACAACCTTGGAGACCCCTGTGAGGAATCGAGAAAACGCCGCGTCTCTATCGCGTTCCTCCGAAGTGATGAGCTCAGCCCTTATGGCGTTTTTACGTAGCTCCTCGTATATGGCTTTTGCTTGTTCCAAAAATTGTGCGAAGACCAGCACCTTATGTCCTAGGGAGATCTCGCGTTTAACTATCTCCACGGCTATTGGGATCTTCGCCGATGCTTGCGAGGCGATATTCCTCAATATTATAGCGTTATCCGTCGTCGACTGCGCCGCTCTATACTCTTGTTCCTCCTCGGCGTTAAGCTTGACGTATATCCTGTAGTGCTCCACGGGGACCGTAAGACCGGCCTCTATCATCTCGCTGTATGTAGCCCTATACACCAAGGGGCCTACGGCCTCGTAGATCAACAACTCGTTGCCGTCCTCCCTCTTGGGGGTAGCCGATATGGCCAGCCTATAGGGAGAGTCCAGAGCCAGCGCCACCTCCTTGAAGGTCTCGGCGGGTACGTGGTGGGCCTCGTCGAACACGACGACGCCAAACCTCCCCTTCAACTCGTCGATGTATCTAACGGCCGAGTTGTATATAGCCACCGTGACGTCCCGCACCTCGTGTTTACCAGCGCCTAACATCCCGGCGTTTACACCTAGATATCTCCTCAACCGCTCCGCCCACTGTGCGGCGAGCTCTTGAGTCACCGCAAGTATCAACGCCGTCGTGGACGTCCTCGCTATCGCCGACATGGCTATGAAGGTCTTGCCGCCGCCTGTGGGGACCGCTATGGTGCCCCTTCTGCCGGCCTTCTCCCAGCTCTCGACGGCCCTTTCCTGGAACTCGTGGAGGGTAAACCCCTGTCTATACTCCACCGATTTGTATTGTATATCCCTCGTCGACACGAGGTAGCCGTGTTTCCTTAATATCTCGGCGATCCTATCTCTGACGAAAACCGGGTACTCTAAGATCACCTTATCCTCAGACCGCGAGATCTTGACGAGCCGTAGGAACGTCTGTTTCACCTCGCCGTCTTTGCCGACTATATTGTAGGCGAGCTTCAGAAGCCCCAACTCGGCGATAAGCTCCCTGCTGGCGAAGTTGAGCACAGCCCTAGTGGGCCACAGCTCGACCTTCCTCCAGGAGGCTCTCCTCTCGTATAAAGCTCTTAACCGCTCGGAGCTTAACGCTATCTCTACGGCGTTCTTAAGAGCCGCGTCTAGATCGCCTCTGATCTCTAGGCCTTTGACCAACGATCTGAACTCCTCCGCCGCGCGTCGTATATAATCCTCGAAGCTCGAGACCTCGGCTATGGTCTTCCTATCTGAGGCCACGAAATCTCTGATGAACCGCGTCGCCGACACTAGATAGGACGAACCGTAGGAAGCCACGACGTAGGGCTTCAGACGATCCGGCATGCTTCCAGCCACGAGGATCGCGTCGCCCGCGCCGAGGCCGGCCGCCTTCAATACCTCCTCAACCTCGTTGTCGTTCATATCCAGCAACGCCCTCAGCGCGTAGATAGCCGCGGGGTCCTTCAGCCTACCTACCCAGCCTCCTCCAGTCCATCTGAAGCCCATCTTCTTCAGCTCCTCCTTGACTTTAGAGATCCTGTCCCAACTCCAGTTCCTAGTTATCTCGACGCCGTTTATCACGACGCGGAACTCCACAGATAGTCCAAAATATTAATTGAAGAGCTATCTTCTGCATGCTCGACGATTACCTCAATTGGGATCGCTACGTGGTGAGGACCCCCGTGGATATACCCGACAGGTATCGCTACGGGGACCGCCTATACGAAATATCGCAGACAGAGAGGTTGTACGTGGCCGGTATGGGCGGCTCCGGAGTCGTCGGAGATCTCCTACGCGACCTCTCCTTCGTGAAGGGATGGCCGTTCGAGGTGGTGGTGATCAAGGATTATTTCTTCAAGGGCAAGGACGGCCTCATGATAGCCGTCTCGTACTCGGGAAACACCATCGAGACGCTGACGGCGGCCAAGCTGGCTCTAGATAGAGGCATACCGGTTATTGGCATCACCACAGGCGGCAAGCTCGCGGAGATGGGCATACCGGTGGTGAAGGTAGCCAAGGCCTCGGCCCCTCGCGCGGCGTTACCTCAGATGTTCACAGCCGCGTTGTGGATAGTGAGGAGGATCTACGGCGTGGATTTCGACGTCCCGCAGACGTTGCCCTACGACCAGAAACTCGTCGAGAGGCTGGAGAAAACGTTAGCGGCGAGGCCGACTATCGTGGCGCCTTCATCCATGCAGGGAGTAGCCTACAGGGTTAAGAACGAGGCCAACGAGAACGCCAAGATAGATCCCTTGGTGGAGATCCTACCCGAGGCTCACCACAATTGGATAGAGGGCGCTAGAGGGCCCGTGATGACCTTGACGAGCCCCGATATACCGCTCGAACATAGGCGGCGCGTAGAGCTTACTGCGGAGTTGATCCCAAGCGAGGTATTCGATGTGCCTATGACCGTGAGCGGCATCTTAACGTTCTTAAAACATGTAGGTATAGCGACCGTCAAGATCGCTGAAAGTAAGGGCGTCGATCCCCTCAAGACTCCGAGGATAGACGAGCTCAAGAAGAAGTTGCCCCAAAGCTGATATCTCAGCAACTGTATGGACGTCTTCGTGTTTTTGCTGGGTCTGTCGGAGCTGGCCTTGTTGGGCTACGCGTCATATCAAGATATTAAGAGCAGGGAGATCGATGCATGGATAATCGCCTTGATGTACATCCCAGCCCTCGCCGCCATGTACCTCTCCTGGAGGACGCCTCTATACGTGATGTCGCCTATCTTGGGCTTGATCTTAGCGTTGGCCATGCGCCTGACCGGAAGCGGCTACGCCGATTCCCTCGTCGTGCTGGCTACATCCTTCTTTCCGCCGTTCTTACCGTTCTTGCCGACGCCCGCCGTGGTGATCATCGGCACGAGCATATCGATCCTAGCGACCATGTTGTGGATCTTCCTATCGAATAGAGGCAAGCCTTGCAGGATGACATTAGCGCAGAAGTTGACCCACGTCTGCGTAACCAAAGAGGAGGCACTTAGAAATAGACATAAATATATCATAGGGCAAGTAAAGGATCTAGAGAGGTATAGACCGCCCGAGGATATAAAGGAGGATTACGTTATAGCCAAATACGGAGTGCCGTACGTCGCCCATATGACCCTCGGGTTCGCCCTTTACCTAGTACTTTATTCGTTCAGAGTATTTTAAAGTCGTCGTATTGCCCCGTGTACTCCTCCTTGACTATCTCCACCTCTCTGACCTTAGTCCCCTGAGGGCCCGCGTAGGCCCATCTCAACACGGCATCTACGTCTTTCTCATCGCCTTCGAGCACCGCCTCGACGCTACCGTCGGGCAGAAAACGAACCCATCCACCCACGTTGTTCCTCCTAGCTACATCGCGCATTATCTGACGGTAAGGCACTCCGGGCAAGTCGAGCTCCCCTCTTATGAATAGATGTAGCCTCACCTTCCTTCTATTGCTCATTTCTCCTCTTCCTCCGCCTCGACCGCACGAACACCGATAGATAGAAGCCTGCGGAATACTCTATCCATTAGTCTCACATAGGCGCCTCTATGGCCGACGAACGCCCCGAACTCGCTACGTCTAACTGTTACGAGCAATTCGGGGCCTGCGAAGTCCGCGTCCAAGATGTGTTTGACTATCCAGCCGGCGGGGTGGAGCGCCCTCACCCAGTTCTTGAAGTCTAGACTCATCTCGACTAACCTGAGGCGTAGCCCCGTGTCGTTCTCCACGTTCTTGATGCGCTCCCCTCCTCTCCCCACGGCTCTGCCTAAATGGCCTTCCTTGACGAAGACGAGGGCATCAGGGACGTCTCCCTTGATGCCGAGAGAATCCTTATCTGATTTAAACTCTATCGCCGTGATGATATCGGCATCGGGGGCATAGACGCGGAACGAATCTATGACGTAACGCTCTGCGTCGGAGAGACGTCTTTTCCTCATGCGGAGCTCAAGCGCCAGCTTGATGCCGCGCCGAGCCCCGGGGCGGACTATGTCTTTCACGCCGAGATCCACCACCACGGCCTTCTCCTCTCCTAGCAGCGCCTCTCTGAGCAAAGTAGCGCCGTCCACCTCCCCGCCGTCCCCTCTGGAGGATTGGAACACGGGATCGCCGGCTACTATCAGTTTGCTATTCCTCCCCAACCTCAGCAAGACCTCGGCGGCGCTGTCCGGCTGGACGTTCTGGGCATCATCGAGAAAGATGATCGCATCGTCGAAGGTCCTGCCTCTCAGGTAGTTCACATCGGTTACTATCACCATCTCCTCTTTCAGCAACTTCTCTATCTCCTCCCGCGTTGCGTATTCGCCCAATATGTCGTAGAGATATGTCGAGGCCAACTTGTAGTACATCTCGCCGAGCTCCTCCGGAGTTAACGACTTGCCCGTAGAAACATCCACTATAGGCCTCGCTATGATGAACCGTTTGTACTTCCCGCTCTGAACCGACGATATACCGTAGGCTATCGACAGAAGAGACTTGCCGGTGCCAGTCGGTCCGAACAACCCCACTATCTCGTTCTCCGGATCGGATAAAGCGTTAAGCGCCCTCTCTTGCCCCACTGTCTGCGGCTTTATCTTCTCGATCACGCATGGGCGAGAGAGGCCATTTAAAAACTATGCTCGCAAAGGGCATGCGATATTTTAATTCTAGGAGCTTCCGGTTCTCATGGCCAAGTACCTTCTGGGCAGGGACTTCGCCTTCCCCGAGTACATGCCGCGCTTCCCTCGTCAATACGATTTCCAGGTGGTCAAACTGGAGGCCGATCTAGATATCGACTTGTGGAATAAGGAGGTGAAAGGCGTTGTGAGGTATAGGCTGAGGGCCTTGAAGGATCTCAGCAACGTGACGCTGGACGCGGTCGAGATGGAGATCCTCGGCGCTTCGACCGGCTATTCCTACGACGGCGAAACCATAACGCTCGACCTAAGGCTCCAAGCCGGCCAGGAATCCGACGTGGAGATAAGGTACAGGACGAGGCCGAGGAAGGGGATGTACTTCGTCCTCCCCGACAGAAACCACCCCTATCGAGCCCCGATGGCTTGGACTCAAGGCGAGAGCGAGGATAATAGATACTGGATCCCTCTCCCGGATACGCCTAACATAAAATTCCCCTGGAGGATAGCGGTCACGGTTCCCAAGCCCTACATGGCCGGCAGCAACGGCGTGTTGGTTGAGACAAGGGACTCCGGCGATAAGACTACGTATATATGGGAGATGAGACATCCGATGTCGCCGTATCTTATCGCCGTCGCCGCCGGCGATTTCGAGATCATAAGGGATAAATGTGGCGAGGTCCTGCTAGAGTATTGGATACCTAAATATCCTAGGCGCGGCGGAGAGAACGTCTGGGTGCCTCCTCCCGATGCCTACCGTTACTCATTCCACCATACATGCGATATAATGAAGTTCTTCGAGGAGTACCTAGGCGTCCCCTACCCCTACGGTCGATATGCTCAAGTCGTCGTGCAGGAGTTCGTATACGGCGGTATGGAGAACACGACCTTCACCATCTTGACGGACTGGACCTTGCACGACCTCCACGCGCATTGTCCCTACTCGCAGTTCCCCTGCGCCGACGAGGATTTCTCGTCGGATCCGCTGATAGCCCACGAGATGGCGCACCAATGGTTCGGCGATCTAGTGACCGCGAAGGATTGGTCGCATATAACTATAAACGAATCCTTTGCAACATTCATAGAGGCGCTTTGGACCGAGCGATCTAAGGGCAGGGAGGAATACATCTATGAACTTTATTCTAACTTCAAGACGTATTTAAATGAATATAGCTCACGTTACGCTAGACCTATAGTGACTAATCTATACTCGATACCTGAGGAGGTCTTTGATAGGCATTCATACGAAAAGGGATCCGTCGTGTTGCATATGATCAGGAGCTTAATAGGCGACGACGCCTTCAGGAAGGGGCTACGGCTGTTTCTAGAACGGTTCAGATACAGGAACGCGGACGTCGAGGACTTGAGGAAGGCCCTCGAGGAGGCCAGCGGGAGGGATCTCGAATGGCTATGGCGTCAATTCTTCCACTCGGCGGGCCACCCCGTTGTGAAAGCCTCGTGGAACAAGAACAACGGCGTGAGGCTGACCTTAGAGCAAGCCCAGCCCGACGACAGCTTCCCGCTGTATACGCTCCCTCTCGAGCTCGACGTAGTGTACGAAGGCGGCAAACGGGAGAGAGTCGTCTTGAATTTCGCAGAGAAGCGTCTCGACGTCCCGTTGGGCGACAAGGTTAAGTACGTCTGTATAGACCCCGACTTCAAAGTCCTTAAGGTCGTCGAACTGAACTTCCCAGTCGAGATCCTCGGCGCCATGCTTGACGACGAGCACGTATACTGTCGCCTTCAAGCCATAGAGGCTCTGCGTAAGAACGGTAGCCCGAGGGCCGTCGAATTCTTGTCGAAGGCCTTGAGGGATAAGTTCTGGGGCGTCGCCGCGGAGGCGGCGCGCGCCCTAGGCGCTATAGGCACAGCGGACGCCGTCAAGGCCTTGATGGAGGCCTACGGTGAGGTTAAGCACCCGAGGGCGAGGAGAGCGCTCGTGGAGGCCCTCGGAAACGCGCGTAGGAAGGAGGCCGCCGAGTTCCTCGACAAGATCCTACATGATCCGGGAGAGAGCTACTACGTTAGGTACGAGGCGGCGAGGGCTCTGGGCAAGATAAGGTGGGAATTCGCCGAATATAGCTTGAAGAAAGCTCTGAGCTACGGCGGCCATGTTGATATCATCACTAGAGGCGCCATTGAGGGCCTCGCCGAGCTCGGCACCGACGAGGCGTTAGACGTAGTGCTACATTACGTCGGCGAGGAGAACCCGACGTGGATTAGGATGACGGCGGTGCAATCCTTGTCGAAATTCGGCCCGAGGACGCAAGTGCTCGACGCCTTGAGGCGTGCTCTTCGCGACGAGAATTTCCGCGTCCGAGCGGCCGCGGTAACGGCCGCTCTGGACTTAATGGATCCGAGGCTTCTGCCGGATCTACAGGAGAGGGCGGAGCGCGATGTTGACGGCAGAATCAGAAGGATGGCGCGCGAGGCCGTGGAGAAGATAAGGAAGGCGATGGACCGCGGCGCGGAGTACCAGAGGCTGAGGGAAGAGGTCGAGAAGCTGAGGGAGGAGCACAGAAAGATACTGGACAGATTGGCGCGCCTCGAGAGGTAGTTAAAGCACGAAGGACATATAGGCGGATAACGCGAAGAGCACGGCCCACACCGCTATATTCCATCTAAATATCTTGGATCCGTCCAACGGACCTAGCGGCAATAGGTTGAAGAAAGCCACGAAGGCGTTGAGCCGCATCAAGTAGGCCAGGAACCTCAAGGCGAGTAGATCCATGGGTAGATGTAGCAATGCGAGGGATGCTAGAGATATCGCTATATTCGTCAAGGGGCCTGCGACGGAGATAAGCCCGTCATCCTCCCTGGTGTAAGAATAACACGATATCAAGGTGTAGCCCGATATGAACAACACGGGCGATCTTATGAGGGCGCCGAGGAGGGCGTTTAGGATAAGGGTCACGAGGAAGCCCGGCGGGTATAGGACGAAGCGCGACCAACAGCCTCTGCTCCTGGCGATCTGTCTGTGGGCCAGCTCGTGGGGGACTATCGCTATGGTGATGGCCAAGGTGGGCAACAACACGCCGACTAGGGGATCGGCGAAGTTAAAGAGATAGGCCACAGCTACCGACAGTATCGCGAGGAGGAACGCGGCGACCTCGTTGGTCCTATATAAGGCGTATCCCATGACGCCGGCCTCGACGTATATATAAAAGCTTTGAAATCGGGGCGCGAACTATCGTCACCTATCGGGACAAGGGCCTATCCTCATTATTTAAACACAGTTAGTTTAGCCCATGCCAGTATATATAATAGATCACCCATACGCCCAACATGTATTAACTAAGCTCAGAGACGTCCGCACATCCAGCTTGGAGTTCCGGAAGGGTCTTGTTAAGCTCGGAAGGATTATTGGATACGAGATCGCTAAGACGTTTCCTCGGAGGGAGGTGGTCGTAAGGACGCCCCTCGGCGAGGCGAAAGGCCTCGTCTTGGAGGATCTGGATAAGGTTATCATCGTCGAGATTCTGAGGGCCGCGATGCCCCTAGTGGAGGGCCTCTTGAAGGCCTTCCCCGAGGCTAGGATAGGCGTCATAGCGGCCAAGAGGAGGGAGGAAGGAGGCATCATAGATGTAGATATCTATTACGCCAGGATTCCAGACGTCGAGAATTCGATCGTCATAGTGGCCGATCCGATGCTGGCTACGGGCGTGACGCTCTCCTCGGCGATAAAGGAAGTGCTTAAACGCGGCATACCCAAGAGGCTTTTGACGATATCTGTGATCTCAACGCCTGTAGGCATAGAGAGAGTTCTATCGACGTATCCAAACGCGGAGATATACACCGTGGCTATAGACGAGGTTTTAAACAAAGATGGGTTCATAGTGCCCGGCCTCGGCGACGCCGGCGATAGAGCGTTCGGCGGCTAGATCTTGACGCAGCCCAGAGAGCTGAGCTCCGTCAGATCGCTGGGACCGCCGACATCGCTGAGAGACCACCAGTTCATAAACGACGACCATAGGGGCACTGGATACTCGACGTAGGAGCCGGATGATGAATAATTTATGGCAGGCACTACTCTGGCCGGATCCCAAGGGTATATCTTTAACTTCAAGGCTAAGCTCCAAGGTATATATAAAGAGCGCCCGGGGCAGAAGTAGCGCAGAACCCATGTGCCGTTTCTACTTAAATAGAAATAGTATCCTTTTATAAATATACTCGAATTACTATCTACATAAATATATATACCACTTAAGTTTATATATATTTTAGGCTTTATATAAATATATTTGATATCTACACGTAACAACTCGGCCTTGTTCAAACCTACGTCGAAACCTCCGTATGGGCGGAGATCGCCGGCTATATACGCGCTTCCGTTTAGACATCCAGCAGTCCAGTACGGATACTGGCCTTGTGATATAACAAGTGGGAGCCAACGCAACAAGAGGCAAGACGAGGGGAACCAGCTCGACAGAGCCGGGGGATAGGAGGCACTTCCGTTTAACGACTGACAGAAGAAGGCTGTCATTAAGACGGTTGGCGAGAGTATACGCGTGAAGAAGTTAGAGAATGTGTAGTTGAGCTCCACCCCCGTCGTATAATAATAGCTCAAGCCCGTGCCTTGCGGCGTGACGAACTCGACCCAGAAGATCCCGTCTCTAACTGGCGTTAGGAGCCAGCCGGGCGGCGTCGGGACGAACGCGCACCCCGAGGTAGCGTTAGGCAAAGGCACCGCCGAGCCAGGAAGTATCAAGTAAGGCACATATGGCCTCAACGTAAAGACGCCTAGCGATATGTTGTAAGTAGCCGCTGAAGGCCACGTCGAGCCGGCCCAAGTCCCGTTGACGTACCGGGCGCCGCTTGCGTTTATATATACGGCCATGTCCACAGGCTCATTGCCTAGCCACATGACGGCTAGACCGTAGGCCGCTCCGCGCAACGCGGCATCGCCGACGAACTGCCCGTTCCACCAAGCCTCTCCAGGATCTACGCAGTAGATCGACCTACAGGGTATCAACGGGACCAGAGACCACACCACGACGCCGGACGGCTTGCCGTTATGGCTGATGAACGTAGAGATGTAGCCGACGGAGCCGCGTTCCGATGGCCACGGCTGTAGCACTGCTACGTATAGATCGGCTGGATAGGCTTGTCCGCCACCTTGAGGCGATGAAGTGAATACAACTCCCTGCGCGGTCCCTGTGTAGCCCGTCACCGGATCCACGGCTGCCGTCTGCATCGAGTAGTTGCTGGGTATTAAGGATGCCCATATATAGTCAGGAGAGGAGCGATAGGACCACCTGGAGTACATCATGGCGAGTCCGTAGGTTGACACGCCGTAAGGCGCCGGGAAGGTCCAGGGGGTTAAAACCGCGGCGGAGCCGAACCCTCCCATCTCAGTCTGTATTAAAGCGCCAGGAAGGTCGCCGTTCCACGCCACGTTATCGCTCGGCTGAGCCTCCACCACGTATCCACCCGCTCCGTTGTACTTCTCCGGCATGTACTGTATATAATGTCCGCCATATATTAAGTAGCCATATAGAGATGTATAGAAATCGACGATTCCGCCTTGAGGTATATAGAAATTCAACGAACCTCCTTCCAGCCATATCTCAACGGAGCCTAACCATACGTATGGCTCCCACAAGGCCTCCGTAGGCAATTCCGCATATGTGTACAGATTGTAGTAATACCATCCGCCGGAGCCCGAGGCCAGAAAAGACAAGGCGAAGGGGCCCATAGAGGGCAGCTCCTCTGGCATCGCCAAGGCCAGCAGATGGCTTACTGCGGCCGGGAAGTTCCCCCATTGCGATATGTAGGTCTCCGCTATGGTGCGATACGATGCAGGGTCCAGCAAGGCCACTAAGCCCTCCGAGGTTTGGTTCAACAACACGTAGCTTGTTCTCAACGCGATTACACCGGGGGCATTCGGAGGAGATATAGAGAGCGGCTTGACCCAATATCTTGGCACGAACCAAGCCTTTAGCTCCACCGAGCTCGGGAAGCCGTTTAGCAAGCTCAAGGAGCCTGAGAGCACGCCGCTAGATCCAGCCGGGCTCCAGACGAAGTAGCTGGGCGAGTAAGAAGCCTTGAAGGGATTGTCTTGCGGCAAGCCTTGGGCGTCATCGCCTAGGACCAAATCGGTCGAGTTGACCTCGGCCTTGACGCCGAGATAACCCTCGTTTATCTGGCCCACCGTAAATCCGCTTAACGTCCTCGGCTCCTTGACGTTCACCGATATATATATGCTATCGCTCACGTCGGGGCCTTGAAACCACGTGGTTGGAAGGGAAGGATATGGAGCAGCTAAATCGAGGACCCAGGAGTTGCTCCAGGCGTTATCTATAGGTCCGCCGTCGCTGACCGAATAGGTTCTTTCGTATATGTTTTTTATAACTGCTAAGGTTCCTTCCTTAATTATTCCAGAACAATTATAAATAACATAGTATTCATCATAACTATATTCATAATAATTTATTAATATTGTTATATTAAACATGCCATCTGTCGGCGTTGGATCGCCGGCTATGAACACATCCCCGCCCGTTAGGCCGTAGCTGGTATGGCCGCCGGATATCGCCACGTAGGTCTCGCCGCCTTCTACATACACCATCGTCTGAGACCCGGCCCTCGGCAAGCCCAGGAAGTTTAACGTCACGGCGACGGGCATGGAGACGGCTGGCGGTTGTTGATCTGCCGCCAACAGGGTTGAGTTGATCACAGGACAGGCAGGCGCTTGCACCGCGGCGGTGACGATAAGAGATATGCCTAAGAGCAATACCACCCACCTCATGTAAAACAACTTAGAACAACCGAGACGGGAAAGTCCACAATTTGTATCGCGCGTCCTCTGAGGACTGCTATTATGTAAACCGCGCTGGGGCTGAGGTAGGAACCTCCCTCCAGCTCGCCCTTCTCCACGCTGGTCGTATTCACGTAAAGCTCCGGTAGATAGTCCAGAGTCGACGAGATGGCTATATAGGCTACGTGGACGATCCCTCCGTTGGGAGCCACGGCCGTGGTGCAGTTGATAACGGCTAGGAACAAGGTGTAGTTCACGGGGCCCCAAACTCTGGAGAGCCTCGCCGCAACGAGGCCGTTGTGGTATATCAAAAACGATCTGTTAACTCCGGTGATGGCGAGAGGAGTGTTGTTGCAGAATACAGCCCATGGCGTGGCTTGATACTCGGCGCAATATATCGCTACGGCGTTCATGGAGCTGAGTTTAAGTTCGTAAAGTATCTGTGGGTAATCTATCTGAGAATAACGCGGCTCTGCCAACGTCACTATGGCGATAGTCCAGGCGACCACGGCTAGCGCCACGAGGGCGTAGGCGATGGACCACTGGGCCTTCATGAGCCTATACACGTGGCGTAAGCCACCCCATCGGTGACGTTTAGGCACATAAGGCGTCCACATATTAACCTCTCGCCCGGCGTCAGGGGGCCTCCTGGTCTATACGCCCAGACATATTGGGCGAGTATTGAGGAGTTGTGTAAGATAAGCCCGCGCACTAAATACGCCGAAGCGTTCATCTGTATTAACGACACGGGTCCCTTTACGCAAAAGGAGCAGTCGGAGCAAACCGGGGCCTCGGTCTGAGCGGGTATATGGATCAGAAGGACGCTTATTATGATAGATGCTATGGCTAGGGATATGGCCGCCGTGATCACGTAGAGGTCCATATCAGCTCGACGCGATGACTGCGTTGTAGATACGCCAAGCCGCGGCGCAACCGCCGTTGGCGATCCCTACGGCTATATCGTATTGACCCGCCGACGGTGGGGAGAAGCCAAATGCGGCTAGGTCGTAGCTATAAGATGCGGTAAAGGCTCCTGGCACCTGCCAAATTACTTTCAACGTGTCGCTGGACGCGTTGTAGATAACGTAAGTTGTCCAGATGGAGCCCGCCGGCCATATCTTGCCGGAGTTAAAGCCCGTGGGGACGACGGCGCCGAGCCCGCCCGTCGAGTTCATGATAGCCAGCTCTATCGACCCGTCCTCCTTCCCGTAATCGTAAGGGTTAAACTGGACGAATATCTGTAACGAACTGCCCGCGGGCACATAATCGGCTCCGCCGAAGGGCAGTATGCGCAGACCTTCGTCCGATGGAGCTACCAACGTCTTGGCGTCTTTCGGCACGAATAAAGAGATGTATAGCCCATCTGCGAGACACGTAGATTCGTTGTAGCCCCATTCCACCTCCACGGCAAGGTAGCCTCCTCTCCAGTAGATGGGTATGGTCGTGTAGTTGTAGGAATTACCTACTGGGCTTAGCGACAAGGGGACTTGCGACGAATATACGTTCCCCGCCGGCATCTGGCCGCCATAGTCGTTCGGCTGAGCGGCCGCGAGAATTCCGTTCGTTATTCTCACGACGCTCTTCCCGCTTATGCCTAACAACGTAAAGCCGTACTCCCCCCGCGATGGAAACCACAGCTGGAAGGCGCAGGTGACGACGGATCCGGGGCCATATGGCTTGAGGAACCTAGCCGAGATGACGCCTAGCGATGTATCGCCCAGACAGTATAACGGCTTTGCGTACCATCTGGATCCATCGGGCGCATTATACATCAAGGCTACTCCGTCTAAAGAGCCTCTTAGCACAGCGATGGACGCGATCAATACTCCGTTCTGCTCTGTTATAGTCGCCGAGGCGCTCAACGAGTTCATGCCGCCGATAGCTATGTTTATTACCGCAAACGCTAGGAGGGACGCGACCGCGATCGCCGCCCCTATTACCATGAACGAAGTTATGGAGATTTCTGCCTTCATGAAATACATCTAACGACTAAGATTCTCCCCATGGATGACAGCACGCCCGTCGCGCAGCCCTTAGCCGCGCTCCAAGGCGGCGGGCACCAGAGGCCGGTATAGGGATCCGGCCCTATTTTGAGGGGATTCGTCGTCGAGATAGGTTCCCCGTTCAACAAGAAGGAGGAGTTATAGGTACAGTTGTATCCTCCTGGCCACAAGTAGAATGTGGCGACCCAAGTGCCGTTTATGTTCCCCATCATGGCTGCGATATAGGGCGAGGGAGTTCCGGCGTCTATAGCGATGAAAACGCCGCCAGAGCGGAACACATGTATCCAACGCGATGGGGCTCCCTGCGGTTGAGATAACGGCGCGATCTGCGCCCAATGGGGCAAAGAACTTATTTTAAGTAAAGCGAATAGGAACAACACCGTTAATGCCGAGAAGAAGATCGCGGCGGCTACCAATGAAGTCACCTGGCCCTTCATCTCAGAGGCGTTATATACAACTTCCCGTCTGGCGTGGTCCCTACGATCACCACACCGGGCACGCCCCCCACGGCGGGTCTCCCGCCCACGCGATAAATTCTCGATGCGGGGACGAAGAGACAGCCTATGACGCAACCGTCGGATGTGCACGAGATCTTCCCGAACGCCACAACGAGGAACGCCGAACCGTTGTGTTGAAGCGCCAACCTAGTCGCTTCGCATAAACTCCACGAGGTAGAGTTGGCGAGGGATGTAGACGCTAAAAGGATCGCTACGCTTGATATCATCAAGAACACCGCTATCTCTAAGAGCTCCTCCATGGAATTATCTACACGTTAGGTTCAACACGTTTATCGAAAGGCCGAAATGTAGCGATCTCGATATCTCGATCCAACTCCCGTTAACATAAAGCCAGCAGGTCATGCCCACCGTTATGTGCTTAAGGCTATTTAGATCGCCGTGTAGAGTGTAGTTATAGTACTGGGGCCAGTAACGATATATTGCGGATAGCGATGGCGAGGAGTATGTAACCGGTTGTATCAAGGCCAACACGGCTAACGCCAACGCCGTGATGACCACTATGACGTATACGTCTAGATCCATACCACCCCTCCTAGGTTGTTTCTCATGGAAATCAAGGTTAGGTGTTACACGAGTCCTCTAAAGAGGGGCTGGGGGCTTATGTTGCGCAAACCAAAACCCGTCTTGTTAGTAGGCGTGAACTCCGTGCATGGCTTCTTCATGCTAGAGCCCATCTGGGCCGTGTTTTTAGGGTACGACATGAAGGTAATCGACGTCGTTCTGTTGAGGCCGTGGAGGCGCCACAAGGAGCCGGAGGCCAGGCACGTGTTAGAGCTACCTGCAGGAGAGAAGCCTCCCAAAAAAGGGGAATTTGTTAGGGTTGTTTGCCTTTAGGTCGCGCCTGCCGTGAATATACCTCTAGCCAGCTGTATAGTCCTGCCGCTCGAGTCGACTCCGTATATGACATAGCTGTACTGGACTCCATAAGTCAGATTGTTAAGCGTGAAGTAGCACACGGCGGACTGACCCGTGTAGAGCTGAAGGCTCGACGAAGGAGATTCCTGTAGCCCGTTGGTGCCGTTATAGTAGCACGTGCCGTTTATGGGCGGTCCCGGCGTCCCCCCTTGTTGCCAGTATTGTAGATATAACGCGTTGAGCTTGCCGTTAAGCACTTGAACCTCCACCGTCATCACCTTACTGCCCACAGTGGCTATCACTTGGGCACGGGTGTTGGCGGAAGCCGATTGGCCCATGCGCATCATCGCCAGAGCTATTATTGCGGCGACCGCTATCACCACAGCTATTATGATCAACGCATCTATGCCCCCAGCTTGACCTTTTAACTTCATGTAAGTTATGAACATTTCAACAAGATCACAACGACCGGAAGGGGCGAGCTGTTCATCGAGGTGGAGGTCTCCGAGATCTTATATCCGCCCGAGCAAGTAGGATATACGTAGTACAGAGTCCCGTTCGAGAAATAGGGAGGGATCACCGCGGCGCTTCCGACGAGCAACGTGTTGTTCTCAGCAGTGTAGTACGCCCCATATACAGGGGAGGCGTTCGCGCCGAGCGAGACGGAGTATAGCCACCCCTCAGGCGGTATACACATACTACATCCAGGAGGCGAGGGGCCGGGCATTAAGACATAGCTCGTTCCCCTCGCCTCGTAGTGCACCCTCACGGCGTATATAGGGGTGTAGTCTGGAAGCGCGATAGGTCTCAATGCCGTGATCGCCGTAGCGGCCTCGAGAGCTGGATACGACGCCCTAGTTCCGTAGAGAACGCGATACGAGAATAAAGCCGCCATGGCTATCACGGCCAGCGCAGCGGCCATCGTCACGATCTGTTTTAAGGACCAGTAGCCCTTCACGCCCATAGGGACCAGAGCGATATGACTAAATAGTAAAACGACGTGCCGGCCGCGCCCCCAGCCAGAAGGCCCGCCCAGCTCCCTCTGGACGGCAACAACACGACGGCGATGAAGCTGGCTACCATAAGGGATAACAACTGGGCGGTTGTGTATTCCACCTCGTAGGGGGGAAGCGGCGATAACACCGTCTGGCCCGTGGAGGGCACTAGCTGCAACGCGGCTGTGGATATAGCTAGGGAATAGACCAATATAATCGAGGCGGCTAGATACACGGCGATGAATATAGCGGTCAACGAAGTGACTCTCTTAAGCCCTCTCTCCCTCTCGCTGAGGAGCGTCTGTATTAGATCGACCGCTTCGAGGCTGGGCCCCGCCCAGCTGATCGCGTTGAACATAGCCCTGGCTAGGTTGAACATAAGGGATGGTATCTCGTAGAAATAGGCCACCATCCACGCGGTCTTGTAGGTAGAGGAGACCTCTCTCAGCGCCAAGTCGGCTGGGACTCCTTGCGATATACGCGACGCGAAATCTCTCAGCATAGCTGGTATCTCGTGGGGAAGCTTGAACCACCCGATTCGTTTCTTGTACGCCAGCCACGCCAGCAGGACGGCGCCCGACACGAGGATCCCCACGGTGAGCGGGAGACCCCAGAGAGACGAGATGTAAACGGCCAGGGAGCCTGCCGCCAAAGCCATCGGCAAGGCGGGGCCGTAGACCTTAACCGGCGAGAGATCCTTAGGCATAGCCCTGTATATCAGAAGCCCTACGAGCAACGAGAAGAGACCCGCCATGGCTAACAACGAATACATGTCGATCGGCAACAAGCCATAGGCGTAGAGGAAAAGAAGTAAAAGCGGCGCGAACATCAAGCTCGATAACGACGAAAAAAGCCCGAGGAATTGCTGCATCGAGGCCTCGAGGCGGCCCAGCGCTATCGATTTAATCGATTGGAGGAAGGACTGGACTAAGACTTGTTTAGGCACCCCGCCCTCCTCTTGAGATGTCGCGAACCCGTACTGCCTCACTACGGCAAGTTTGTCGGAGGAAAGCACCGCAGCTGGATTAGGCGTGAGGCTCGCCAGGAGTAGCTCGCGTGAATGTTTCTCGTCTATATCGCTGGTGGTCGCCGCCGTACGTCTTAATGCCTCGGCCGAGGAGAGATGTTGGAGATATGTGGCGAAGATAGGGGCTATGTTTATGTAGAATTCCTCTCGGTTCATCTACGCTTGAATAGTTGCAGTACGCTTTTCTTGGCGCCGTTTTCCTCTACCACGAAGTATTCGGGCGCCTCTAGCACCTTTATGAGGTGACCTAATATGTGGCTTCTTCTGACCGAGTTGTTCGCCGCTATGGGTAATTCCTCCATTATCTGGGACGGCGTCAGACCTGCCTTGTGCCTTTTGATTATATAGTCCACGACGGTAGATAGGGAGAAGCCCTTATCCATGACCTCCTTAACCACCAGCCAGTCGGCAGGAGTCAAGGCGATCCCCTCCTTCTCTAGCTTCTTCGCGGCCGATATAAGCCTCGAGGGCCTTACGCCGATAGTTTTCGCTATATCGCACAACTCCTCCGCCGCCTCTCTTGTGTAGCCCTCCTCTATCAACTTCCTGCACTCGTTCATTTGCATCTCTCCAGAAGCGATATAGCCAGCCTAGCCACCACGCCGGCATCTCCCTCGGTCTTAGCCACCTCCTTGAGCACTGCCTTCAGAAGATCGCCGTTAAGCATATCCACTACCTCGCGGGGCGCCTTCTCCAACGATTTAAGGAACGAGAGAGCCCAATCGTCCTTGTCTATCTTCTCAACGATGGACAGGGGTCCGGCTAGATCTAGGCCTAGGTCGTCCTCTCCGTTGTTTTTCTCCTTGACTTTAAGCTTCATGTAAATTACCTTGCCTCCAGACGGTTGGAGCTTCCCTTGGGCTTGGCCGGTGTCTGCCCCTAGATGAGGGCTTGCGCCTACACGCCAACAGTTAAGCCACAGAGACAAATATGTGGGTTAAGCGGAGCGGCTAGGCCAGGAGAGATGAATTTGTTAATGACGAGCCGCTCGATGAAATGAACAAGACGCCAATGCCGTCATTTTTCCTGACTGTACCCGAACCTAAGGGCTTCGTCTACTATCGAGATCTTCCTACGGGAGAATATCTTCAATAAAGCCTCGCGGGCCTCCAGAGGTTCCAGCTCCTTAGAGGCCACGGCCTTGAGGAGGCCAGCCCTAAGCCTTATCTCGTCGACGATCTTAGTATCGTAGGTCGCCTTGGTGTATACGTTTAGTAACGTCAAGACGTCGGCGGCGGATCCCTCCACGACCTCGCCTTTTTCTGCTATCAACGCCCTCCATTCCTTCAGGTAACGCACGCCCCCCGAGGCCCCGAGCTGTAGTATCATGGTGTTGGCCAAGGCCTCCACGGGGGCGCCCGATCTAGTTATACGGAGTAACGCATCGTGTATAGTATCGGCGTGCATAGTCGTGAGACCGCCGTGACCGGTCAGTTTATACGAAACCAACGTGTTAAGTTCTTGGCTCGTCCTTGCCTCCGCGAGCGCAACCACCGTGGCCATGGTGCCGTATCGAAGGGCTTGATCGAGGGCATCTGCGAGTTTAGACTCGGAGGGCACCGATATGTGGAGGATCTGGTTCTCCAGAGGAGCCCATATCTCCCTAGCCCCTCTCTCCACGACCACCACTTGGTACCATGGAGGTATGAAGTAGAGCAATAAATTCAGTTGGGTGGTCTTCCCAGTGCCCATAGCCCCCGAGAAGATGACGGTCCATCGGGCCTCTGCCGCTATGGTGGCTAGGGCGAACACCTCGAGACCGGAGAGATAGTACCCCTCCATCCGCTCCGTCGAGGCCTTGGGCCCCTGGGGAGGCTCGTATACGTTTATAAGCCCTCTGGACGGCCGCGGCGCTTCGCTCATTTTCCTTACGTTGACATTGTACTCAAGTAGATCCGCCGCTATGCGTATCCTGTAGACTGGGTCCTCCCTGGTCTGGAAGGGCCTCTCGAGAGTCAAGCCTGGTATCAACTTCTTCACCAATATCGGCATGAAGGCCTCGGGGATCACCACGTTGGTGAGCATACGCGCCTCGTTGCGCACCGCAACCACGCGCCTAAAACGGCCGAGCTCCACCATCTCGGCGTATATCTTGTCGAGAAGCTCCGTCGGGTTTTTCGGCAACTCCGTCCACCTCCCGGGGGGCGCCAGAGGCTGAGGTACTACTATCTCGGTCAATAGATCGTCTCTCATCAAGGCCTCCAACACGCCGTAGCCTCCAAAATCGCCATGTCCGGTCCAACGATCCAACAGGTAATGAACTAACTCTCTGTGCTCTCTATACGTCCTCAAGGCGTTTCTATACCACCGCCATCCCCCGACCCCCCGGCTAGGCGACAGCGCAACTAAGGCATCTTTGACGGCCTTGTCGTACTCCCCATAGTCAGGCGGCACCGCGCCGCGCATAACCACCAGCGCTAGGGCTTTTTCCAATAGATCTGGCAATTGGGGATCTGCGACAACGTATTCGCCGTCCTCAGTTATACAGAGATCCGTGGCGTAGTTACGGTAGACTATTACCCCTCTCTTGGCTAGAAGACATCTATCCAACAGAGATCTATCCGTCTTTGCGATTAACGCGCCCGCAAGAGACATCTTACTCCTTTATCCGTTTGACCAGAAGCGAGATGGCCTCCTTGTTCTTCCTATCGCTGAGGATCGCCTTGTAGATCCCCTCGGCGGAATAATCGGATGGCATCTTAACCCTTGTGAGGAACGCGTTCACCATCTTTATGCCCGGCGTTTTCTCATCGCCCTTCTCGAGCATATTAGCGACTACGAGAGAAGCGTATCGCATATATCTGCCGTATATCTGCATCTTGATGTCGGCTATCTTCGTGACTATCCTCCTGTCAGCAACGAAGTACATTAAGGCCTTGAGCTTACGCTGAAAGGCCTCCAACCACGTCAACTGCATGGCCTTAGGAGTATCGACGATTATCGTGTCGACGGGAAGACGCTCCTCGGCAACGGCGTCCGGAAGAGCCGTGAGTACCTCGAACAAAGCGTCGAAAAGATCCGCGTCGCCTATCTTGCCGGATTGGTAGAGGACGGCCGCCTCGTAACCCGGCACCACGTAGAGGTTCGGCTTAACTTTATGCACGTACATATCCTTGCCGTAACTGCCGGCGAGCCATCCGGGCTTCTTGGGGACGCTGAATATAGATGAAAGATCCGCCTTCTCCCAATCGGCGTCCACTATTAACACCCTCTCCTTCTCGAAGGCCGTGGCCACGGCCAGCGTGGTCTTCCCAACGCCGCCGTCCACCGAATAAATGACGGCGAATTTAGTCCTCATGGAATAACTTATCCATCGCGTTGAGCCTATAGGCCGCCATGTAGGCCTCGACGAATTCAATTATCCTATCGAGCGCAACGCGTAACGTCTCCTCCGACGCTGACGTTATCACGGTCGAGGTCCTCCAGCCTATCTTGGCGGCGACAGGGGGGCTCATCGATATGTAGACAACGATAGAATCGTCGTACGGGTTCACGGCCATCTTGTAGCCGTCGATATACTCGACGACGGTCCTCTTTAAATGTAGGGGTGATCCTCTATATTTGATCTCAGCCTTATATCTTCCCCTCCCGATGCCCACAAGGCGCACCTCGAAGTCGCCTCGTCTATACCTCATATCTGTTGAGTAGATCTATGAGCTCTCTCCTGAACTCCGGTATAGAGAGACCTCTTATAACCCTCACGACTATCGCCCTATCCTCCTCGTCTAATTCGGCTAGGTTAAAACGACGAGATCTCCTCTCTGCGTGTTTCCCCTCCTTGAAGATAGCGAGGGCCAACGAGTCTAGATCGAGCGATTTCTCCTCACATAGGCCGCATAGGCACCTCAAGGATCTGGCCGAGGAGCCGGACGGCACAGGCGCGAACCTAGAGATGACGGATTTTATGCTTCTAGCTAGAGGGATGTCGTCTTGCTCGAGAGATCTTAACTCGGGGCATACGTATTCCTTAAGGAAACGCCCGTTTATGCTGACGCCGAGATCCCTTAGGACCACGCTCACTGCCGTAAAGGGATACTGCGGCTCCCCCGCTATATCTATATACAACACCTTAAGGCTGGGCACCAGCTCGGCTAACATCTCGTGTAGCTTCGGAGATAGGACATAGCGAGCGCCCTCCTTTCTGAAGGAGAAGAGGGGGAGGGGGCTTATACCTCCGTATATAGACGACGTCAGATAAAGCAGTTTGTCCTCCAAGACTGTTGGAACCACCTCGGGGTATGGATCCAACACGACGGCATCTTTTAAATCCCTCAGCATATCCCTAAGGCTGGATATATCCAACAGATCGGCTTTTATCATATCTCTACCATCTCGTATTCGCATCGAGGCATTATATCTACGAGTATCCTGGACATGAAGGGCTTCCAAGCAAGCTCGCGGAGCTCGATATCTGCGTCGTCGGCCGCCAACAGCCACATATCGGCGTAGGGCCCCTCCAGCTTGACCCCATAGCGGGAGTAGGCGACGAGGTTTCGCGCCGCTGTGCGCACAGCTTTGGCTCTGATCCTCTCGTCGTAAAACATCCTATATCCATATTCGGCGCCCCACTCCATCATGAACTTCATGCAGCCAGTGTACCTCAGCTTATCTATCCTCAAGGCGCCTTTAGGCGAACAGGGAGCCCTCACGACAGAGGGAGCCCTCAAGGCGTCCCTAGAGAGTTCGAAAAGCTTAACGAAGGCGGCGCAAGCCCTACGCCTAAGGTCGGCCCCCGGAACATCCGACAGAGCTCTCAGAACCCAGCTATTGGCTATCTTGAAGAAAGCGCTGAGGGCGTACGGTTCATCGTTAAGAGCCAGAAGCGCGTGTACGGCGTCCGCCATCCTGTAGATGGATATATGCTCCATGTCTTTAAGCGATGCTTAAAAACACCTTAGGTTCTAACCAAGACGGTTATTTTGATGAACCAAACTATTGCAAGTATTTATTTTATATTTGTATATGGTAAGTCGTGCAGTAGGCGATAGGCTTTCTTGCCTCCTCTCCGCCCTGAGTGACGTGGGGTTCTAAGCTTATAAGTCTATATCCTCATCGCTTTATGAAGACGATAGTGGTGGCGTACGACGGTTCCCAACATGCCAAGAAGGCGCTCGAGACGGCAAAGGCTATAGCCGATAGGTTCGGCTCGAAGATTTATGTAGTCCACGTCGTGGATACCGCTGTCCTATCGTTGTCGGAAGCCTTCTCGACTCCGAACGTGATCAAGAGCTTGAAAGAAGGCGGCGAGAAGGCGTTAAGAGAAGCCCTAAGCTTAGCGCCAAACGCCGAGGCGAAATTACTCGAAGGGGATCCAGCCTATGAGATCGCTAAATTCGCAAAGGACGTCAAGGCGGATCTCGTGGTGGTGGGCAGCAGAGGCCTCTCCACTATTCGTAAGTCGTTTCTAGGTAGCGTTGCGAGCAGGCTGGTCCAGGAAAGCGAGATAAGCGTTCTTGTAGTGAAATAACAAATCTTTTTATAGGGCTTCGTATCGACACGCATGGACAGAAACGGCGTACTTATCGCCGTCTCGGTGTTCCTGATCACCGTCGCCGTGTTGGTCTTCGCCGTAGGGCCCTACAGGAAGGGCCCGGTGTATAAGCCATACTGGGAACAAGTAAACATCACGGCCTTGGCGATACAAGGGCAAAAGATAGGCGTTGTGGTCTACAGAGGCGAGGGGGGCTGGGCCATATTCGGGTATCAAGATAACGTGACCATGCCGCAAAGAGGGGAGCTATTAAACGTGTTAAGACAACTAATATCTGAGGCCGAGGCGAGGGGGTATACCGTCATCTTGGCGCCGTGGGGAGCCGACAACAAGACCAACGCGCTTCTAACGGCGCTTTACAACGGCGTCATCTCGCCGCAACAATACCTTAACGGCTACACCAATATCTCCAACACGGCTATAAACTCCTCGTCGATACAAGCCGCCAAGAACTACGCGCTAACCTTGGCCCAAACCCTCGGGTCCTACACGGCGTATCCCGGAATACCGCAAGTGCCCTCAAGCCCACCCATAATCTACGCGTATCTGGTGTGGAAAGGCTGTTCCTATCCTGTCTATGAGCCCTACGAGCCGCTTAGGGATTCTAACTACACCAGCTGGGCCTTCTGGGTGGGTAACGCCATAGCAAATCTGCCGACCTTAGTGGGGCAACCCGGCTGTAGTCAATAGAAATCTAGCGTTAAAAACTTAGAGACATGAGGACATCGTGAGCAGAGAATACCCCGCCTATCCTCTGGTCGGAGTCGGGGCCGTCGTGCTGAAAGAAGATGAGATACTTTTGGTAAAAAGAGGGGCGCATCCCGGCAGGGGCAAGTGGTCGATACCTGGAGGGCTTGTAGAGCTGGGCGAGGCGCCGGAGGAGGCGGCCGCGAGGGAGCTGGCCGAGGAGACTGGGCTTATAGGAGAGGTCAAGGGCCTCTTCGGGATCTATCAATACGTCGAGAGGGACCAGCTGGGGAGAGTTCGTTACCACTATTTGCTCCTCGACTATTTGGTCGAGGTGAGAGACGGTAGCTTGAACCCAGGCACAGACGCCGAAGATGCCAGGTTCTTTCCCTTATCCGAGGCCTTGAGAGTAGACTTGACGGAGACCACTAGGGAGTTGATCCGCGATTTGGCTAGATACGGGCCCATGCCGCTGAGGAGATGCTAGATTTCCACAAGGCCAGGAGGAAGCTCGTCGAGGACCTAATGGCCGAGGGGATACTGCGTAGTAAGAACGTGGTCGAGGCTATGTTGAAGGTGCCCAGAGAGGAGTTCGTCACCCCTGAATATACGCTTTCTGCTTACAACGACACGCCTCTTCCGCTGCTCGGCGAAGCGACGATCTCGGCGCCCCATATGGTGGCCATGTTATGCGAGGCCATAAGGCCCCGCGAGGGCATGAAAATCCTGGAGGTGGGGACCGGGTCCGGATACCAAGCGGCTGTATGCGCCGAGGCTATAGGCAGGAGGGGGAAGATCTACACCATCGAGATAGAGCTACCTTTGGCCGTATACTCTGCTCAGAACATAGAGAGGCTGGGGTACGCCGAGGTGGTCGAGGTATATTACGGCGATGGATCTCTAGGCCTGCCGGAACGCGCTCCGTTTGATGCAATAATAGTAACCGCGGCGGCGAGCAAGGTACCGAAAGCGTTACAAGACCAGCTGGCCCCTGGGGGCAGATTGGTCATACCTATAGAGGAGAGGGGAGGGCAGGTGTTATACCTCTACGTCAAATCAGACGGCGGATGGACGAGGGAGAAGCTCGCCTACGTGGCGTTTGTTAAGCTTAAAGGACGGGACGCCTAAGGCTCCAGCCTATATCTATCCCTAGGATACAACACGGCCTCCCTGACGTTATCAAGCCCGAGCAACGCCATGATGAGCCTGTTGAACCCCATGCCAAAGCCGGCATGCGGCGGCATGCCCCAGTCGAAGACCGAGAGGTGGCTCTCAAACGCCGAGGGGTCGAGGCCCCTCTCCCTCATCTCTTTTTCAAGCACCTCCCGCACGTGGACGCGCGTGGCGCCCGACACTATCTCTATCCCGTTTAATATCAAGTCGTAGGACTCGGTCTTCTTAGGGTCGTCGTCCTTCCGTTTGGTGTAGAACGGACGCAACGACGCGGGGAAGTTGATTATGAAGTACAACGGCCCGTAGAATTTACTCAATGCTTTCTGCATCTCGACGGTCAGATCATCGCCCCATTTTACGTCGTAGCCTAAAGATCGCAGTTTGTCTATAGCCTCGTCGTAATCCACGCGGGGTATCCGGCTCACATCGTCTAGCGTCGGCTTTACCCCAACTCTCTCCAGCCTATCCCTCCTGGCTTTCACGACCGATGCTATGGCCTTCATCATCTCCTCCAGGAGATCCATTATGTCGTTGTAATCCATGAAGGCCCCCTCCCCATCTATCGAGATGAATTCGTTGAGGTGATAATCCGTGTTGTGTTTCTCGGCCCTATAGGCCGGGGCGATCTCGAACACCCTCTCGAGCGATGCCGTCAATTGCTCCTTATAGAGCTGAGGGCTCTGCGCGAGGTACGCGACCCTCTCGAAATACAGCACTGTGAACAGCTCCGCGCCTCCTTCGGTGCTAGTCGCTATTATCTTAGGCGTGAAGACTTCGACGAACTTGTGCCTATATAGGACGTCCCTAATGGCCCTCAAGATCTCCGACGCAGTGGTGAAAATAGCTAGGTTCCTCGGGCTTTTTAAATCGGCCGGGCGGTACCTCAACCTAGTCGGTAGATCTGATGTGCCGCCCCAGAGATCCACGGGAAGCGGCTTCGCCTTGGCCAAGACCCATAGCGCTGTGGGGAACACCTCCACGCCGGCTTTAGCTATCCTGCTACTCTCTACGACGCCCTTAACTACTATCACGTCCTCCTTATTCAGATCGGCCACCTTGGATAAAACCTCGTCGGGCGTCCTCCCGCTTTTGAACGTGAGCTGGACGAAACCCTCTCTATCCCTTAAGATCACAAATTTCACCTTGCCCAGATCTCTGACCTCCCAGACCCAACCTGCCAATACCACCTCCTTGCCGTGTAGATCGGGGGTTACCTCGTTGGTGAAATGCGTCTTACGCGGGACCACGAAACAACGTTGCTCACCCTATATAGGTTTTTATTTGACGATAGAATAATAAAATCATTTATTATCCAAAAATTATATTTTAATTTCTTTTTCTTTTATAACATCTATCTTTATTGTAGATCCGATAATTCTATTAAGTATTTCTTGTAATTTCTCCGGCCGTACGGGCAATCGTCTCAACTCTCTAGACGGGATCTTCACGACGGTCTCGCTCGTGCCGTCGGGTAGCCAAGAGGTGGAGATCGTCAACAGCCTAGCCGGCGATACGAGCTGCGCTATTATCTCGTTGACGCTACCTTTCTCCACAATCTTCACGTTCCTACCTACAGCCGCCGATAGATCTTTCTCTAGTTGGATCTGGGCGCCTTTTGGTAACTTCTTATATCCGCGGAGCACCACCACTATGAAGGCATCGGTCTCATAAGCCTTTACATATTCCACGTCGGCAAGATTATATTTTTTCTCCAGCTTCATCAAAGCGTCGACGACGTCTACGTCGAGCCAGCTGTATTCACCGCTGTCGATCAGCCCCTGGCACTTAGGGCATAGCACCCTTGTCTTTATGCAGAAGTCGCAAAACGGCTTCTTCATCAAGCGCCATATTCGTTATGATATTTAAATTTCTTTTAACGGCGCTATGAAGAAGCCGTCTTCTTCCTTCTCTCTATCACCTCTTGACGTCTCTTATCGGAGGTATCGATATTAACGATCATGACCTTGCTCGGATGTATAGGGTAATAGACGGTCTCTCCTCTGCTGTTAGTCCTAGTGGCGCCCTCCACGTATATACGAACCCTCTTTAGATCGACCCTTACGATCTTCCCCGTGACGCCTTTGAAATCGCCTCTCATTATCATCACGGTATCGCCGACCCTCACAGGCAATCTAGCGACGCCTAGCTTTCGGCGTAGGTCGGGGGCCAGCTTGGCGTTAAGCAACTTACGCCTTAGATGTAGAGGCGCCTCAGCTAGGGCCTTCCTCTGCTTCCTCGGCTGTTTACTTGCCGTGAGCATCGCCTTCAAACAATCTGCCTTATTTATACGTTTTGAGCCGCTCCTCGGCTTTCCTCAGCTCCTCCAGGGCCGCGTCGAGCGCTCTAGCGGCTTTTTTGATTCCTTCAAGCGATGCATCGATCCTGCGGGGCAATTCCTCCAGAAGCCTACTTGCGTCGGAGATCTCCATGCGAATATTTATGGGTAATAAAGTTATGCCGTGAGGATTAAGTTCCTCGGCGGCGCTGGGGAGGTCGGGAGAGCTGCTGTGCTTGTGAAGACCTCGACAGGATCCGTGTTATTCGACTACGGCGTCAACTTCGACCAGCAGGGAAGGCCTATATTCCCCGAGCATGTACGGCCCAAGGATCTCGTGGCGGTCGTGTTGAGCCACGCCCATTTAGATCACAGCGGAGCTCTGCCGTCGCTCTACGTATCCTTGAAGCCTCCGATATACGCGACGCCGCTCACGATGGAGCTAAGCGATGTGATGTACACAGATATGATAAAGCTCTCGGGCTACTACCTGCCCTACACCCACGAGGAGGTCAAGGCGGCTATGGAGAGCGCGATACCTTTAACCTACGGCGAGCCCGTGGAGCTCGCGCCCGATATAACGCTCACTGTTTACAACGCTGGCCATGTTCCGGGCAGCGCAATATCGGTGCTTGAAGCCGAGGGCAAGGTCGTTGTTTTCACAGGCGATTTCAACTTGAGGGATACTGCGTTGTTAAGAGGGGCCGATATACATAACCTGCCGAAAAGGCCCGACGTGGTCGTCATGGAGGCTACCTACGCCGCGGCGGATCATCCGCGGAGGGAGGAGCTAGAACGGGAGTTCGTCAAGACCGTGAGGGAGGTGCTGGAGGGAGGAGGCACCGTGTTGGTGCCGTCGTTCGCGCTCGGGCGGGCGCAGGAGATCATGTTGACCCTAGCCAAATACGAGGTAGGGCCCATATATGTCGACGGGCTGGCCAGGCAGGTGAACACGATAGTGGGTAAATACCCCTATCTCCTCAACGACTACGATCTCTACAAGAAGGCTATGGATATGTCCGTGGAGATACCGAACGCTTACGTGAGGAAGAAGGCGGTGGGCCAAGAGCCCTCGGTGATAGTCTCCCCCGCCGGCATGTTGAAAGGAGGGGCCTCTCTTTATTACTTCAAGAAACTAGCTGGAGATCCTAAGAACGCCGTAATATTGCCGTCCTTCCAAGCGCCGGATACGCCCGGCTTCGAGGTGCTATCGAGAGGTGAAGCCCTCGTGGACGGGACGGCGGTGAAGGTGAAGGCGAGGATCGAGTGGTTCGACTTCTCTGCCCACTCGGGGCGCTCGGACTTGGTTGAGTTCATAAACTACTTCAACGACGACGCCAGGATAGTGTTGTTCCACACCGATCCCTCCTCGGCGTTGCCCTTCGCCAAATGGTTGCAGAGCAAGGGCAAGGAGAACATATACGTGCCTCTGACGACGGGGGAGGAGCTCGAGCTCTAGCCGCCAGGTGGTTATAAGGCAGCTACCTAACGTGAAGGTGAGGATCTGGATCAAACGTAGATGCGACGAAACAGGGCTTTGCCAATATGTCGAGATACCCATAGCGCGCGCTATGCGGATACTCGACAAGGTAAGGCTCGAGGATCTATACATAATCATCGATGATGTCGATCCAGAGCTTCTCGAAGAATTTATCTAGGTGGGATATTCCGTGTGCGAGCTCTATTGGCGTCTGGTGGAGATGGGCGTGGAGGTCTTGGGCGGACTCGCCGCGTGGATACGCGCCTTCGGATGCAACATAGATATAGGTTGCGAGTGCGACGTGGTTATAGCAGAGAGCGACGCCGAGAAGCTCCCCCCTACTCCTTGCGTCTGGACTATAGACGAGCCGGGCTTCTCACATAGACGCGTATGGATAGGGGGATTGCCCCATATCTCCCTAGAAGATCTGCCGAGAGTGAAAAGCCCTTATGCCCAAGCCGTCCTAGACTGCATCAGGGATGCGCTTCGTACACGCGCAGTCGGCGGCCATCCTCAGCGGGAAGTATGAAGGTGACCTTGTAGATATCGCCGAAGTATATGCCCGCTAGGTCGTCCCCTAGGTGGAACTCGCCGTCGATTCCATGTACAGCGCACTTCTCACAGTTGGATCTGGCGAATTCTATCAGGTCCCTAAAGGCCTTCATCAAATCCTTGGGGGCGCCCCTTATCACGAAGAGCACCGTGCCGTGATCTCCGTGAAAATGCGGATGCGCATCAGCCTTATAGGTCTTTATCGCATAATCCATGAGGTCGCTCACCTCCTTCGCGAACTCCTGGTCGCTCGGCATAAGGCCGTGTTCGTGCTCCTCGTGCTCATGTTCCTCCTCTTCCTCCATCGCGGCGACCAGGGTTAAGTTAAGCAAAAGCTCCAGTTGATCGGAAGCCGCTATGCGGACAAGATCGTTCTCGATCTTACGCCACTCCTCTAGCCCCAGCTTGAGTTTCCCAACGCCTTGCACGCGAGGATCTATTCACCTCTTTAAAAAGTTATAATTAGCGGAGATAAGGCCGCGAGAAAGCTTAAATTCAGCTGATTCAATAGGGCCGGGCCCGTAGCTTAGCCAGGTTGGAGCGCCCGTGGGAGATCCGGCGAGGCTGATAAAGGGCTTTGCCCCAGCACCCGGGAGGTCCCGGGTTCAAATCCCGGCGGGCCCACCACGTTTTAACTTCTATACTTTAAACCCGGGGCTTACGGTTATCGTGTATCTGGCAAACCCCTCGCCAGCGGACGCAGCGCGCGCGATAAACTCCGGCAAGAAATCAGGCGTCGTAGTCGTCGTGGGCGTCTGCGAGGTGTCATATAGCGGCAGAGCGGCCGCCAACTTGAGGCAAGGTAGGAGACTGCTTCTAATAAAAAGAGATGGGACCCTCCTCGTCCATGAGGCCGAGAAGGCGCAGCCCAAGATCTGGAATCCCCCGGGCAGCTCCACTGCGGCGTACGTCGAGGGGGAGAGGCTGGTGGTGAAGAGCGTGAGACAGAGACCTCTCGAGACTGTGAAGGCCGTCTTCTCGACTATAGATTTCATCGGCGTTTTTAACGTAGATGTCGCCGAGCTGAACCTCGTGGGGAGCGAGCGGGATATCGTGCAAGCGTTGGTGGAGTCGCCTTGGCTTATCGAGGAGGGGTTGAAGGTCGTCGGCGTGGAGGTCCCCACGGAGGCCGGCCATATCGATATACTCGGCGTTGATAAAAACAACGTGTATGTAGTAATCGAAGTTAAGCGCGATGTAGCCGGGCACGAGGCCGTGTTCCAACTACGTCGCTATGTAGAGGTCGTATCGAGGGCTAGAGGCAAGGCGAGAGGTATCCTCGTGGCGGCCGATATAACCCCCTCTGCCTTTAACTACTTAAAGGACTATGGCCTTAAGTTCGTCAAGATAAAGCCTAGGGAGTTGATGGAAAAATCGTTAAATAGAAACCGCTTCTACGATACGTCTATCGATGTGGATAAGTAGTATACTTGTAATACTAAAATAGGAAGTTGATGTTCCCATATTATCTAGGCAATATTTACTAGCAATTATGATATAATTATAAATAAACATATATTAAACGCTTTATATATTTCATATTTGACTTTAAGAACGCCGAGGGTTTCGCTTTATGAGATAAAACGCTCTTTTTTAAAGTAGCATCGATATATCTACATGTATCGGGTGCTTGTCGACAGGAAGGGGGGCCGGGTCCTCGTGACGGGCCGCCCCTCGGATGTCGAGAAACTGAAGGATTGGGAGGTGGTGTACGAGGCGGAGAGGTGGGACGAGGCGTATGAGGTGGCACTGCTTATAGCCGACGAGGAAGATTTCGTTCTCGAGTGGTATCTAGAGGAGGAGATAGGTAGGAAAAAGCGGAGGGCTTTAGTGGGTCTTAAGAACATCTAGCAGTATCTCAGCGCCTTTTAGCGCCATATCTCTAGGTATAACCAGCGGAGGGGCTATCCTAACGGTCGAAATCCCCGCTCCAATCACCGCAAGGCCGCGCTTAAAGCTTTTGAGCAACACATCCTCTAGGTATCTAGCAGGTTTTCTATTTTCGTCGAGTAGCTCGACGCCTATCATCAGCCCGAGCCCTCTAACGTCATGCTTGCCCCTTAGTTCCTCGGCCAGCGCCTTTTTGATCTCCTCGCCTAGACGCGAAGCGTGCTCCAACAAGCCTTCCTCCTCTATCACGTCGAGGGTGGCCAAGGCCGCGGCGGCCGCAACAGGATTGCCTCCAAAGGTGTTGGCGTGGGACCCCTTGGGCAACGACATGACCTCCTCCCTCCCTATTATGGCGCCCATGGGCAAGCCCGACGCTATGGCCTTCGCCGTGGCGATTATGTCGGGCTCTACACCGAAATGTTCGACTGCGAACCAACGGCCGGTCCTGCCGAAGCCCGTCTGGACCTCGTCGACAGCCAGAAGTATGCCGTGTTCTTTAGTCAACTTACGTAGTCCCTGCATGAATCCGAGGGGCGGGACCACGTAGCCCCCCTCGCCTTGTATCGGCTCTATCAACACCGCCGCTACTTCGTCCGGGCTGACGAGCCTCTTGAAGACCCACTCCTCTATGAACTCTAGCGCATATTGGCCGCACTCCTCGGGGTCCTTGGCCTTGAAGGGGCAGTGCACCGGGTGCGGATACGGTACGTGTATGACGTTAGGCATCATGGGCGAGAAGTACTTCCTGTGGATGGGCTTAGACGCCGTAAGCGACATAGAGGCGTAGGTCCTCCCGTGGAATGCGCCGTAGAACGCGATTATGTAAGGCCTCTGCCCCTTGAAGTATCCCCGCGCTATCTTGACGAGGCCCTCTATCGACTCGGTCCCGCTGTTTGTGAAGAATACTTTCTTCCGCCCCGATATGGGCGCGATCGAGACGAGCCTCTCGGCGAGCCTCACAGCTATCTCGTAGTAGAAGTCGGTGAGGGAATAGTGGAGGAAGAGCTCGGCTTGTCGTTTTATCGCCTCGACGACCTTAGGGTGGGCGTGCCCCGTCGCGGTGACCGCTATACCTGCGTTGTAATCTATGTACAAGTTCCCGTCGACGTCCTCCACCACGGGGCCGTAGCCCCTTGCTATCACCAAGGGGTACCATCGGACGAAGGACTGCATCAATACGGCTTCATCCCTCTTGATCACCTCCATCGCCTTCGGTCCTGGCGGCTCCACCCTTATCGAGGGCACTTTATCCGGATCCACTTGGGGCCAATGCCATTTGGGCGGCATGTAACAACCTAATACCTTCTATTAAAGTTATATAGCCCTATTTAGTCACCTGGCTCCTAAGTCGTCATAGGGTCTCGACCCTCCCGCAACCCAGCCCCGATCATCAAGAGCGTAGGTCTCCGCGAATATAAACGTACCGCCGTCGACGTTCGACAGACGCTGGCCGAAATTAAGTTTTTAAATAGGGCGTAGTGGGGTCCGATGCTGAATCGTGAGATCTATCTCATCATCAACAACTTAGGCGGCAAGATAGGGGAATATCTGATAGAGCTGAACTTCGACCAACCCGGCATATTGGCGGCCCTCTCCAACGTCTTCGCCGACAACAACGCCAATATATTGAACATAGCGCTCGACTCAGGCCGCACCAAGATGCACTTCATAGTCGACGTGACGTCCGTGGATGAACAGGACTTGGAGGAGCTACCCAAGAGCTTGGGTATGTTCGCCTTCGTCAAGAAGATCCACTACAGGATCTCCTCCAAGAGGATCTTCGTCCCGAGGTGGATCACCCACGTGATAAATAACGAGCCCGCCTTGGCGATAGAGAGAGATTTCGTGGCTAAATTAGTCGATCTCGATAAGATAGCGCTTGACATGGCCAAGAGGGACGCCGAGATAATAAAATCGGCCATACAGGACGGCGACGTCGAGGAGCTACACGAGGCGGCTTACGTCGTGCAGCTGAGGGGGCTCGCCACGGTGCAGAACGACGACAGCACGAATAACGTCGTGAATATAAAGTACTGTAGAACGGTCTATCCCTTGTTCAGACGTTACATAGACACGTTCATATCCTCTATCTCCAATAGAGGCTACAGGCTGGTAGACGAGGGGGGCTGCGTCAGGCTCCAGATAGCTTGATGCTTTAAGTACCCCTCGAGAAGACCCGCCTTTTCGAAGATCTCGCAGGTCCTACAGATATCCCTCGCCGAGAGAGCTCCACAGTATTTACACCTCTTATAGCTACCCTCCGCCCGCAACACTTCGCCCAACCGTTTCCCTACGCTCACTAAGTTGTATTTAACATTGGGCATCTTACCCTCGAGCTCCGCCAGGATGAACTTAAGGCCGTACCTGGGGTTGTTATAGACGTAGGGACATTCCAGCTCCATGAGGGGTATGTCGTGGTAATACGCGTAGATCGCTATCTCCTCCTCCCTTATATATCTCAACGGCTTTATACGCCTTACTAAGTCCTTCTCCTCGGCGTCATCTAGGTTGAACCACGCGAATCTCCGCAGGTTGCCCATGAGCACGTTTAACAACACGGTCTGGGCCTCGTCGTCGAGGTTGTGAGCAGTAGCTATTTTGGTCCACCCGCGTCTCCTCCCTATAAGGTTCATGGCCCTCCGCCTCAAGACGCCGTCTATCGTGCACATATGTATATCTACGCCGTTTTTCGAGAGCCTTTCTGCTATTTCGAGCGCAGAGTAGCCGAATACCTCTTTGAACGTATATACGGAGTACGTCATCCCGTAGCGCTCGGCTAGCTTCCTCACGAAATCCGCCCTCGACATACGGTAGAAACAACTATAGGGATGGCCTTCGTTGATCGTGAACGCCTCGAACTCGACGCCCCTAAGGCGGCCTCTTTCCTTCAACCTACCCAGTATATCTAAGAGCACTAAGCTGTCCTTACCGCCCGATATGGCTATCGCAACCTTATCGCCAGGTTCTATCATCTTCTCGTCCCGTATGGTACGCCAAACTTTCTCCTCTATGGATTTAAAGAGACAAGGCAGGCAGAGCTTCTCGCCGCTAGTTCGACGTAGGAACTGCGCAGGCCTTTTGCCGCAGGAGGTGCAGAGGGTCATTGCAGATGCGGTATCGCCCCGTGTTTTCTCTCCGCTTTCTCTATCTGGATAGTATACGTATCGAATCTGGTCCTGAATATGTAGAACACGGTGCCGCAGTGCTTACAGCGGGCTATCATCACCGTGTTCTCAGGCCCTTTGTGCCTGTAGGTATGCGGCGGAGGCATGGCCTCCCATTCGGGCAGATTACATACGGGGCAGACTATAGACACGCCATCCTCTCGAAGCTGGTATAAAACCTTAATGATATGGGAGTCATCCCTGCATCCTTCTTTTCCCTTTATTTTAAGCATAAGATATATTCCGTGAAGTTGGTGAGACCTTCGGCCTATCTAATAGGCTCCTGGGGATCCGAGCTTCTCGTGTCTGCTTTCTCCGACGCGCTCTATCGCGGCGTTCCGTTCGAGGACGCCGTAAAGGCGCAGACGCCCGAGTTAATCGCCAAGAGGATATCGGCTTTCTACCGCCAGGGGCATTGGTCTGTGTTCGAGTTCATGGGGGCTCAGTTCCTCGTGGAGTGCTCCCGCGCTTGCCACACCCAGTTCATCCGGCACCGCATGGCCTCCTACTGGTCTGAATCCCAGCGCTACGTGGACTACTCCCGCAGGGAGATCCGGTTCGTGGTGCCCGAGGGCTTCCCGGCCGATCTCCTGAGGAGGGCCTACGAGGACTACCTCAAGCTTAGGGAGTCCTTCAAGCCCGAGTACGCCCGCATGATCTTGCCCAACGCCGCGGCCGTGAGGTTCGCGGTGCAGATGAACGCCAGGGAGCTCCTCCTCAACTTCGTCCCCCTCAGATGCGCGACGACGGCGCAAGCCGAGATAAGGCACGTGTGCTGGCAGATGTACGCACAAGCCTGGAGGCTGTGGCCAACCCTCGCGAAGCTCGTCTGGGAGGATCTGCCGAGCCTCCACCGCGATTTCTGCACCAAGGTGCCGGCCGGCCGGGACTGCCGCCTACACGCCATAGAGGACGCCGAGAGGATACACGGGCCCCTGCCGGAAAAACCGTGGTTGGAGCAAGCCGTAAGATCCTAATAAGAGGGCTGGAGCCCGGCTCAGCCTATCTGGCGTATCTCTTGGCGAAATCCGGCGACCGCGTATGGATCCAGACGACTGGCCCAAACGACGTGTACCTCTACGATCTGCCTCCCCCCGGCCTCTTCATGAAGCAACGCTTCTTGAGGGATCTGTTGTTAGTCGAATTCGTCGAATCCGCCGATCCTAACGAGTTCGACTTGGTCATAGACTCCTGCGATGTCGATCAAGAAAGCTTGTTAAGACTTTATGAAGAAAAAGATGTTATCTACGTTGAGGGGGATCCTTGGCTTTCCGCCACATTATCGCTTTCTAGAGGACTGCCGGCGCCCGACCCGGTGGATCTGCCTGTAGAGAAGACATCAAATTTTAGACGCGTCGAGGTTAAGATAAGCGAATATAGAGGTGCGCCCTACACGCTCTGTAACGCTGTGGACGACGAATCGGGGAGGCCCTACAGGCCCTTGAGGACTCTGGAGAGGATGTACCTAGCCGCTGATCTGTTCAAAGACATAAAGGGGCTGGGCCCGAGGCCTAGAGCCATCAAGCTCGAATACGCCGTGGGGCGTGACGTCTTCTTTCTCGCGATGGGCGTGGAGAAAAGGGGCAAGATCTCCCGGATATCTGTCGGCGGTTTCACGGCGTGGGTCTACGGCGAGGGAGGCAATATGAAGTATGTACTTATCAAAGGCGATAGGAATCGTTTCGGAGACGCCCTTCGTATGTACAACGGGCTCAGGCTCGATAGATACTTCTACCTCTACGATTTAGGGCCGGGGAGGGGCGCGCTCAACATAGCGTCGCTAGGCCACTTGACGCGACATGAAAGACGCCACATGGCTACGCGCCAGCGCGGACAAGAGAAAATATAAAAACGCCTTAGTGCTGTGTTGCGATGGCTAAATCGGCATATGCGTACATGGCCATGTGGTACTCGAAGGAGGGTAGGGAGATCGAGGAGAAGATCTTGAGGGAGAGATTGATCAAATGGCGTAGGGAGCCGGCCATAGTGCGGATCGATAAGCCCACGAGGCTTAATCGAGCCAGGGCTCTGGGCTACAAGGCTAAACAAGGCGTCGTCGTGGTGAGGGTTAGAGTGAGGAGGGGGCCTTTCAACAGAAGGAGACCTGATTCGGGCAGAAGACCTAAACGCATGGGAGTTTACGGCATAACCCTATGGAAGAGTTGGCAACAAGTGGCCGAGGAGAGAGCCGCCCGTCGTTATCCTAACCTCGAAGTGCTGGGCAGCTACTGGGTCGCCGACGATGGCATGTATAGATACTTCGAGGTCATCTTGATAGACCCCAACGCCCCCACTATAAGGAGCGATCCCGATTACGCTGGAATAGTCGGCAAGGAGAGTAAACGTAGGTGGAAGGCCAGGAGGTTGAGACAGAGGCAGAAGAAGCTAATAGAGAAGCTACGCGAGAACTTATTGCCCAGGCTTAAATCCGAGGAGAAGAGGTGAGATGTTTCGCGGAGATAAGCGTCTTGGTACACGCCACTGAGGATCTAGACAAAGTCGTAGAAACGCTTAGAGCTTTCCTCGGGGATCTCCCCTACGTGATCGAGAAGCTAGAGGGACACTATGGGAACCCTATCTATCTAATAACGGCGTTTCTACAGGACTGCCGACCCCTTCTGGAGAAGATATGTCCACACGTCCAGCCTCCGCAGATGCAGCACGGCGAATGGTATATAAGGCTTGATAAACAGAAGCTCGTCAGAGGCATAATAGCCCAGTCGAGCTCTGACGATGTCGTTAGGATCAGAATAAGGGGCGGCGGATGTGGAGATAATTAAGATCAAGAGAGGGTTCGTGGAGTGGGATCTCCGAGACCCAACGGCCGAGGATCTACTATGGGAAGTAGGCGTCAGAGCCGCGTTGGTTAACCGCAACGTCGTGACCGAGAGGATAGCGCCGTTCGTTAGGGGAATCGACGTGAGGATAGCCGAGGTCCCAAATAGATCTAGGTTTAACGTTCTCGTCCACAGGGAGGATCTCCAGATACTATCGGTGAATCCTCGCGAGGTCTTAACTAGGGATCAGGTGAAGACCGCGCTTAAGGCGCGGAAATACATAGAGGTGAAGTTAAAGCCTCTATTGAAGGACCTGGAGCTACTCGCCGAGTGGCTCGATGTATTAGAGCCGGAAAATACGTTGTTCTCAACCCCGGTCGAATCGCCGAGCGATGTAAAGTCGCCGCTAGATGTGGCTAGCTTGCTCGTGGAGATGACCGGCGACAGTGCTTGGGTCGTTCCCTTTAGGAAAGGGCTAGATGTACTCATCGAGCTTGTGTTAGCACATGCGTAGATATCTTTTGGTCAGAGCCGAGGACGTAATGGCTTGTCTCGAAAATATGAACAATCTTTTCATCGCGGTGCTCGGCGTCAAGTACAAACTGCTTAAATTCGATATAGTCGGCATATACGACGATGTGATAGTGATAGGCGTGCCTAGAGAGCTCGCGAGGAGGGCAAGGGCCCTTATAGCTCTTATCGATGGATGTAGAACCGTTAAGGTCAGAGGCACTATTAAGTCCGCCAGAAGGACGGCCGCATCCATAAGGCGTAGATCGCCAAACGCTTAAATATCGAGGCGCCCACGACAATGGTGATGAGGGGTATCAACTCGCGCCATTTATGGCGTGCTCGCGACGGACTGATCACCTCCTTATCTTCTCTATAAGATGCTCCACTATGTGTTTAGCCGGGTTTATCCCCGTGGCCGCCTTGAAGCCTTGCCACGACATGGTCGGGTTCACCTCGAAGATGTAGTACCCCTCCTTCGTCTCGGCTATATCCACGCCGCCGTATTCGAGGCCCAACGCCTCAACGGCTCTCACCGCGAGCTCCTCTAACTCTCGGCTTGGCTTCACCGGCTCCGGCCTCGCGCCTTGAGCCACGTTGGACTTCCAGCCCTCGGCCCTCCTGAACTCAGCGCCTATCGCCCGCCCACCCACCACCACTACTCTATAATCTCCACCGTTTTTCTCTAGATATTTCTGGACGTAGAAAGGCTTGTTGAGATTCGTCAACATGGAGAAGACGTGCATCGCGACGTCGGGGTCGTCGAGTTTAAACACGCCGTAACCCATGCTCCCTCTGAGCGGTTTAACCACCACATGGCCGAAGGCTGAGACGGCCCTATAGGCCGAGAACATGTTCTCGCTCACAACGGTCGGCGGCACCGGCAGGCCGGCTCTGAGCAACACCGCGGCGCTCGCCAGCTTGTCGCTTGCTATCATCCAGTTGATGACGGGATTCATGACGAACATCCCGCTTAGCTCCAGGACTCTGGCCGCGAAGATACGGTACGAAAACTGCTCGAAATCTCTAAATATGCCTAGGTGCCTCAATATAGCGCCAGGCGCTTCTATCTTGACGGGCTCGCTCCTCCCCACGCCTTGCCACACCTCAACTCTTTCCCCGAGTCTAACCTCCAACATGTCTATATAGATCCGGAGGGGTCTATGCCCCCTCTCGATTATAGCCTCCTCTAAATCCGCCACATCGCCTGGATGGAACTCGACCTCGTAGGGCCTTATTATGCCTATATCCACAGTGGCCTGGAAAAAGGCATTTTAAAGGGCTTACTACGTAGGAGCTGCGCTTCGGGCTGTGGAGAACATCTCAGAAGAACTCGAAGGCCCCTAGATCTACCCCGCGTAGATCCCGGCATAGAGCTGGCAGTAAATACTTGGCCACCAGGTCGGGATCCGCCACCTTCAGCGTTTTTAATTGCGACGCCACTAAAGCGGTGGGTTGCCCCACGATCTGAAGCGCCGGATTATACAGCTGGCAACCTTGCGGGTGATCGTAGAGCGTTATCGGCTCCGGCGCTATTTCCCTACACGAGCCCGCCTCGCATAGATAGATACCGGACGGCCTCTGGATCAAGTACCTATCAGGGCCGAAGGGCACTATGGGGCCCACCGGGCAGAGGCACTCGCCGCCAGCAGCCCTGTAGAGCTCCAGCAACAACTTCACGACGCCGTCTTCGCCCAGCTTCTGCCTATATCGCTCGTAGAAGGTCTGCACAGGCTTCTTTATATTGCCGCTTATCCTAAGGCCTAGCGCCCTTTTGGCATCCTCCGGATCTGCGCCGAGAGCCACCAACACGCCTATGAGGTCATAACGGCTGATGCCGTATTTCTCCATGAGCTTTACGCCGAGATCTAAAAGCGCTGAGGAATTCCTAAGAGGACACTCGAGGCTTATCGTAACCCCCTCACATATCCTAATCGCCGTGGTTTGAGCCATATAGTAATATCGCCTTATTAAAATATCGATGCCGATCAGCCTACCCTGCCCAGCTTAGAGAACTCGAGCTCCAGAACGCGTTGCAGAACCACGGCGTATTCGAAGGGCAGATCCTTCACTATATCGGACACGAAGCCGAGCACTATAGACGCCTTGGCCTCGTCCTCCGTGAAGCCCCTCGCCCTTAAGTACATCAACTTCTCCTCGGAGATGCGGCTCGCAGTAGCCTCGTGCGTGACGACCGCCGTTTCCTCGAACACTTGATCGTGGGGTATAGTTATGTTAGCAGAATCGCCGTCTAGGACCAACGCATCGCACTGGACGTGGCTCTTCGCGTATTTAGCGCCCTTACTCACGTACACCATTCCTCTATAGACGGAGGTGCCGCCTCTGGCCGAGATGCTCTTATTGACTATACGGCTTTTAGTGTCGGGAGCTAAATGCCACACCTTGGCTCCGTTCTCTTTCCATAGCCCTCCGTTGGCGGCCGTTATGCCGTATATCTCGGTGGAGGCCCCCTCGCCTCTCAATATCGTGGAGGGGAACGTATATGTGGTCTTGCTCCCTATACTACCCTCAACCCACTGCACGTGGGCGCGGGCCTCCGCGACCGCCCTCTTGTTGTTGAAGTTGACTATATCGCGGGACCAGTTCTGCACCGTGGTTATCTTGAGGTCGGCGCCTTCGTGGGCGTAGCCCTCCACCATGCCGTTGTGGAAGCTGTATTTGAGGAGCCTGGGGGCCGAACACGCCTCTATCCAGTGCACGTAGGCGCCCTTGTCGGCCACCACTATGCTGTGCTCCATCTGGCTCTCCATGGAGCTGCCAATCAAGAAGAAGGTCTCCAGCGGTTGCTCTATTCTGACGCCGGGAGGCACGTAGATGAAGGTCCCGCCCGACCATAAGGCTCCATGTAGAGCGGCGAATTTATGCTCAGGCGGGAAGACCCTCATGAAGTATTGCTTCACGAGATCCGGGTACCTCTTGACGGCTTCCTCCATGGGGAGCATTATGACTCCTTTCTCTTCGAGCTTCTTCTTGAAGTTGAAATAGACTATCTCGCTGTCGAACTGGGTCGCCAGGCCCAGGAGCGCCTTTGCTTCCATCTCGGGAAGGCCGAGCTTCTCGTAGTATTCCCTAATCTCCTTCGGTAGCTCGTCCCAGCTTCGGGCGGTTTGGGTCTGAGGCTTTGCATAATGTACCAACGCCTCTAGGTCGATCTCGCCTACCCCTCTGACCCACTTGGGCGTCGGGAGCTTCTCGAAGAGCTCCAACATCCTTAACCTCAATCTTCTCATCCAGTCGGGCTCGCCCTTAAGTCTGCTCACCTCCTCTATCATATCCTTGGTTATCTTGCCCTTCAGCTCGACCGCGTACGGCACAGGCTTCGCCACGCCTAATAGCTCCGATACATGTTCGCTTTCTGTTATCATCCCGTGAATCTTAGCTATCTCCTCCTCCATTGGAGATTCCTCGTCTCTAGTCTATATTTCTTCCGAATTGTCCGTTAGATGGAGGGGCTGGAAATCGCTAAGAGATGCCCGCCTCCTTGAACAACTTCTCGTAGCCAGCCTCCTCGACTTTCCTCACTATCTCCGGCCCGCCCTCGAGGACAAGCCGACCGTCGTACATGACGTATACCCTGCTGGGCTCCAGGAACTTAAGTATCCTAGCGTAATGCGTCGATAACAAGATACCTGCGTTGCTCTCAGCCAACCGTAGGAGCGCCTTGCTTATAGCAGCCATGCCGTCTATATCCAAGCCGGAGTCGGGCTCGTCTAATATAGCTATGGACGGCCTCACCATGAGGGCCAGGAGGACCTCAGCCCTTTTGAACTCGCCGCCGCTGAAACCGGCGCCTATGCCTCTATTGAAGACGTCTTGTTTCAACCCCAGCTCTACCGCCAGCTTATACGCCTCGGCTATCCTTGGGTTGACGTCGCCTAGCTTCTTCCCGGCCTTTTTATTCAACATAGCTTGTATCAAGAAAGCGAAGCGGACCTCCGGCACGGCTATAGGCGATTGGAACCCCACGAACAAGCCCTTCGCGAATCGTTCCTCAGGCGCCAGCTCCTTTATGGAGGCTCCGTCCAATAGTATATCCCCCTCTATTATCTGGTACCGGGGATTGCCTGCTATGGTCTGGAACAAAGTGGACTTCCCCGAGCCGTTAGGTCCCATCAAAGCTACGATCTCCCCTGATCTTACAGCTAAGGAAACCCCCTTGAGTATTTTCTTCTCGTCGACGACTACATGTAGGTTCCTCACCTCCAACACCGCCATGTAGATGCTTTTCGAATAGAGCTTATAAATTCAGAAAATCGCGGATATCGTTGGCGTTCATAGAAAAGCCTATGCGAGCACCTAAGCAAGTCATTATTAAAAAGCCCGAATACTTACCCTTGTGCCGAAGCTCAAGGAGGCCAGATGGCGTCTGGAATGGGAGGAGGATCTCATAAGGACTTGGGAGAGGGAGGGCTTATTTGCGATAAGGATTAACTCAGACGGCGACTTTCTCGTGATCGATACGCCGCCGCCTTATCCTTCGGGGCGGCCCCACATAGGCGGCACGGCTCATTACGCCCAGATAGATATGGTCGCGAGGTTCCACAGGATGAGGGGCTTCAACGTAGTGTTCCCGTTCTATTTAGATCGAAACGGCCTCCCGGTCGAGGTGCAAGTGGAGAAGAAATATGGCGTGAACGCCCACGAGGTCCCGCGGGAGAAGTTCCTCGAGATGTGTAAAGCCGAGCTCGACGCGCTAGAAAGGGAGTTCGTTTCTATATTCAGACGTTGGGGTATGTCGTTCACCTATTGGGATAAGGGAACTGACAGCGAAGAATACCGGGCCATGACGCAGAAAACCTTCATAGAGCTGTGGAGGAGAGGCCTCGTATATGAGGCCGAGAGGCCGACTCTCTGGTGTCCTAGATGTCGTACAGCATTGGCGGAAGCCGAAGTGGAGTACAAAGAGGAGGATACCCATCTTAACTACATAAAGTTCAAGGTCAAGGAGACTGGCGAGGATATAATCATAGCGACCACGCGCCCCGAGCTTCTGCCCGCCACGGTGGCCGTTATATTCAATCCGTCGGACGGAAGGTACAAGAAGCTCGAGGGGCTCCACGCGTTGGTGCCTCCCTTATGGCAAGAGGTGCCCATATTGCCTCACCCGGCCGCCAACCCTAACTTCGGGACGGGGCTCGTCATGATATCCACGTTCGGCGACACGCGCGACCTAGCTATAGTCAACGAGTTGAGGCTCCCCATCAAGATCATAGTTGACGAGCGGGGGAAGATAAAGGAGGGGCCCTACGCCGGCCTATCGGTGAGGGAGGCGAGAACGAAGATAGTCGAAGATCTGGCGAAAGAAGGGCTGATAGTCAAGAGAGAGCCTCTACACCACACTGTCCCTGTATGTTGGCGTTGCGGGACTCCTCTGGAGATCATCACTACGAGAGAACTTTTCGTGCATCAGCTTAAGTTCAAGGAGAGGTTGCTGGAGCTGGCCGACGAGATGGAGTTTAGACCGCCGGAGTTCAAGAACATGTTGAAAGACTGGATCAAATCGCTCGAGCTGGACTGGCCCGTATCGCGTCGTCGTTATTACGCCACGGAGGTGCCGCTCTGGTACTGCAAGAAGGGCGACGAGATTACGCCTATAGTGCCGGAGGGCGGGCGGTACTACAGACCTTGGCGCGACGAGCCTCCGCCCGAAGTCAAGGCTAAGTGCCCGGACGGAGAGCTGGTGGGCGACACCAGAGTCCTCGACACGTGGTTCGATTCATCTATAAGCTGGATGTACGCCGCAGGTTATACGAAGGGCTTAGGGTTATTCGAGAGGGTATATCCCGACAAGATACTACGGCCTCAAGGCTATGAGATAATCAGGACGTGGCTCTACTACTCGCTTCTGAGGGCTTTTCTACTTAACAACAACATACCCTTTAAGTACGTCAGGATAAGCGGCATGGGGCTCGACGAAAAAGGCGAAGCTATGCATAAATCCAAGGGCAACATCATCGACCCGTTGCCGCCCGTCCAGAAGTATGGGGGCGACGCCGTGCGTTTCTGGGCCGCGGCCGCCGCTAAGCTCGGCAGCGACTACCGCTATATGGAGTCGTTAGTTAAAGAAGGGCGCGATTTCGCCACGAAGATCTGGAACATCTCCAGGTTCGTCTCCTCCTTCGAGGAGCCGACGACGTATAAGCTCATGCCGATAGATAAGGCCATGTTGGCTAGGACATATGAGGTAGGACACACCGTGATAAAGGCATACAGCGATTTCGACGTGTACGTCCCAGCGCTAACCCTTTACGATTTCCTATGGCATGAATTCGCCGACCATTACATAGAGACCGTTAAGAGCAGAGCTTACAATAGGGAGGGTATATTCTCGCAGGAAGAGCAAAACGGCGCTATATACACTTTATATACTGTGCTTAAATACAGCTTGAAACTACTCGCGCCGATCATGCCTTTCGTCACCGACAAGATATGGCGCGAGCTCTACGGCAGATCTATACATAAGGAGAGGATAGAGGATCCGCCAGAGGAATGGAAGGGAGATGTCTCTTTGTTCGCCTTGGTCAGGAAGATCAACAGCGCAGTATGGCGGTATAAGAACAAGATGGGCAAGAGCTTGGCGGACCCGTTAGGAGCGGATCTCTACGTCCCCGAGCCCGCCTTGGAGGCCGCCGAGGATCTACGTCTAACTCATAAAGCTAATTCGATCAAAGCCGGCAGGGGGAGGGAGCAGATAGACGAAGAGGGGCTCGTCTGGATAGGCTAGACGATACCCTTGGCTTTAGGTATCTCGCCTACTGCAGGAGCCGCTTCGCCTTTAAGCACGGCCTCCAATATCCTTGCGGCGTTTCTCCGCGATAACATCTTGTTGTTGTTACCGCAATACGGCGAGAAGACGCACCTAGGACAGCCGTCGACGCAATCACAGCCTCTGACTATCTTGAGGGCTATCTCCAACGCCCTCCTGAAATGCCTTAAGAGCAAGCGGGAAGTCCCGTTTCCGCCTATATGGGAGTCGTATATTACGATCACGCCGTCTGGATAGCTTATCCCGCCTAGATCTGTCTTCGACGCGCCTACGGCTATCTCCGACGCCGATATTATGACGTGCTCAGTTGCGTGGTACCCCTTCGCCCTCTCCTCTAAATCCACGGCGTCGTTGGGGCTGAACTTCAGGGTCGGCATGTAGAGGACGGCCCCCTTTGTGGAGAACTCGTATGAGACGGGATCTATGGGGTATTCGCCCAACGTCTCATCTGTGGTGAAGCGCTTCAAGGCGTAGCCGTAGACCGTTATCTTTATCTTAAGCCTGCCGAATTGATACGGCACGCCCTCGACCCGCCCCTCCTCCATTACCTCCTCCAGGCGGGGCTCCATATCCTCAAGAGCTTGCGTGGAAAGATCCTCTGCGTCCACCGGCTCCACATAGGCGATCTTTCTGTTTAGATCCAACGATTTGACCAAATAGGTGATCCCTCCATGCATGTAGATGGCCTCTGGGTGTAGCTCGTATAGAGCTAGCGGCAACTCCCTATGGCCTATAACCCTCCCATCGGCCGTCTTTATCCTCACGATCTGGGGGCTTCCTCTAAGCGAGAGCTCGGCCAACTTCTCGCGTCCTTTCTTCGAGATCCTGTAGAACCTACCCACCTTCTCCAAGTACCCCTCGGCGTGTAGCCGTCTAAGCAAAGCGTTTTGATACGAATCGAGCTCACCCTCTCTTATCGGTCTATCTAGAGCCATCGCGAGTACGTGCAGAGATGCGACCTCGTCGTTTTCCCGCTCCAGTCCGAGCGGCTCAGGCTCGCGGGCGAAGAAATCGACTGGGTTATTTCGGTAGTAGTTAGAGATAGGATCGTTGCCCAATATCTGGAGGACGTACCCGATCTGCCCCCTCCTCCCGACCCTCCCCACCCTCTGGAGGTATCTGTTGAACGTAGGCGGCACCGACGCCAACACGGCCGCGTCTATATCGCCGATATCTATGCCTAGCTCCAACGTCGGCGTCGCTATCACCACGTTTAAATCGCCTCTCCGAAACGCGTCCTCCACCCAGCTCCTCTCCTCGGCGGCTAGGCCGGCTCTATGCACCGCGGCTTTATCGCCGAGGCCTTGTAGCTTCAAGGCTCTGTATACCATCTCGCTGTACCTATGGCTGTCCGTGAAGACCAAACACTTCATATCCATATCGATACATAGCTTGGCGAGGGAGGCCGCCTCGGCCCATTTGGATCTAAAACGTGGGCGTAGAAGTATCTGCACGAGCTCGCCTCTCCTACCCCTAGGGCCTTGTACTACGTTTACCGTCCTATCCAACAAGAGCTGGCCGAACTCAGCCGGGTTTCCCAATGTAGCCGACGTGGCGATGTACTGAGGCTTCACGAAGCGACCTAATCTTTTCAGGAGGTGGAACATATGGCTGCCGAGAACTCCGCTATAGATGTGGAAATCGTCCAACACGATGTATCTAACCCGCGAGATAAGCTGGCGGAACCTAGGCACGTACATCAAGGCTTGGCTTACCATATCAGGGTTGGTCACCAATATATGCGGCGGGGTTTGGTACAGTATCCTCCGTTCCCTGGGGGACGTATCGCCGTCGTAAACCATAGCCCTTACGCCTAACTTGTCCGAAAGAGCTCTTATCCTCGTAAGCTGATCCCTCGCAAGCGCCTTGGTGGGGTACATGACTAGAGCTACCGGCGTTCTGAACGTATCTAGGCTCTCCTCTACTATAGGCGCCAGGAAGGCCTCAGTCTTGCCCATGCCTGTGCCGGCTATTATCACCGTGTCTCTCCCAGCCCTTATGCTCTGCACTGCGTCGAATTGAAACTGGTAGAGCTTTTCGATACCCATCTTCCTGAGGGCCTCGGCCACCTCCGGCCTCAAGACGGATCCTACATCGCAACAAGGCTCCACGGCCTCGGGCCGCTCCGTTTTGACGTAGATAATCTCCCTCCCCGGATCTCCTAGGACGCTGGATAAAAACTCCACGGACTTGCGCGATATCTTTGCTTAAACCCTTTTCCCTACAGCTTATATCCTATCTTCCGCAGGAAGGCCTTCCTCTCCTCTCTATCGCGATCCCCTTCGACCCCCAGCGGCGAGTGGCCGTCCACGACTCCTATAACGCCGCGTCTCTCCGGCCCGACCTCCGCTACGATAACCATAAGCGGATTCGCCGTGGCGGCGTATATTCTGACAACCTCGGGGACGTGCTTGATTGCGTTCAACACGTTGATCGGATAGGCGTTACGTATATAGAGGACGAACGTGTGGCCTGCGCCTATCTTTAAGGCTACATCTATCGCGAGCTTCCGTAGCTCTTCGTCGTTTCCCTCATGCCGTACCAGCCTCTTGCCCGATGCCTCGCAGAAAGCAAGCCCGAATTTTATGCCCGGCACACTATTGACGAGAGCTTCGTATAGATCCTCGACGGTCTTTATGAAGTGGGCATGTCCTATTATGACGTTGGCGCCCTCCGGTATGGGGACTTCTACTACTTCGAACTTGAGGGACATAACAATTCCTTGGTATTTATTTAGATCAGTTGTGGATTCTCTCCATCATCTATCTGCGGCGCGGTTTACGTCATCATGTAGCCGATCTAATGGTCATGAAAACATGGAGGCGATAATAAAAATGCCGAAATATCACATCCACCCCTCGGAGGCGTGGAACTTAAGGCACTGATAGCTCCGGAGCCGAGCCGGGGCGAAGATATCACACGGGCTCCCCTCCTTCCGACGTTAAATCTGTCGAAGAAATTATGGTTGTTTGCCGCAGACGGCTTTCACTACTATCGATACAGGTGAAATCCCCGAGCTCTTCAGATCTTCAAGGACCTTGTCGTTATATACGTCGATTACCTTGCCGTTGTCGATACAGATCACGTTTATATGAGGCTCGACTTTATCGTAGTAAGTCCTGCCGTTATGCTCAAACGAGACCACCACTCCGTTGTCCTCTAATAACTTAAGTATGTTGTAGACAGTGCTGGCGCTAATGCTAGGCATTTTAGATTTCACTTCATTTAATATATCATTAAAGGATGGATGTTCTTTCTTTTCTAGCTTATCGAGCACTAACTTTATTACCTCTATCCTCTGAGGGGTCAATCTATACCCCCTCTCCTTCAGTATGTTTAACGGAATTAGTTGCTCCACGCAATAGATTTGTATCTAGTATAAAAATGTATTCACTGAGCCGGCAGCCTATAGATATATAGGCCTATTTATCCCTCTGACATGAAGATAGTCGTAGTGGGCGCAGGGATCATAGGCATGTCGACGGCCTACCACATCAAGAGGGCAATGCCCGCAGCAGACGTGTTAGTCCTAGATATGATGTCGGGGGCAGGCATGGGGGACACTGGCAGATCGGCCGCGGCATTTAGGACTATTTTCACTGCGCGCCTCAACAGGCTACTCGCCAAGACGACCATAGATTTCTACAGGGATGTGCAGAGGAGCGGCTATAGCCTCTCCATGAGGTTCGTGGGATATCTATTCCTAGCGAGCGAGGCGGAAGCCAACGCGTTGAAGCCTATCGTCAACGAGCTCAGAGCGATGGGACTCTCCATAGATTTCGTCGACCCGCCGCGGGGCGTCAGAGCTAAGGTCACAGACGACGAAGAGGCGAGGGAGATGGGGCTTCAAGACATAGAGACGGGGATCCTCATCAGAGACGCCGGAATCCTAGACCCGGAGAAGGTGTTGAGATACTACGAGGAGCGGTTCCTTAAGATGGGCGGAAGGACCGCGTATGGGATCAAGGTCACTGGGCTCGTCCTAAAGCCCAAAAAGCCCCTGGGGATACCCGGCGAGCCCTTCGCGTGGCAGGATTACGAGGTCAAGGGCGTGGTCACAAGCTCAGGCGATGTCGAGGCCGATGCAGTTATCCTCGCGACAGGGGCTTGGACGGGCGATCTAACGGCTTCACTAGGATATGGGCTACCCCTGAGGCCTAGGAAGAGGCAGGTGTTTGTCGTGAAGGCCGAGGGCGAGCTGAGGTCTATGCTTTACGACGATTCGTTGACGGGGGAGGGCGCTATGCCGTTCTTGATACTGCCGAGAGGGATCTACATAAGGCCGGAGCCGGACGAGGGAAACTTCTGGATAGGATTAGCCGATAGAAGGCCCTTCGGCTTCGAAGAGACCGGGGTCGAGGAGGGTCTGTGGCGCTACGGGATTTACCCCGTCCTCAGCAAATACATACCAGCTTTCGAGGGCAAGACTCCCCAAAACGCTTGGCACGGCTACTACGATGAGAACGTCGTGGACGAGATGGCTATAGTAGACAAGCTCGCCGACGGGCTCTACGTGGCGGCTGGGACCAGCGGCAGCGGAGTGATGAAGGCCGACGCGATCGGGAGGATAGCCGCCTCGTTGGTGTTAGGCGAAGACAAGGCGGAGCTCTTCGGAGGGGTGGAGGTGCCGACTAACGCGCTGGCCAAAAATAGATGCCTAGAGCCGGAGCGCCTCGTGCTTTAAACCGTGTAGTAAATCCGTTTCTTGTTCCTGCCTCTGTTCTCTATCTTTAATATCCGCACTTGGCCTATCTCGGCGGTGTTCTTGACGTGAGGACCTCCATCGGCTTGTATATCCACTCCGGGTATCTCCACTATCCTCAACACGGGCAGATCCGGAGGGGCTCTCTCGGCGAGCTTAGTTATGCCGGGTATCTTGAGCGCCTCCTCTCTAGGCAACCAGTAGACCTTTACCTCTATCCCCCTCGCGGCGAGTTCGTTGACCTCAGCCACGGCCTCCTCGAAGGCTCTCCTCACTTGATTCATATCGCCCTCTATGCTGAAGTCATCCCTGGCGTACTCGGGCGTTATATCGCCGCCTGTAATCAAGGCGTTGTATCTTCTGTACAACACCGCGGAAAGCATGTGAGCCGCCGTGTGCAACCTCATCTTGCGGTACCGCGGCTCCCAGTCCACCACGCCCTTCACGATATCGCCCGGCTTTAACGGATGCTCGCCCTCGATTATATGCACCACCTCGCCCCCTTCCCTCCCCGCCTTGGCTCTATACCTAGCCCCGGAGATCTCCAGGTAGCCTGTATCGGCTTGTACTCCCCCCTCGCCGTCGTGAAACGCGGTTTTATCCAGGACGACCTTATTGCCTAAAACCTCCAGGACCGTGGCTTCAAACTCCTTGATGTAGCTATCCTCTTGATACAATAACTTGGTCCGCATAATCGGAGATAGATCTCCATTAAATGCTCTTCCCCCTCGTCAACGGACGTCGAATTTGAACCCCCTCCTCTCGAGCTCTCTAAGCACAGATCCTAGATCCAGATCGCCCGGCACCTCCGTCACGAAGACGAGCTCCACATAGTTAGGCCTCTGATGGGGATCGTACCTCTCGTGGTATACATCGATTATATTAGCGCCGTGCTCGGCAAGCACAGACGCCGCGGCGGCCAGCATGCCCGGCCTATCTGGCACCTCTCCGACGAACTTTACTATCCTCCTCTGGCGCGCCATGGCTTTATTGAGAACTCTCACCAAGATAGTCGCGTCTATATTCCCGCCGGAGACCACGGCCACGGCCTTCTTCCCCTTTGTCTCCACCTTGCCCGTCATGAGGGCCGCCACAGAGGCCGCGCCGGCGCCCTCGGCGATAACCCTGGTCCTCTCGGCGAGTAGATATATCGCGTCGGCTATCTCGTTGTCGTCCACCAACACGACGTCGTCTACGTACTCCTCTATGAACGACATGGTGAGCTCGCCGGGCCGCTTGACGGCTATCCCGTCCGCGATAGTGTCCACCTTCTCTAAGGTGACTATCCTACCTTCCCGTAACGATCTATACACAGAGGGAGCCCCCGAGGCTTGCACACCGTAGATCTTGGCGCCAGGCCTCGCCTTCTTGATCGCATACGCTATCCCCGATATAAGGCCGCCGCCGCCCACCGGGACGACCACGACGTCCACATCGCCGAGATCCTCGAGTATCTCCACGCCGATGGTCCCCTGGCCGGCGATAACGTACAGGTCGTTGTAAGCATGTAGGAACTTCGCGTCAGATGTCGCTAACTCTAGCGCTTTCTTCTCGGCCTCGTAGTAGCTCTCGCCGTATAGGACGACCTCGGCGCCGTAATCCTTAGTTTTCTTCACCTTAAGCCAGGGAGTTGTCGTGGGCATGACGACCGTGGCCTTGACCCGATGTAGCTGCGCCGCGTAGGCGACCCCTTGGGCGTGATTTCCTGCAGACGCCGTTATAAACTTCTTGTAGCCCTCCTGTATGTACTTATACATAGCGTAATAAGCGCCTCTTATCTTGAAGGAACCTGTTTTCTGCAAGGATTCGAGCTTAAGGAACACCTCGCCTCCCTGGATCCTCGAAAGAGATTCGGATCTAAGTAGGGGGGTCCTGTGGATAAAACCCCTCTTTTGTTGCTCCCTTATTACCCTTGTAGCCTCCTCAAGCGGCGGTTCGTTCATAAAAATTCGCGTATGGCGTCGGCGAGACGCCTTATACCGACGTCTATCTGCTCGAACGTGCTGTATGTGAAGTTTAGACGCATCGTGTTTCTACCCTCGCCCTCGTTTATATGGAACCCGTGGCCCGGCACATACGCGACTTTGTACTTAGTTATCGCGACGTTGAGCATCTCCTTGGTGTCTATCTTCTCGGGCACCTTGACCCAAATGAACATGCCGCCCGACGGCCTAGTCCACGTCACTCCTCTCGGCATATAGGTCTCCAAGGCGTTTAACATCGCGTCGCGTTTCTTCCTATAGAGCTCCACTATCCTGGGTATATTCCGCTGTATTACCCCCCTTCTGAGCCCCTCGAGGAGTAGGTACTGGTTGAGCGTAGGCGTGTTGAGGTTAAGCGCTTGTTTAGCGAGGGCGAACCATCTGATGAGCTCTTGATCCGCCACGACCCAGCCCAGCCTTAAGCCGGGGCTGAATATCTTAGACGCCGTGGAGAGATATATGACCCTCCCCGACTTGTCCAACGCCTTTATCCTCGTCACAGATATGTTGTCGAATATGAAGTAGCCGTAGGGATCGTCCTCGACAACCAGCAGATCGTTCTGTTCCGCTATCTCCAGCAAGTGCTTCCTCCTGTCGTCGGGCATGGTGACGCCGGTGGGGTTCTGGGCTGTTGGCACGGTGTAGATGAACTTTATCGCGGCGCCTTCCGCCTTCAACCTCCTTACTTGCTCCTCGAGGACCTCCGTCCTCATTCCATGATCGTCCATAGGTATGCCGACGAGCCTCGGCCTATATACCCGCCAAGATTGCAACGCAGCTATGTAGGTGGGGTTCTCGGTGATCACGACAGATTTCTCGTCTAGGAATAACCTGCCTAGAAGCTCCAAGGCCTCCTGGCTACCGACTGTGACTATCACGTTATCCGCCGTGGCTCTTATCCCGTTGCTTGCAGCGAATTTAGCGAGCTCTTCCCTCAGCTCGGGGACTCCCTCGGTCTGTCCGTACTGAAGGGCTTTTCCGCCATATGTCTCCAACACATACGTGCTTATCTTGGCTATCTCGTCCAACGGGAACGTCGAGGGGTCGGGCATCCCTCCTCCGAACGATATCACGTCGGCGGTAGCCCACTTGAGGAGCTCCCTTATCTCGCTGGCCCTCATGTAGGCGGTTCTACCCGCCAGCAACTTCGACAGGTCCATATATAGGCCATAGGGTCACCAATAAATATTTTGACATATATAAACTATATACTAGCTCTACCAGCTCTTTCGGCCTTGAGACATTCTGTACATATCCTAAGGAGCCCTCTCCGCACGCTACACCTCTCGCACACAAGGCGCCCGCATCTATAACACGTCGATACGGCGTAATTGACTCCGCATAACCTACACAAAGTCTCCTCGCATGCTCTACAGTACCGCTCACCCATATCGTATCGACATACTCGCCGACCGCACTTAGTGCACACAAACTCGGCGGGTTCCCAGCCACATATCTCGCACAGCACCGCCGAATGTCGTGAACTCTATTTTAAAATAGAACACTTGGCGATAGGGGAAAGGCCTTTGATCTGTTGTATTTGGGAGACAATCCTATCTTTTTAGGGCTTTTAGCACTAGCTGGGGTACCTCCATAGGCGTGTCCGCGACCGGTATCCCCGCCTCTCTGAGCGCCTTGACCTTGCTGTTAGCGTCGCCAGAGCCGAGCATGACTATCGCGCCGGCGTGCCCCATACGTTTCTCCGGCGGCGCAGTCCTCCCGGCGACGTATCCCACTATCGGTTTCTTGATGACGCCCTCGGCGTATAGCTTGGCTAGCCTCTCCTCCGCATCGCCTCCGACTTCGCCTATGGCCACTATGGCGTCTATCTCGGGGTCTTGAGCCATCATTAAAGTCGCCTCGACTAGGTCCGTCCCCACTATGGGATCGCCGCCGACGCCTATTGCCGTATTTATCCCGAGCCCGGCGCGCGCCAGCTGATAGGATATCTCGTAGGTCAGAGTGCCCGATCTACTGACCACGCCGATTCTGCCGGGCGTCTGATAGACCGAGTTGGGCATTATGCCCAGCTTCGTTCTGATCGGCGGCGCGACCAAGCCGGGGCAGTTGGGCCCTATGATCACCGCCCCGCGCGATTTGGCGTAGTTGACGAAACGGAGCGTCTCATGGATAGGTATATGTTCCGTGATGACCACTATCAGCTTTATCCCGGCGTCCACCGCTTCGTAGACCGCCTCGGCCGCGAACTTAGCCGGGACGAACACAACGCTAGCGTTAGCGCCTGTAGCCCTAACGGCCTCCTCGACCGTGTCGAAGACCGGCACCCCGGCCACCGTGGTGCCGCCCTTGCCGGGCGTCACGCCGCCCACAACCTTGGTCCCGTATTCCAACATCCTCTGCGCGTGGAAGCTACCCTCCTTGCCGGTTATCCCCTGCACTATAACCTTGGTGTTGGGTCCGACTAGGACGGTCATGACCTAGCTAACTCAACGGCTTTTTGTGCGGCCTCTTCGGCATTTTCATACAACGGTATACCCAACTTGGCCAACATCTGCCTCCCCAGCTCCTCGTTTGTCCCCTTCATCCTAACTATTATCTTCTTGTTGGTCCCGCCGGTTTCGGCCAACGCCGCCTCTATGCCGGCCGCCACCTCGTCGGCCCGCGTGATCCCGCCGAATATGTTGATGAATATCACCTTCGCGCGGGGGTGCCTCAAGAGCACCTTGAGCGCCTCCTTCACTACGTCGCGCGATGCGCCGCCCCCTATGTCGAGGAAGTTGGCCGGCCTCCCGCCGAAGTGGTACACTAGATCCATGGTGCTCATGGTCAGCCCAGCGCCGTTGCCTATTATCCCGACGTCGCCGTCCAGCTCGACGTAGTTGAAGCCTATCTTCTGGGCGTAGCGCTCGAACTCAGTGACGTCTCTGGGGTCCTCCTCGTAGGCCTTCTCGAGATCTGGGTGCTTGAAGAGCGCATTGTCGTCCACTATTATCCTGGCGTCGAGCGGCACGACCTCCCCCGACTTGGTGACGGCCAAGGGGTTCGACTCAACAAGCTCGGCCTCGAGCTCGGTCATGGCTCTATACATCGCCTTCACTATACTCGAGGCTTGATCCCATTGGGGAGTCCCTTGCTTGAAGCCCAGCCAAGACACTATCGACCTCACGTGGAAATCCCTGAGCCCCTCGAAGGGGTCTACGTAGACCCTCTTGATCTTCTCCGGCTCCTTTCTGGCTATCTCCTCGATGTCCACGCCGCCTATGGGCGAGGCCAGAAATAGATAACGCCGCGACGCTCTATCTATAATGAGCGAGAGATACATCTCCCTCTCCACCTCCTGGTACTCGGTGACGTATATCTTCTTGACGACGAGGCCCTTTATGGTCATGCCGAACATCTGCTTGGCCAACGCCTCGGCCTCCTCGGGCGTCTTCGCCACCTTTATGCCGCCCGCCTTCCCGCGGCCAGCCACGGTCACCTGCGCCTTGAGCACCACAGGCTTCCCTATCTCCTCGGCTATCTTCCTCACCTCTTGAGGAGTGAATGCAAGCTTGCCGAACGGTATCTTTACTCCATATTTGGCCAAGATCTCCTTGGCCTCGTACTCGTACAGCTTCATGAGGTTTCTGCTATGGCCTTGTTTTTAGCATTACCTACGCAGAAAGTCCTCTTCGTGTTTAGCCAAAGAGCTACTACATCGAATAAGCCTGATCTAAATTTGCGCCTATCAGCCCTCGGCGGATGGAGATAAAAACAGGCGAACGCAATCACGATTTTTTAGCCTAAGGAAAAATTTATAGACGCGAATCTAGAGCTCCGTGGACCTCATTGGGCCGGCTACCGTGGTGAGCGTTGCTTATATCGACCCGGGGAACTTCGGCGCAAATATAGCGGCTGGATCCGCCTACGGTTTGGATCTACTCTGGGTCGTATGGCTGTCTGGAGCCTTGGCTATTATGTACCAATACATATCTGGCGTCCTAGGGCTTGGAAGCGGCAGGGGGCTTCTAGATCATATAAAAACTAGGTTGCCGCGCCTCTGGCCTTTCTACTTGCCTGCCCTCTTCGCCGTAGCTCTCTCGACGGATCTCGCCGAGTTCGTAGGCCTCATAATAGCCTTCGAGCTGCTGTTAGGTCTCCCGATATATCTAGCGGCTGTACTCGGCTCTATAGATGTGGTTTTGTTGCTCCTCCTGGGGGATAGAGGGAGGATCTACTTCATCGCCATAGGCGCGTTGGCGTCTATAGTCGGCTTGAGCTTCCTTCTAGAGCTGTTGTTCATAAGACCGGACCTAGCCCCGGTGCTCTATCATTCGCTCATCCCTACCCTGAAGAGCGGAGAGGCGCTGTATGCGGCGTCGATCCTAGGCGCCACCGTGATGCCCCACGCCGTGTTGCTACACTCGCATATAGTCGAGGGGCTGGATAGGCGAAGCCACAAGATCCAGACCCTCTATAATTTAGGCGTAGCCTCTGCGGTCAATGCGGCTATGCAGGTGGTGGCCGCGTACGCCCTCTACGGAAAAAACGTCGAGATCTCCACGGTGCCCAAGATCCTAGAGCCCCTATACGGACCTCTCGCCGGCCTCGTCTTCTCCATAGCGTTGCTGTCGGCCGGCCTCGCCTCGTCGGCGGTTTCCGTCCAGGCAGGGACCTTGATCCTAGAGCGCGCGTTGGGCAGAAAGGTAGCTAAATATAAGGCGAGGTTAGTGTTCAGACTGGCCAACGTCGTGCCGACCGTCGCCGTGTTGGCGACAGGCTTCAACCCGTTGGAGCTATTGGTCTATACGCAGGTCGTATTAAGCGTGGTGTTGCCCGCGGTGTTGTTGCCGCTGGTGTTCTACGCCTCTCCGTATATCTCGAGGCGTCTAGCCGTTGCGGCTTATATCTCGACGGCTTTCGTTATCCTTATAGATATACTGACCTTTGCATAACATGGATATAGCGTCCATGAGGAGAGGCCACGAGATGAAAGACGTCAGACCTGAGCATTATCTTGAGGCTATCTACGCCTTGTCCAAGGAGGGCAAGGCGACTTTAAGCGCATTGGCGGATGCCTTGGGGGTCAAGCCGAGCTCGGCGCATAAGATGCTACGGAGATTGGACGAGGAGGGGTACATAATATATAAGGGACGAGGCGGGATTGAGATAACTGAGCGCGGGCTGGCCCTGCTCGACGCGCTTAATAGATCCCATAAGGTACTCGCCGAGTTTTTCAAGCTCATAGGCGTAGACGAGGATCTAGCCGAGGCGGAAGCCGAGAAGCTGGAGCATTTAATGAACCCGAAGGTCGTGGAGAGGATCGCTGATCTCACGGAGGCGTTGAAATCGCTGAAAGGAGTCCTCAAGTGATGGAATCACGCTGGATGGACTTAGCGGTGTTTCTAGCCTCTCTGCTCGCGTTAGCCTTGAGGCCGGCCCTGTGGGGCTATCTTCTGGCCTTAGCGATATCGACCCTCTCCTTCAAAAGGTTGATCTGGATCCGCGCAAACATCGTCTATATATCGATGGCGTTGTTAATCTACGCCGTGGCATTCGCCGTAGATCTCCTCACAGGACCCAAGGGGTTGCCCGCTGATCTCCTTGTGGCTGACGTGCTTGCTCCAGTCGTGGAGGAGGTGGTCTTCAGAGGATTGGCGTTCAAGGTTCTGCCTCGGTGGGGCGCCTTCTTTATCTCTACGGCCGTATTCGCCGTACTTCACCCATATCCTCTTTTAGCTTTCGTCTACGCGTTGGCGCTTACATTTGCGTATCTGGGAGGCGGGCTGGCCGCCTCCATCGCGCTTCATGCCGCTAATAACATCATCTGGACTGCTATATATCTAGGCCTTCTTTAGCTCTATACAAACGAAACCGTAATGCTCGGCTTCATCTAATCCGGGGCTCTCCACTGGGTACTCCCTCTCCTCCTCGCCTTTAAGCGTGGCCGATATCGAGCTCAGCTTCATGCCGGCCCTGGCGCCGAACTGGACGACCTCAGACACTGTGTAGAACCTGGCCCTAGAGTAGAACGGATGCCCTAACTCGCCCTCGCGTCTATACCGCACGCCCCAAGGCGAGTCCCTGGGGACTATACAGGCGATAACCCGCTCCGCCACTCTCGACGCCTCCGCAATTAACGCAACTGGATCATCGGCGAAACACAGCGTGACTACGATCAACACACAGGGAAAGGCCCTATCCCTAAACGGAAGGCTCTCGCCTACCGCCGCGACGAGGTCGAGATCTTTAGGCGCTCGCCTCAACATAGCTGTCGACGGGTCCACCCCAGCCCTCAGCCCTAGAGGAGCGGCGAATCTGCCGGTCCCCACCCCCACCTCTAGGCCTCCCCTACACTCGAAGGAAGAGGCTGCGTTCAACTCGCTCTTGTATAGAGCCTCGTGCCTTACGTACCAGCCGTCATATTTATCGGCGAGGGCATCGAAAAGGCCCTTGGTGCTCATATGCAACAATGTTATTTCCCCTTAAATCCCTTCGATTATGGATTACATAAAGTGGCTTAAGTACATCGAGCTTCTGCTTTACGCCGCGGCGCTTATAGTAACGGCGATTCTAGCCGGCTACTCGTTCTACCTAGTGGCCGAGGGCTTGGTGGGCCTCGCCGGAAATACTAGCGAGTATTCTATTTATTTATTATTAAGCAATTTATTTTTATTCATAATATTTATTGAATTACTTGATACATTTATAACATATATACAACATAAGGAGGTTATCGTTTATAAGATAATCGACGTCGCGTTGGTCGCGCTCGCGAGAGAGTTGATAGTCTACATGTCTCCTGCTAACAGCTCCTTCGATATAGCCCACGCAAGCGCGTTAACGGCCGCGACCCTCGTGGTGGGCCTAGTCGATTACCTCCAGCATAGGCGATCCGCGTAAATCTTTATAAGGCGATTCTATACGGCGCCCGTGGATCTCAGATTGGAGCAGATCAAAGAGAATAAGTTGTTAGCCAGGAGGGAGGTTGTAGCGTTGATAACCCACGAGGGCGGCTCAACCCCGACGCGACAACAAGTAAGGGAAGCCATAGCGTCCCAACTAGGCGTTAAGCCCGAACTGGTCTTCGTCAGGAGGATCCTCACCGAGTTCGGCAGAGGCGCGTCTAAGGCCGAGGTGCATATCTACGACTCCGAGGAGCAAGCCAAGGTCGTGGAGCCTCTATACGTGATAGCTAGGAACCTGCCTGACGGCAAGAAGCTCCTAGAGGAGGTAAAGAAAAAGAAGGCAGAGATACGCGAGAAGAAACGTAGAAAGAAGAAGGGCGCCTCTAAGAAGAAATGAGCGAGGCCAAGAAGCTCCCGAGGGCCGCCACTTGGTATCAATACGACTACGAGAAAGGCACCATAAAGTTCCTCAGGAGGCACTGCCCGCGTTGCGGCTCCGTGATGGCGTACCACAAGGAGCCTGTGCCCAGATGGCATTGCGGCAGATGCGGCATGACGATCTTCGAAACCAAGAAATAGATACGTGCTGATCCTCGGCGTTGAGAGCACGGCCCACACCATAGGGATCGGCTTAGTCGAGGATGGGAAGATCCTCGCCAATGTTAACGACACATATGTGCCTCCCTCGGGCTTTGGGATACACCCGCGGGAGGCGGCGGAGCATCACGCCAAGGTCGCGGTCTCTTTGCTGAAGAAAGCCCTCAATAGCTCGGGGAAAACCATCGACGAAATAAACGCCATAGCCTACTCGGCAGGCCCCGGGCTGGGTCCCGCCTTAAGGATAGGGGCAGTTTTAGCGCGTGCCTTATCTATCAAGACAGGCAGGCCGTTGGTGCCTGTACATCACGGCGTGGCTCACGTCGAGATAGCGAGGGCCTTAACAGGTAGTTGCGATCCGCTCGTGTTGTTGATATCTGGAGGCCACACAATGATAGTAGGGTTCGCTGATGGCAGATATAGGGTCTTCGGCGAGACGTTGGACTTAGCCATAGGTAACGCGATAGATAAATTCGCCAGAGAGGCGGGGCTCGGCTATCCCGGCGTCCCCGCCGTCGAGAAATGCGCCGAAAACGCTAAGTCCGTCTTACCGCTGCCTATGAACATAATCGGGCAGGATCTGGCCTTCTCAGGCTTAGTCACGAGAGCTATAGAGCTATATAGGCGCGGCGAGGCCGATCTCCCCACTTTATGTAAATCCCTCATAGAGACCGCTTATTATATGCTTGCCGAGGTCCTCGAGAGGGCGTTGGCTTATACGGGGAAACGAGAGCTGGTCGTCGCCGGCGGGGTCGCGAGAAGCGCTAGGCTTAGGCGGATACTTGAAACCATAGCGGCCGATAGAGGGGTTTCGCTCAAGATAGTGCCGCCTGAATACGCAGGAGATAACGGCGCTATGATAGCCCTCACGGGATATTACGCCTTCAGGAGGGGCGTGAAGACGCCGGTCGAGGAGAGCTTCGTGAGACAAAGATGGCGTTTAGATCAAGTCGACGTGCCTTGGTTTTACGATATATGTACCTAGTACCTCAAGCGGCCAAACACCTTCTTCACGATCTCGGCGAATTCCTCGTCTTCGTCGATCTTATAGAGAGCCTTATAGACGGCGTCTAGCTTCTCCCTCAACACCTTCATCTCTATGGAGGCCACGAGCACCCTCGTGTTCAACACGGCATCGGGATTCACGGAGATACTATCTATGCCCGCCCTCACCAAGAACTCGACCATCTGGGGGTAGACCGACGGCCCTTGGCCGCATATAGACACCGTAAGCCCGTGTTTATGCGCCTTGTTTATCAGCTCGTGTATGGCCTTGAGCACAGGGGCCTCCCTCTCGTCGAAATACTTCGGGTTTATCCTAACGAGGAAGTCGTTGTCGCGGTCAACCCCCAGCGTGAGCTGCGTGAGGTCGTTGGAGCCCACCGAGAAGCCGTCGAAATACGGCGCGAACTCCTCGGCCATGAACACTATTGAGGGCACCTCGGCCATGGCCCAGACCTTGAAGTCACGATCGCGGTAGAGACCCTCCTCCTCTAGTAGCCGCGAGAACCTTTCGGCCTCCCACACGGTCCTCACGAAGGGCGCCATGACCCAGATGTTAGTGAGGCCCAGCTCCTCGCGCGCCTTCTTGACTGCCTTCAGCTCCAACCTAAATGCCTTCTCGTACTGCGGCGATACGTACCTCGACACGCCGCGCCAGCCCAACATGGGGTTCCTCTCCTCGGGCTCGAACTTCTCCCCACCTCTTAGGCTTCTATATTCGTTGGTCTTGAAGTCAGAGAACCTCACCACCACAGGCCTCGGATATATAGCGGAGGCCACTTTGGCTATGCCCTCGGCCATCTTATCGATGAATTTCTGCTCCTGCCCTATAGACAGGAGGTAAAGCGGGTGTTCTCCCACCCAACTCGATATGACGAACTCTATCCTCATCAAGCCTATCCCGTCGAAGGGGAGATCCTTATATTCGTCTATCTTCTCCGGCTCGCCTAGGTTCATATAGACCTTAGTCCCCGTCGGGATTGCGCGGTAGATATGAACTATTATCTCGGGGCTCGCCCTAGGCGCCTCCGCGACCTTGGCCTCGGCCTTGCCTCCGGCCTCCACGGCGCCCAGCAGGACGACGCCCTTGGTGCCGTCCACCGTGTATACCTCCCCGTCCTTGAGCACTTGCGTCGCGTTGCCCGTGCCAACGACGGCCGGTATGCCCAGCTCGCGGCTGACTATCGCAGCGTGGCTGGTCCTCCCGCCCTCATCGGTCACTATAGCCGACGCTATGCGCATGTAGGGAACCCAGTCTGGATCCGTCATCTTGGTCACCAGGATATCCCCCTTCTGTAGTTTCCTCTTAGCGTCCTCTAGAGTTAAGCAGATCTTGGCTCTGCCGGTGGCCACGCCCGGGCTGGCCGCTATTCCCTTCACGACGACGGTGCCGCCCTTTGCCTCCTCCGTCCGTCCTCTCTCCTTTCTGCTCCACACGGTCTCCGGCCTGACCTGCACCACGAAGAGGTTCTCGGGGAATTTCATGTCTGCATCAACCGAGAACTCTATGTCGAGAGGATGCCCGTAGTGGCGCTCCAGAGCCAGCGCCATCTTGGCGTATTCAAGCACCTCATCGTCGCTGAGAGAGGGGGCCACGGCCTTATCCTCAGGCAACTCCACCTCCTTGGTCAAGCCCTCTTCGTTCTTGACGACGGCCACCTTCTTCCTAGATATGCGCCTATCTATGATCTTCAACGTCGATTTATCCACTACGAATTCGTCCGGCGTCACTATCCCTCTGACGACCCCCTCGCCGAGCCCCCACCCTGCCTCTATCACTATCTTCGATGTATCTCCGTTGGTGGGATCTAATGTAAACATCACGCCTGCAGATCTTGCATTAACGAGCTTCTGAACTACGACGGCTATAGCGACGTCGTCATGCGGTATGCCCATCTGCTCTCTATAGTAGATGGCGCGCGCGGTGTAGAGAGAGGCCCATACTCTTTTTACGTAATCGATTACGTTCTCCGCGCCCTTCACGTTGAGATACGTGTCTTGCTGTCCGGCGAACGACGCCTCTTGTATATCCTCGGCTGTTGCCGAGGAGCGCACGGCGACGGCCACGTCCTTGACGCCGATAAGCTCGGAAAGCCGTTGATACGCAGCAACTATCTCGTCGGCTATATCCTTGGGCATGGGCGTGGCTTCCATCAAGCCCCTTATAGCGCTGGAAGCCTTCTCGTAATCCTCGGGCGAGCCGCCCTTAACCGCCTTAAGGATTTCTAATATCTTGGGGCGTATACCTGTGACCTCTATAAAACGGCGAAAAGCCTCGGCGGTCACGACGAAGCCGGGCGGAATCCTCGCTATCCTCGAGATCTCGCCTAGATTCGCCGCCTTCCCGCCGACTAGGTTATGATCTTTGCGCGAAACCTCGTGTAGCCATAGAATAAGCCCCATATGCGGTATTATGAGTGTTATTAATAACACTTGTTCTACTTGCGAAGATCTACGCAACGTCTTCTGTCGATTATAGGCCTTATCTATAATTAGGCTAAACTACGACAAGCTTGTTGGGAAGCGCGTTCGATGCGAGCTTCCTATGGATAGCCCGTAGGATCTCCGGCTTGAGCATCGGTTTATGTTGAGTCAAAACTTTCCGTAAAGCCCGCCCGCAGTAAATACATCTGGAGATCCTAGCGCCGTACATCAAGAAATCCACGCCGCAGTGAGTGCACCTGCCTATCTCGGGCAACGCCGATGTTGCCTCGAAGGCCGCCAGATCGGGGGGCCCCCTCAGGACGACGCCGGATGCATAGGGGCCTAGCCTAAGCGCCTTATCTAAGTCGGCTAGCAACAAGACCTCGATTTGTCTCCTATACACCTCGCCGGCCCGCCTCAACGCCCTCCTGACTTCGTGCTCCTCGTCGGCTTCAACTACGATGAACGACGCATCGTCTGGAGCTTCGGGCACGCCGAACCTATATTTCACTTCGTCTAAAACGCCGTCGGCTCCGCCAGCATAAGCCGCTAGCTTCTCCTCCGGATCCCTACCCCCGTAAAAGACCTTGATGCCCTTATTCTTCAGCAGGAACACAGCCGTGGCAATCGAGGTCAGCCGGGCCAGCTTTTCCGGCGATGAGCAATCGCCCACGGGCTCCCCCAACGCTATCGGCGTTCCGTCAACCGGCGAGCGGGAGCAGAGCCAGGATCCCGCGAACACCGCCACCGGAGGTCCCCTCGCGTATGCCACTATCACGCGGCGAAATCGCTGAGATGTTTTTAAGATCTGCCCCCGTAGTTCGCGTGCTGATAGCCAGAGAGCTACCGGGCGCGCGCAACGGCTTGGCCTATGCGCTAGCCGCCGTGGAGGATAGGGAGAGGGTCTTGGTCGTGAGGAGCCGCGAAGAGCTCCTGGCCGCCATAGGCAAATCGGAGCGGCCTCTGGTGCTCTACAGCCTATCCACGCCCTCCTTCGTGGAGCATTGGCGTGAAATCACCGAGGTGGCCTCCAAGGCGGTAGTCGTCGCTGGAGGCCCGCAAGCAGTCGGCGATCCCGTGATCTTGCTGAGGCTCGGCGTCAAGTACGCCGTAATAGGCGACGGCGAGGTCGCGCTCCCTGCGATTGTGGAGAGAGAGCTGGGCGAGTCTAACGCGGCGCCGCCTAACACGATTTACCTCGACGGCGGAATAAAGGCCGGGCCGAGGATCTACGTGAACTTGGACGACTACAGGACCTACAGCCTCGCGCTGGACGCCTACCCGCCCATAGAGATCATGAGGGGTTGCCCCTATAGGTGCTCCTTCTGCTCGACGTGGCGCCTCGGGCCCGTGAGGTACAGATCGGCCGACTCCGTGGCGGAGATCGCGAGGATCTACGTCGGCAAGGGCATAACAGACATAAGGTTCATAGCGCCGGTGGGCTTCCTGTACGGCTCTCGCGACGGCAGATCCCCCAACGTGGAGGCGCTCGTGGAGTTGTTGGAGTCCGTCAGAAAGGCGGGCGGTAGGCCTTATTTGGGCACATTCCCCAGCGAGACCAGGCCCGAGACCGTCACCGATGAGGTGCTCAGAGCCATCAAGGGCCTTGTGGCTAACAGAAAGATCTCCCTCGGCCTACAGACCGGCTCGGAGAAGCTCTTGAGGGCGGCCAAGAGGGGGCACGACGTCGAGGCGGCCCTGGAGGCGGCCGAGATCGCGAGGAGACACGGCTTCATGCCCATAGTGGACATCATAGCCGGTCTGCCCGGAGAGGACGAGGAGGACGTCAAGGCCACGATCGCCGCCATGGAGCGCCTCGTGAGCCTGGGGGCAAAGATACGGCTCCACTACTTTATACCTCTGCCGGGCACGCCCATGTGGGGCATGAGGCCCGCGCCGCTGCACAAGGCGTATCTGGAGTTCGTTAAGAGGCATGCGCCCTATGTGGAGGGCTACTGGGCCGAGCAGGTGGAGCTCTCGCAGAGGATCTATGAGGCCTATCGCGAGATACATAGATATCTATCCAAGCTCGATGACGCCAAGCTCTTGGGCGAGCCTTAAGTACCACATGGCTACGTGTCTCGCCAACGATCTGACCGCAAGCCTCTCGTCGTAAACCCCTGTTAACTCCGCGTATGCTTGGGTCGCCGCCTCTCTGTCCAACTTGCCCTCAACTAAATTAGTCAGTCTCTCTAGAGCGTCAGCGGCGTTCGCGCCCGCCATAGAGGCTATGAGGTCTATGACGGCTCGATCGGGGACCAGAACTTCTAAAAGTTCTAATCGCCCTTTCTTTAGTAAAATATCTCTATATTTAATTATTAAGGGATCAGTTAACTCCATAGCATCTTGAACATCTGCACCATATCGTTTCTCCTGAAGGAGGCCTCGTAGCCGATCACGTTTTTCATCTTCTCGCAAGAGAACTCGACCCCCATGAATTTGAGCAAGCCCCTCACCGAGGAGGGGGCCAGGGCCTTGGCCAACGCCACGGGTAGGGGCAATTTAGCCAGCCTTCTGCCGGCCGCCTCCTCAAGCGCCTCAACCACTAGGTCGAAATCAACGGGCTTGCACTCAGTGGCGAAGAAATATTGACGCGACGGCGCTATGATCGCCGCCCTCTCTACGACCGCAGAGAGGTCGCTTACAGATATCGCGGAGAACTTGATCTTTATGCGGGGGGCTAGGCCCAGCTTAGCTACGCGCACCAAGGCGGCCCACTCGGGGTGATCGTTATATGGACCGTAGACGGCGGTGGGCCTTACGATAACCCAATCGTCGAAACAAGAAGCCACTGCGCGCTCCCCCTCGGCCTTCGTCTTATCGAAATAGGTGATCGGATCTATGCCCTCTAGGTGTCTTTCTTCCTCTCTAGTTCTACCCGGCCCGACCACGGTGGCTCCCGATATATGTACGACGCGCCCGCGCCAGCCGACCCTCCGCGAGGCGTCGCATAGAGAGCGCGGGAAATCCGCGTTAGCTCTCCGTATTTCTTCGCGCGATCCATGCAACACGGCCACTAGATTTACTACGACGTCGGGCGCGGCTTCTTCGATCAACGCGGCCGGGTCCGAGTATTCGCGTGCTTCAAGCCCGGCGAGGGCTTCAGCTATCAGTGGGCGTGGGGCGGCGCCTCTCCTTTTGCCGATAATAACCTCGTGTCCTTTAGATCTAAGATATCGGGCTAGGTTCACGCCTATGAACCCGGCGCCGCCGAAGAGCAAAAACTTCACGTAATGTTTCAACTGTTTATTATTATGCCTCCCGACATGAGGTAGTTGACGTCGCAAGGAACCACGGGATCCTCGTGGGAGACGTAGCCTATAACCATATCGTCGGAGATCTCGCGGAGAGCATCGGCGAGGAGCCCTCTGCCCTCTTCATCTAGATGAGACTCGGGCTCGTCTAGCAACAAGGCGTCTTTAGCGCATGAAAATGCCAAGGCGAGCTGGATCCTACGTCTGACGCCAGGCGACAACGACGCCGCATTTCTATTCAAGACGTCGAATACGCCGAAATGTTTAATCCACCTCATGGCCATGTCTCTCCTGCAGAGAGAAAACAGAGACCGCACGGGCACCGAGAACAGCTCAGCGGTTTGAGGCAGATATACGACCTTCCCCCTAAGCTTCTCCGCCTTACGCCAAGAGCCGGCGTCCACCCTTTCGCCGAAAAACACCAGGACGCCTTTATCGGGCCGTTCTAGAAACGCTAAAATCTTCAACAAAGTGCTTTTCCCCGCGCCGTTGGGGCCCCTTATGCAATTCACGCCGCTACGTAGTGTTATGTACACGCCCTTTAGGGCAGGCGTAGAGCCGAAAGATTTCCAAATATCCAAGCCTTGAATCACGCCCCCAACGCCGCGATGAGCTTAAAGACTTTAAATATATTTATTATTTATGATACATATAATAACATAATATCATAATAAATTATCATTATAATTAATGTTTTAATAAAATTTATAATATATCAAATTAAACAATATTTTTGTTAAATAACATCTATTTCTCTTATTAAATAATAAAGATAACATTACATAATACATCAGGACAAGCCGTAAAGCTATTCGAGATCTCCTCCGCATGGGCCGGGCCTTATACGCCGTAGCGGCCGTCGCCGTCGCGGCGTTGCTACTCGGCACATATATCTTCCTCACGATGCAACATGGGCGAACCAAGACCTCCATTGTTTTATGCATAGCGGGAGCTTACGCGTCGGAAGGCCACGAGCTCGCCGATATGTTCAGCAACTTGACCGGATCGCAGGTCGTTGTGAAGCCGGGCGGCTCCTTCGCCCTGGCCCACGAGATCGCGTTGGGGAGCCCTTGCGATGTGTTCATGCCTGTAGCCTTCAGGCAAGCCGTCGTCGGCATGGGCGCATATAACCCGGGTTGGGCGATAGCTCTAGCCGCCGACAGCAACGTGATAGTTTACTCCAACGCCTCCATCAAGGCGTTTCCCGGCATGGCCGATCTAATATCGCTCTACGAGAGCGCATACACGACTAACGACAGCAAGCTCTGGTATAGATTCTTCTACGAGCTGACGTCGGGAAGATATCCTCTGGGCGTCGCGAACCCGGCCACGGACCCCGAGGGACTCTACGCCATGTTGATCCTGGAGGCCGCGGGCGAGCTTTACGCTGGCGACGAAAGCTTCTTCATAGCGAGGATGGCGCAAAACCACGCGAATATAACTAGGAGTAGTACGTTCTACTACGTCGTGCCCCTCGAGGAAGGCCAGATAGCCTTCGTGTTCTCGTATAAATCGTACGCAGTGGCCAACAAGCTCCTATACCTAGAGCTACCGCCTTGGCTTAACTTCGGCGATATGAGTTATTCAAGCTGGTACTCGAGGTTCTCGTGGACGATACCGATAGGAGGCAACGCGACCTCTATCGAGGGGGCCCCAGTTTATCTGTATATAACTATACCTAAAGATGCGAGGAATCTCGACGCCTCTCTGGAGTTTTTGCTCTTCGCCTTAAGGAACAGAGGAGAGCTCGCGAAATACGGCTTAACGCCGTTAGATAGACCTATAGTTTTCGGCGATGTTAACTCCATGCCGATGCAGCTTAGAGATCTTTTGAACAACGGCACTCTTCAATACGGAGGGCCATTAACTTAAGGACGTAAGTTCTAGATATGTTCCAACCAATAGGGGTAGTCCGCCACAGCTATCCCGACGAGGAGGTCAAGAGGAGACGGGTAGAAGGCGTCATAATCATCGACGAGAAGTACGTCGATGGTCTGAAGGGGCTTGAGGAGTTCAGCCACATAATTGTAGTGTCGTATCTCCATAAGTTCAGAGGAGCTCCTCTGATCGTCAAGCCTAAGCGCGTTGAGGCCAGAGGCATCCCCGCGCCCGAGGTCGGCGTGTTCGCCACGGACAGCCCCGATAGGCCGAACCCCATAGGGGTGTCTATCGTCAAGCTGTTGAAGATCGAGGGCAACAAGCTCCACGTGTCGGAACTCGATCTGTTCGACGGCACTCCCGTCCTAGACATCAAGGGGTTCTCGCCGACTAGATGCCCCGAGGGGGCTAGGGCGCCTGCGTGGGCCCTAGCGGATCATGTATAGATCCATAACTATCTACTCCGCCGTAGCGTTGGCCTTGCTCCTCTCGCCGTTTATAGCCTTGTTGTACTACGGATATGGGCCTTTCTTCAACCGATACGCCCTAGACGAGACGTTGTTGAGATCCATAGGATTGACCTTATTCGCCTCGTCTATCGCCGTCGTCCTAGACGTGCTCCTATTTACGCCGTTGGCCTACCTAGCCGCCAGGAGGAAAAACGCGGTGGTAAACGCGTTGGCCGACGTGCCCGCATCGGTGCCGCATCCGCTGGTCGGCATAGCGCTTGCGCTTCTGTCCAGCCCCCAGACGGCCGTCGGGAAGGCCTTGAAGGCCCTCGGCTTGAATTTGTTCGATACCTACGCGGGCTTGATCGCCGCTTTGATGATCGTATCGGCGCCTGTCTACATAAGAGCCGCGCAGAGCTACTTCGAGGCGTTGCCTAGAGAGCCCGAGCTTATGGCGTCGAGCATGGGGGCGAGCGATCTACGCATCTTCTGGCTCGTCTTCCGAGGCTCCGCGAGGGGGCTCCTCGCGTCCGGCCTGACGGCCGCTTCGAGGGCTATAAGCGAGTTCGGCTCCGTGGCGGTCATAGCGTACTACGTGTCGGGCCCGCCCTTCGGGCTCGCGAGCCCCGCCTCGGTCTACATATGGAATCTATTCGAGACGTACTACCTCTCGGCCATACCGGCGACCGCTACGCTCTTTTTGTTCTCGCTTGCTGTCTTAGCGCTGGCCCACTGGCTGAGGCGCTAGACAGCGGCCGTCTCGTATTTTTTGTATTTCTCCAGAAGCTCCGGCGAGATCTTTTCGTCTGGCACGAGGACCACGAACTCCACATCCTCCTCCCCGTATCTATAGCTGTGCCAGTAGCGGTATCTATAATCGCCGGTGAGATATATCATGGCCAACCTTCTCTCGCCGAAGGCATGCCTCAACTTACAATTACAACCATCTATCCTTTCATCTGAGATCACGTAGTAGCCAACCCCGCAGTCGCACAGCCAATACACGTCCTTCTTGACGTGGACAAACAAGAAGGAATCAACTCTATCCTCCACCCTTCTGTATATGGGCTCTACAACGCCCTCCAGGTAAAGTATGGGGACCAGCGGCGTGTGGATGGGGTACACGGCCATCTCGCCGGAGGCCAGGCGCCATACGTACCTCCTGCTCCTCTTGACGGGCTCCACCAAGCCCTTGAAGTAAAGCTTGTTGAGCGCCCTCAACACCCTATGCCTAGGGTAGCCCGTCAACTGCACTAACTCCGTCGTCGAGACCTCGCCCCTCTCCTTAATTATCTGGAGCAGCTTCTCCTCGATATCCACAACTCTTATCGATTTAGAGATATATATGTTTTAAAGTCGAGAGGAGGGGTATCTCGGCCAACATATCGTCGGTGATATAATCCCAGAGGATGCCTCTAGGCTTCGGCCTCCTGTGCGCCGGCTTCAACACGGCGGATCTAGTCGCTATGATGTCCACGGGGAGGTCGAATGGCTCGGTCGGGATCTCGTCGTCGACCAACTGTAGCTCGTGCACTGTCGTCGCGACAGGCGTCTCCTCGGAGGCCTTGCCTAAAGCCGTGGCTATCCCCCATTCGAGCTCCGCGTAGCCGTGGCTCTTGCCGAGCCGGGCGCCGTCCGCGGGGTTCACGGCGACAGAACCTATGACGACTAGATCCACTTTAGGCATCTCGCGGGGGTCTATCTTTACGCCCCAACGGAAGGCGCCGGAGATCGTAGAGACCTCTCTGTAGAGTCCGCGCGGTATACGGCGCGGATCCAACAACAGGAAGCCCTCCCTTATCCTAGGCGTCGGCATTATGACCAGCTTGCCCTCTGCCAAAGCCCTCTCCCGGCAGGGCCTCTGGGGCGCGTCGGGGTTTATCTTCACCGTCTTGGCCGCCGACCACTCCTCCGTCGCTCTAAGCTTGGCGCAAGCCTCGTCGGCTCCCACGAAGTTAGGGATACGGCCGCGCACAGGCCTCGGGAAGGCGGCCGCCCCGCTTCTCTCGAGTAGATCCCATATCCTCTCCCTTATCTCCTGCTTCCGTTTAATTACGAGAGGATCCCTCACGAAAAAGAAGGGTTTTAGATGAGCTTAGATAACTTCTTCTCGGCGAAGTCCCAATTAACTAGGTTCCACCAGGCGTTGACGTAGTCGGCCCTCTTGTTCTTGTACTGGAGGTAATAGGCGTGCTCAAACTCATCGACTATTATGAGGATAGGCGCCTCTCCTATATGGTTCAAGAAGTGGTTCTCAAACGTCATTATCTGTAGGTTGCCAGTCTCCGTGTCGTAATAGAGCGCGGTCCAGCCGGTGCCGGGCAGGGAGTTGGCGGCCTCGGTGAAGACGGCCTTGAACTTGTCGAAGCTTCCGTACTGCTTGTTAATAAGATCGGCGAGCCTTCCGCCGGGCTTGCCGCCGCCCTTGCCTGCAGGCGCCATGCTCTTCCAATAGAGGTCGTGGAGCTTATGGCCGTTTATGTTGAAGGTAAGCCCCCTCAGTATCCCCTGGATGTCGTACTGCCCCTGCCCCAACTCGCCCTTGATTATCTTCTCCATCCTCTCCAGCAGGGCGTTAGCCCCGTTGACGTACCCCTTATGATGCCCGTTGTAATGGACGTCGACTATATCCCTGCTGATGTACGGCTCTAGAGCATCTAGGTTGTAGGGAAGCGGCGGTAGCTCGTACCTCTTGAATAGACTTACCGACATGAGCCCATACCCGCCTCTCATATTTAAGCATTGAGTTCTTCCTGAAACTTGTTCCATGCGACGAGAACCATCGAGTAGCCCAGATGCTGACGATAACAGATTGCGAACAGCTCGTCTACGTCTCTTGAATCACATTAAATCTTAGGCGATCTGCCGCCAGGTCTCGCCGCGTCATCTCTCCACGACCGTGGCGAGACATAGCCTTCCCCCACAAGGCCTCTTACGCCAGTAGACATTCCGCCAAGCTTCTAGAAAGGCTAGGAGTACATGCCCCGGCCGGGATTTGAACCCGGGTCCTGGGCTTTCTTCGGCCGACCTCGAAAGGCCCATATCCTTGTCCGGGCTAGACGACCGGGGCCGGCGCCTATTGTATTTCCCCAGCAATATAAGCCTTTCTTACAGCAATGCCACGATCAAGCGCATGATGGAGCACTTGGTAACGTACGGCGAGCAGATGTCGGAGGGCAACGTCAGCGCTTGAGCTCGAAAAATAAAGAAATGCAGTATATTATGTTTTATTTATATATAAAAATATTTTCTTTAAAATTAAATATAATCATTTAACTTCAATTAAATATGCAAATATATTGGTTGTAGTTATATCGCAACCGAACGCCTTCATAACTGCTGGGTGCGAGATTATGGCGTCGAAGTAAATGGGCACGCCAGTTTGCTTGTCCTTCACCACTGTGTAATGCGCCTCTAGGTGTATAAAGCGCATCGCCATGTCGGGGCGTGAAGTTGCTCAACGACGCATATGCCACGATCTCGATGGCGTTGCTGGCATCGTAAGGCGTATCTACAAACGCCACGTTCCCGATGTTTCTAACCGTCTTAGTTATGGTCCCCTTGGGCAACTTTATGACCGTGCCGTTGTTCGGTATGTAGCTCAGCGATGTCAGCTCGTCGGTGAACCCCACCGCGAAGGGGAAGCTGAAAGCGGCCGGCGGCAACGTTCCAAGAGGCGTCTCTGCCTTCACGAGCCTCCCATTTACATAAACCAACGTCAAGTTCGTCTGGAGGAAGCCGGCGCCTCCCGGGCTATTGCACACGCTGTACTTGACTCTGTACACGAGCGTGTAGTTACCGCCTTTGTTGGGTATTGTCTTGAGGCCGCGGCTCGATAGATGCGGCGACACGACTGCAACTATTAGCACTATGAACACCAGGAGCGCTAGCGCT
>CAYFGI010000001.1:107591-116654 GCA_964342785.1 uncultured Thermoproteaceae archaeon
GATACCTCAGGTATCGCTCCTTAAAACAAATACTGATGTGAGCTGTTCAGCCATATATGCCGCCATTGAGGTTCCACATCGCTTGTATCATCAGCACGTCTCTTTCGTTTGCCGAGATCATTCAGCCTTGCGCTTTTCTCTGTATAGCCTTAGCACCTTCTCAAGGACCTCGGTCGGCGTCCTTCCCAGCACAGATATCATGGGCTCCTTGCCCCAATCGCCCAAGTCGACTATGATGTCCGGAACGCCGCCTGTCTGCTTCACGGCCTCCTCTAGTATCCACTGCATGGATCCGCCCTCCTTCTCCTTGACCTCCTTCGGCTCGTTGCGCCTATCCACTACCGCCACCTTGTAGCCGGCCTCCCTCGCCCTCCTCAGGAGATCCTCGTCGAGCTTGAAGTTGGCGGCGGCCCTTATGCGGGGGTCGTGTTTGAGCGCGGCCAGAATCTTCCTGGCCACGTGGTCGCTGGCGCCGAACGTAGGAGGCCCGGAGGGCCTCGCCCTCCCCATGTACCTCACTATTCTGCCCGGTATCGCCGCGACGTCGTCCCTCGTCTGGGCGTAGCGGGGATCCACGGCGTAGCCCAAGTTGCTCTGAACCTCGGGTATCAATCCGCCGAATAGCTCCGCGTTCTCCTCTACTATCTTAAGCGCTTTGGCCATCTCCTCGTACGCCCTCCACCTCTCGGCGGGTATTTCGAGCCAAGCCGTCGGGTTGACGGGCCAATGGCCCTTGCCCTTGGGCACTCCGTACTTTATGGCGATATATATCAGCTCCTTGGCCGTCTTTATGGCCTCCAGGGGCTCCTCGCCCTTGGCCAGCCCGGCCGCTATGGCCGCCGAGAAGGAACAACCCGTGCCGTGCGTGGCGCGGGGGTCCAAACGCGGCGTCTTCAGCTCGTGGAAGGTCCCGTTTATGTACACGACGTCTACCGCGTCTTGTGTATCCAGATGGCCGCCCTTGACTATCACTATCTCGCTCCCCATCTCCTTGTGGATCCTCTCCGCGGCCCTCTTGGCGTCCTCTACGCTCGATATCTTCATGCCCGTCAGCCTCTCGGCCTCGTATCTGTTGGGGGTCACCACCTTGGCGACCGGGAGGAGCCTCTTGGCCAAGGCCTCCATGGCGTCCTCCGATATGAGGGGGGCGCCGGATTTGGCCACCATGACTGGGTCGACGACTAGGGGGAAGCCCAGCTTGCCCACTACCGAGGCCACCTCCTCGATTATTTCCCGCGTCCCCAACATGCCCGTCTTGCCCGCGTCTATCCCCATGTCGTCCCAGACGGCCATTACCTGCGCCCTCACCATGTCGCGCGGCAAGCACTGCACCGCCCTAACCTCGTAGGTGTTCTGGGCCGTGACGCACGTCAAGGCCGTCGTCCCGTGGACTCCGAGCGCCGCGAACGTCTTTATGTCCGCATGTATGCCGGCGCCGCCGCCCGAGTCGAGGCCGGCGATCGTTATGGCGGTTCTCCAAGACATAAACAGTTTTTCTAATTCACCATTAAAAGTTATGGCCGAAGAGCTCGGCGTATAGCTTAGGCTTAAGGGGCTCGCTCGATGGCGGATAGAGATCCCTCTTATCGGCCACAGGCCCCTCGAGCCTTTCGAGAGCCGCCTTGAGCTCCTCGAGGAACTCCGGCTCGAGCTGGCCCAGCTCGACCTTGGCCTTCGCGAGGTCGTAGGCTGCGTCGTAGGTGGCGCGGGCTATGGTTTCTCTGTCCATTACGTCCGTCTCGTAGTTCAGCATTTTATACCAGGGCTTCTGGAGGAGGAGCTCGGCGTGTTGCCCCAAGGTCTTGGCCAACAGCTTGTACCCGTGCCTCTCGGGTTGTTCAAAGGCGAGACTTCCGGGATCCACAAACGGCGCAAGCGGCGCTACGAACGCGTTCGCTTTGCCTCCGCCGATTTTATATAGCTCCTTGAAGAACGCCCCCAGCGATCGCCCAGGTCTCTGCCCTGGAAGTCCTATCATGAAGTAATAATCCACTCGTTCAAACATAGATGCGTTTTTAGCGAATTTAAACAATGATTCGTTCGGGTAGGGCCTGCCGTATCTCATCCTTATCTCCTCGTCGGGATCCTCGGGGGATATCTGGAGGTATACTCTATCGCTCGACGATCTGTATATCTTCAATAGATCCAGTGGAGGCGGCGTGAAGAACTCGAATATAAGTTCCGCATCGGATTTCTCCTCGCGTAGGAGATTCAATAGCTTCTCCACATAGCGTCGTCCTAATACTTGCAGATCGCCGACGAAAAACACTGGGGCTTTCAACCTTTCTACTATTTCCTTGAATTCCTCAAGGATTGTATTTACGCTCTTGACGCCGAGACATATTCTGCCGAGCTTTCTATAGGCGTAACGGCTCCCGCCGCAAGCTATGCAATCATAACGACATCCTTTATACGTTATTATCGCCGCTATGGGGTTCTTGAAGAAATCAGCCCAGGGCAACGCCGGCAACACGCCGCTCCTCGCGACTACGCGCGTAAACAGGTCGTATTTAGGCCTAAACTCGTCGAGATTACAGGGGGCGAATACCTTGTTCGCCCTAGGCTCCGGAGCTCTATACGCCAAGTTGGGCACCTCCGTGAGGGGCTTGTTTCCCGTCAACGATTCATACAAATAATATAAGGCGGGCTCCGCGGTATCGCCGAGCACTACGTAGTCGACCCAGCTGTAGTTGTCCAAGATCTCGCGCCAGTAGTACGTCGCGGAGAGCCCGCCGAGCACCACCGGGGCCTCGTGGATCCTTTTTATCATCCTGGCGATCTCGATCGCGCCTTGGGCGTGGACCAGCCAATGTAGATCTATTGCATATATACGGGCCTTGATAGATCTCAAGAAGCTGGGAACGTCGAAGCTCTCATCTATAAGCATGAGGGCCGCCAGGTTGAACAAACCGACCTTCACCCCGCGCTCCTCGAGGTAGGAAGCAAGCGATAAGAACCCGGCTGGGTACATATCGAAAACAGGCCGCGACGGTATGACGTCACTTATAGGAGCTACGACGGGATAGCCGAGTTTCCGGAAGTCGTAGACGCTGGGAGGGTGGATCAACGCCACATCGTACACGAACTGTAGGTGCATGGGTATAAGGTGTTTCCTACACAGTTTCGTGGAATAAAACCGCGTTTTGGAGAGCAGACAAGCTTAAAATAACTTTAAATGATGAAGCTATGCCGGGGATTTCGTGATGTCTAATTACAACGCGTTGAAGGTAGAAGACGAGGTGCGGAAGTTCTGGGACGAAAATAAGATCGAGGAGAAGTGGAGGGCGTTTAACCCCAACGGCAAGAAGTTCACTTTCTTAGAGGGACCTCCCACCACGAACGGCTTCCCCCATGTGGGCCACATAAGGGGCAGGACCTACAAGGACGTGGTGCTACGCTTCTGGAGATCCAGAGGCTACTCGGTCTGGGCGCAGGGCGGCTGGGATATGCAAGGCCTGCCCGTGGAGCTTGAGGTGGAGCAGAGGCAAGGCCTTAAGAGCAAGAAGGACATAGAGAAGTTCGGCGTGGCTAAATTCTCCGAGGAGTGCAACAAGCTGGTCGATTACTACCTGTCCTTCTGGGAGGAGTGGGGCACGAGGAGGCTGGGCCTATGGCTGGATCTCAAGAACGCCTACCAGACGAGGAGACCGCGCTACATCGAATATGCTTGGAGGCTAATAAAGAGGGCGCACGAGAGGGGGCTCCTCGCCGAGGACTACAAGGTCTTGTGGTTCTGCCCGCGTTGCGAGACTTCGTTGAGCGACCACGAGGTGGATTTGGGATACGCCGAGAGGGAGGATCCGTCTATTTACGTGAAGTTCAAGGTGGAGGGCAGAGACGATGAGTACCTAGTCGTGTGGACGACGACTCCGTGGACTATCGTGGACAACGAGGCCGTGGCGGTGCATCCCGAATACAGCTACGCGAAGGTCGAGGTTTCTATCGAAGGTAAGCGGGAGTACTGGTGGCTTGCGGAGAAGTTGGTTCCCTCGTTGATGCAACTTTTCGGCGTGAAGGAGTGGCGTATAGTCGAGATTAGGAGGGGGGCGGAGCTCGCCGGGATGCGCTACGTCCATCCTCTCGCCGATCTAGTCCCCGAAAGGACGACGAGACCGCACCAAGTATATCCGGCTGATTTCGTGACGTTGGAACAAGGCACTGGGCTCGTCCATATAGCGCCCGGCCACGGCCCTGAGGACTTCGAGCTGGCCCAGAAGTTCGGCATAAAGGTCACCAACAGCGTGGAGATAAACGGGATATACAACGAGCTCGGAGGCAAATATGCTGGCATGTATGTTTTCGACGTCGATAAGAAGGTTATCGACGACCTTAAGGAGAGGGGGCTCTTGGTCTACAAGACGACGATAAAGCACGAATATCCGCACTGCTGGCGTTGCGGGACCAAGCTCGTGCTGAGGGCTGATCGCCAATGGTTCATCAAGATCTCCAAGATCAGGGACGAGATGTATGAAGAGCTCAAGAAGGTGAGGATCTATCCCGAGAAGTTGAGGTATAGGTTCGATGATTTCGTCAAGAACGCAAGAGATTGGAACATCAGCAGGAGCAGATTCTGGGGGACTCCTCTGCCCATATGGCGTTGCCAGAAGGACGGCAGGATACTCGTTGTCGGTAGTCTCGACGAGCTTAAGGCGCTTGCCAAGAGGCTTCCGCCGGTAGACGACTTCTGGTTAGTACACCGGCCTTGGATAGACCAAGTGGAGATATCGACTCCTGATTGCGATAGATGGGTGAGGGAGCCGTACGTAGCCGACGTCTGGATGGACTCCGGCATAGCTTGGGTGGCGGCAGTTGACGGCGAGCGCAACAAGGAGCTGTGGACCTCGCTTTATCCTTTCGACTGGGTCACGGAGGCCATCGACCAGACGAGAGGCTGGTTCTACTCTCTACTCGCCACCTCTATGGTGTATATGGACAGGGCTCCCTATAAATCGATATTGATAACAGGGCATATTCTAGATAAGCAAGGCCAGAAGATGTCTAAGAGCAAGGGCAACGTGGTTTGGGCCAAGGATCTTCTAAGCAAATACGGGGCTGACCCAGTCAGGCTCTATCTGCTCACCAAGGCCGCGCCATGGGAGGCGCTAAACTTCGACCCCGATGAGATAAAGTTCGCGGTCAGCCAACTGAACATATTGTGGAACGTGGTGAAGTTCGCCGATACCTACATGAAGCTCGACGGATTTAGCCCTAGGAAGCACACATTAGAGGCTTACTTAAGCAAGGCGTTGGATGAAGATAGGTGGTTGCTCTCAGCGGCCAGTTTGTTGGCTAAGAAGGTAGCGCAACACATGGAGGCCTTCGAGATACACGAGGCGGCTAAAGCTTGGGTCGATTTCGTTGTGGAGACGTTGAGCCATAGGTACATAAGGCTTCTGAGGAGGAGGGTCTGGAGCGAGGAGCCCACCGAGGATAAATACGCGGCGTATGCCGTGTTGTTCAAAGTCCTTAAAGACGTCCTAGTGATAGGCGGGATCTTCGTGCCTCATATAGCAGAGTACCTATGGCAGAACTTCGTCAAGAAATACGAGCCGGACGCGGCAGAGTCCGTCCATCTCGCGCAGTATCCAGAGCCTGGCCCGATCGACGAGGGGCTGCTCGCGGCGTTCGACGAGTTGTTTAAGGCCTTCTCGATAGCCGCCGAGGCGAGGAACAAAGCCGGCATAAAGCTCAGATGGCCTATCTCCAAGCTCGTGATAAAAGGCGCGCCGAGGGCAGCCAAATACGCCGGCTTGTTGGCCTATCTAGCCAACGCCAAGTCCGTAGAAGAGGGCGAATGCCCGGAGGGCTGGATATCCCATGAGGAAAACGGTGTTAAGATCTGCGTGCCCGCTAAGCTGGAGCCTGAGCTCTATTATGAGGCTTTGGCCAGAGAGCTCGTGAGGAGGATACAGGTCATGAGGAAAGAGGCCGACCTCTCCGTCAGCGATTATATAGAAGTATATATAGATTCCACCAATGAGGAGCTCAAAAAGGCCGTCGAATACGCCAAGAAGTACATAGCGAACGAGGTGAGGGCAGTGAAGCTCGAGCTAGGTAAGGGGCCGGGGGATTTCTACATGAAACAATGGGATGTTGAGGATATCAAAGTCGATATATACATCAAGAAAGCTACTTATAGAGCTTGAGCCGACCCGTCACGGAATCGACTATTTCGTCCGGTGCAGGCCCTACGCAGAGAGCCGTCACGGTGCCGGGCGGCACCTCCGTGAGACCGGCGTCTCTTATCACCTCCGCGGGGAGGCCCAACGATCTCGCCTTGGCTTCTAATTCCAGTATCTCCTCTAGGCTGTAGGCAGCCAGCACGATCTTCTTCTGGCCTTCCTCTAGCCATTGCTCAGCCCATTTCCTCCATTTCGCCGAGTTGAGCGCCTTGAGCGTACACTCCACCGCGGCGTGGCTCGCTTGGGCCGCAGCCTTGCCGCAAGACATAGAGAGATCCGCCCTCAGCACTATGCTGAGCTTCATCTAGCTCGTATAACAGATTTTATGAAATTATTAGCTTTTATGAGGACGCGTCTCATCTCATCTCTAGATAGTTTATCTAGGGCATCCTCATAATCAAGCCAAGCGTAACTATCGTGTTCTTTCGATAATTGTACTTCCTCGGTGTATGCCCTCGCTAGATACATCACTATCTCTTTGTATATCGTCCTCCCTCGTCTAGAGAACCTTATCACTACGCGCTCAGCGAATCCCGGCATTAGATCTACCTTCAAATGCGTCTCTTCATATATTTCCCTCAAGGCCGCCGCGATATCGGATTCATACTCCTTTATCAATCCATGCGGGAAATCCCAGCCGAACTTATTATGTAACACTAAGTACAGAGGCCTCTCCCTCAGTAGATACACTACTGCGCCAGCTGCCCTCTCGTTAAAACGCACAATAGTTTCTATCTTATCCTTTAAAAATTGAACGTCCTAAGGGGCTTGCCTATATGATCATTATGGCGTAGATCACTATCGGCACTATTACTACTATCAGGGCGACCGTCAGCCAGTTAACCGCCTTCATGCCTCTCCTTGTCTTGGTCAAGTCGGATAGAAACCTCCTGAAGCCCAGTATGCCGTGGGTGCTCCACGCCGCCGCTATGGATGCCTCGAGGATCTTAAGCGTTGGATTAACCTTAGCCACGCCCTCCGGGTATACTGTGATCGGATTGGAGCTTAGGACCTCGGAGAGCGGCACATACATGGGCAAAAGCACTAAGAACACCACGCCTATCATTATTATGACGTAAAGCGCCAACAGCAGAAAGGCCAGGCGTATCGTTCCCTCGCTCATGGCCTAAACACAGCGCCGAACGCCACTAGGTACGGTAGGTACACCAAGGCGGCTATCGCCACTATTATCATCAGTATGTTATATACGAGGTGGCCTCTAGACCTACGGAGGCCCGGCACGTTCTTTATGGGGTGTCTGAGGGGCCATCCTCTTATTATGCCGAACTCTATCAACATGATCCTGAAGCCGTTAAGGCCGTGGAAGGCGAGAAACACTAGGAACAAGGCGGCGAGCACCTTGCCGGCTATGGTTTCGTCGAAGCTGGAAACAAAGGCTGGGCTTACAAATGCATCGAAAATAACTCTATAAAATATCAAATAGAAGAACATATATAGTCCACTAATCCTTTGTATAGTAAAGTAGATACGTTCATAGTTTATAACTCTAAACCACTCTCCTGCGCCTTTACCTGCCTTCATGACATTATGTATATCGTTGACATTTATATTTGGACTTCGTTGATCGTTCATAGCCTCTTGGCTCTTCTCATCAACGCCGCTTTTACTAACTGTATCGCGAAGCCGGGGTCGACGCCTCTGGGGCACACCGCCGAGCACGTGTAGGCCAGGTGGCAAGACCAGACGCCCTCGTCTGTATCGACTATCTTTGCACGTATCGGCCAGCCCTGGTCTCTGCTATCGGCGGACCAGCGGTATGCGGCGGCCAGCGCCATGGGCCCGAGGAATCTCGGGTTTGTGGCCACCACGGGGCACGCGGCCATGCAGAGGCCGCACTCGATGCAGTAGGCGAAGTTGTAGTACTTCTCCAGATCCTCCGGCTTCTGGCCGAACTCCTTATCGGATTCATACAGCTCCTTGAGGTCGCGTATTATGTATGGCTTGACCTGTCTTAGCTTCTCGAAGTTAGGCTCGGTATCCACTACGAGGTCCTTTATGACTCTGTGGTTCCACATGGGCTCCACGGTTATCACGTCATCCTTGATCTCCGTCAAAAGGGTCTGGCAGGCAAGGCGTGGAACTCCGTTTATCACCATCCCGCAGGAGCCGCATATAGCCATACGACAAGAATACCGTACTGCAAGAGTTGGGTCTTGCTCCTCCTTAATTTTAAGCAACACGTCGAGAACGCTGATCTTACGCGATTTTATATCAACTTTGTACTCTTGCCACCAGCTCTTCTTCCCGTCGAATCTTTTGACCCTGACAGTCAGAGCCGGCATAGCCTAGTACTTCCTCTCCTCGAACTTAGTCCACTTGGTTATCCTCACGGGTATGTACGATAGCTGCAGTTGTCCTCCGTTGAAGAAAGCGAGCGTGTGCTTCAGCCAGTTCACGTCGTCACGTTTGGGATAATCCAACCTATAGTGGGCTCCTCTCGATTCTTGCCTGGCGAGGGCGCCGTAGGCCACGGCCAGCGCTACGTCTATCATGCCGTCTAGCTCCAACGCGTCTTTTAGGTTCTGGTTGTAGATGCGGCTCCCATCCTCTATCCTCACCCTCGAGAAGTCCTCCCTTATCTTATGGAGCTTCGGTATTCCCTCCTTCATCGTAGATTCTTGCCTAAAGGGACCGAAGTGCGCCTCCATGGTGTCCTGAAGACGGCCCTTAAGCTCATAGACCGAGATGCCGTTGGTCTCCTTGTGTAGAAGCTTGTCGAATATCCTTGCCTCCTCCTCCTGCGCCATCTTGATATATTTCTCATCAGCTGTAGGCGTAGGCGCCTCCATGGCGTATTTAGCCGCCGCCTCTCCTGTGAGTCTCCCCCATACTGAGCATTCGCTTAGGGAGTTGGAGCCGA
>CAYFGI010000002.1:0-64449 GCA_964342785.1 uncultured Thermoproteaceae archaeon
CTCCTCCTGCCGCGTGACGATGTGGAGAAGGTGGAGGGGCGCTTCGAGGCGGCGCTTGCCGCCATCAAGGACTTCGCCGAGGGGGGCGCGGGAGGGGGCCTCCCGCTGTGCGGCCGCGGCAACCCGGCTGGGATCGTCTCCAATATCTTGAAGAGGGCTTTCTCCAACGCTCCGTCTAGGTACCTCCCGGTGAGGGTGCGGGCCGTGTGTGTGGACGAGGCCTTGGGGGAGGCCAAGGCTCTCGGCGATGCCTTGGGCGTAGAGCCGGAGAGGATGATCTTCGCCGCTTTGATGAAGGCTGTGAAGAGGAAGGTGGCGGTTCCGCGGGCTGTGTCGTGGTTTGAGCGCGGGGGCGTGCCGAAGTTCGAGAAGCTCTACGACGGCGTTTGGCTCCACAGCTCCCTTGACCCAGACCAGCCCGCCGTGCTTAAGCTCTCGGGCGCTTTCATAAACGGCGTGCTCGACTTCGACGATGAGGCGAAGAAGGTGCTGGCGGATTTGGGCGTCTCGCCCTCTGAGCTCGGCGAGTTGAAGAAGGTGTTTAAGCCGAAGGAAGCCCTGGGCCCGGTGGATTTGTTGAAAAGAGCGCTTTATTATCGTCTCTGGAATAAAATCGAGTCGGTGGAGACCGTGGCTCTTAGGGCCCACTTCGAGGAGGGGTATTTCGATGGATGTCCCGACCTCCGGGAGAGGGTTGAACTAATCGTGGACGGAGGCGATGCGGAGGTTGTGTTCGGCTCGTCCGAGGCCGCCGACAAGTTGCTGGCGGAGGCGCCGTCGCGGTGCGGCAGGAGGGTCCGGAGCTGTAGCGACTTGCCGCCGCCCACCTTGATGTACGCGGTGGTGAGAGCCGACGGCGACTGGATAGGGCTGGTCAACTCGGGCTGCGTGCCGCATCGGCTGGAGCCTCCCGCCGAGGAAGTCGTTGAAGGCGACAGGAAGAGGTGGGAGGAGGATCGTAGAAAGTTCGAAGAGCTTGTGGCCAGGGCCCAGAGCCTTAGGGATTCGGAGTGCAGAGGAGCTGAGGAGGTGAGGGAGGCGGGGATCGATGTACATTACTACGTCCCCTCGCCCGCCTACTACTCCGCGCTTTCAGCCTCGTTGATGCTCACAGCGCTGAAAGACGCCGCGCTCGTGTCTAAACATAAGGGCGAGGTGGTCTTCTCGGGCGGCGACGACTTGCTGGCCTTCGTCCCGCTCCACAGAGCCTTCGACTTGGTGGAGGAGAGCCGGAAAAGCTGGGAGGGGAACGGCGGCTTCCACGAGGTGGGCAAGTACTTGATCCCAGCGCCTGCCGCGTATGGAAGGAGCTATTCGGTGAGGGCGGCCCACGCCGTCACCGACTTCATGGCTGTGGAGGTCGACGAGGCGTTTAAGCTCCTGGAGGCGGCTAAGGATATCGTGGCGGGGAAAGACGCCCTCGCCGTGTCGACGTCTGTAGGCCACCTCGGTTTCGCCAAGGTGAGGGATGTGGGGATCATGAAGAGGCTGGCTTGCGCCTACAGGCTCCGCGAGCTCAGCAGAAACCTCCCGTATGACCTAGAGAGGGCCGTCGAGGGGGGCGGCGACTGTAGCTCGTGTGAAGGGGCCTTGAGGGACCTCCTTAAATACATAGCCCGCCGCAATACGCAAGACGAGGCCATAGTCGCCGACCTCGAGGCGTTGTTCAACGCGCCCATTAGAGGCGATTTATGGGATCGCTGGAATAACGTGGCCGAACTGCTTAAGGCGTTGAGGGAGTGGGCATGACTTGGGTCAGAGTTGTGGTAAGGCCGCTGGGGCCTGCGCGCGTTGCAGCTCGACCGCTGTCGTCGCCGGGCGTCGTGGCTAGGGATCGGGCTTGGCCGGCGCCTCCGCCGTCCACCTTACTGGGCGCCTTGGGCTCCCTCAAGGGCGTCGTCATGCAGTGCCCCGACGCCCAGACGTCGACTGAGCGGGCCGAGAAGCAGCTGAAGGCCCTCGCCGAGGCCTTGGGCGTGAGGCGGATATGGGGACCGCTGATTGTAGCCGAGGGGAGGACCTACGTGCAGATAGGCGACGACGTGCTCGCGGAGCTGAGGCCAGGAGGCGGCCTCGGAGAGCGGAGGGGCGTCAAGACCGTGAGGAGGATAGGCTTGGCCCTAGGCGAGGGCAAAACGGCGATCCCAGGCCTTTTATACGCCGCTACGTACCTCGCCGAAAGCGCCGAATTCGTCTACTACGTAGATGCTGAGGTCTCCCTCAAGGGCGGCCTTGCGAAGCTGGGAGGAGAGGGGAGGCTGGCATTGGTAGAAATTAAGGAGGAAAAGCCGCCGGTCGAGGCCGCCGAGGGTACCGCGCTGGTCATCTCGCCGCTGTTGATGCCGGAGGGCCGCCCGCCGGATGGGGTCGAGCCATTGGGCTTGCTGGATTACGACCGGAGAGGAGGGTGGGGGCTGTCGCATAAGGTGCCGGTGGTTCAATGGGGCTTGGGCTTCTCGGAGGTCTGCAGAGAGAGAAGGCCCTTGTACCCGGCGCTGGCGCCGGGCGTAGTTGTAGCGCTTAAGAGGCCTTCAATTGGCGAGGGTTACCTTTCAGAGCTAGGCTACGGCTCCGTATTGCCCCTAAAGATCTGATTTATATTACATTGAAGCGACAACGCATAGCGGACTGGCTACCGTTGGCCGGCAACCATAGAGGCCAACATCGTGATGAGGAAGAATTTAAGTTCAGCCGAGGAGCGGTATCGCTGATGGTATCTCCGCTAATTGCAGAGGCCTTGAAGGGGCGTGTATATAGGTATTAGGACCTTCTTCCTTCGGCCTCGCGCGGCTTGTGCCTGAGGCGGTCCACGCAGACTCCGTGGCTGGAGGTGGTGGGGCTGCTCCTCCCGCACAGTTTACAAGTCCATGGGCGCCTGGGGCTACGCGCCGAGGCGCGCCAGCGCGTATTTATATGTGAAGCTCCAGAGGGCCGCGCTGCCTATGTAGTGGTCTAGGAACGGGCTGTCGGGGTTCCCGTCGCGGGCGTGTATGAGCGAGGGCTGGTTCCACGCCAGTCCCTTCTCGACTAGGTTGTCCCATTCCTTCTTGGCGAGCTCCAGCCACTCCCTCTTCCCCATGGCGTAGGCTAGGGCTGACATCGCGAACACCAGCCTGGGCCACGACGAGGTTAGCTGCTCGTCTAAGTCGTCGAGGCTCTCGCCCTCCTTGGCCATGTTGGGCGTGCAGTACCTCGAGGCGTGTCCGTTTACTCTATACATCTCGTCCAAGGCGCTGAGCACGGCCCTCCTATCGGCGACGTCGTCTAGATCCAGGAGGTGGGCCCACCACTGGCCGAATATCTGGGCTAGGAACACGGCGTTGTGGTGGTCGGGCTTGCCCGTCCAGGGGATGAACTTCCTCCCGTCGAACAGCCTCATCAAGGAGGCCTTGGCCTTGGCCAACAGCGCCGAGTAGCGCGAGGCGTCTCTCCCCAGGGCCTCGGCTATCTTCGCCGCGGCTTCCAGCGCGGCTATGTGCAACGTCGCGACGTAGCTGCTGACGCCCTCCATGGGGACTTCGTCGTATCCTTGATCCCCAGACCCCTCGTGCTCCGGCAGCCCGTCCCCGTCCTTATCCCTAGATATCATCCACTCCACGGCCCTCTCGACGTAGGGGTACACGGCCCTCAGGAACTCCGCATCTCTCGTCCTGAGGTAGTACCTGTAGACCATTAGGACGAAGGTGGCGTTGGTGTCCTTCCACTTGGGGGGCGCCGTGGTTCCGTCCGAGGGCGCGTCGAGGGAGTAGATCCCCAGGTCGTGGGGGACGTAGCCGTCCTCCCTCATGGCCGCGGCGAACTGCAGTATCGTGGACTTCTCGAGCTCGGGGAACATCAAGACCGCCGGCAGGGACCCCGCCTCGTAGCAGACGCCTCCTATTGTCGACAACATGGGGCCCACTTGGGTCCCCTCGAATATGCCGAACCTCCCCCTCTCGTCGAGCCAAGTGCTCGAGGACAAGATGTACGTGCTGTTTATTATCGCGTCTCTCAGCCACTCCGGGAGCGCGGGGTCCACCAGCTCCTCCTGCCACCTCCTGGTCCCGGCCCTCAGCTCCTCGAAGTTCTCCAGGAAGTAGTCGGCGACCTCCTCGGCGTTTGGGAAGAAGTTGGAGTAGTAGTGCTTGTAGGGGTAGTAGACCCACGGCTTGTTGAAGTACCAAGCGAGGACGAACTTGACCTCCTCCCCCTCCTCGTACTCGCTGACGACCATCCCCGCGGGCAGGTAGTAGCCTCCGGCGGATTCCCCCGCGTCGCTTTCGGGCATCCTCCCCTCCATTAGGTCCCTCCAGGGCTTTTCGTTCTCTATTAGCCTCCGCAACCTCAGCGTCTTCTCGAGGCCTCTGCTCACGTGGAAGTTGTACTGCCTCACCACGGCCTTGGGCCTCTCGGCGACGAGGACCACCTCGCCGTTGTAGGGGTCGAGGTCGTTGGCCTTGGCGTTCCTCATCCTTATCCCGTTCCTCAACTCCTCGTTGTACCTCCCTATCTTGCTCACCCCGACTATGTTGCCCGCCGAGATGGCCACGAGGCCCGACTTGCTCCCGCCGACTTTCACCGATAGCCCCACGGCCGGCAGCGAGGAGTCCCTCAGATCCCCCGGTATCAACGCCGAGAAGGCCTCGAGCTCGGCCCTCACGCCGCTCCTCCCGCCCCTCAAGACGGCGAAGGGGTACCTCCCCTCGTACTCGAGGGGCACCGCGAGCTTGTTGAGCTCTAGGAATATGAGCTCGCTCTGCAGGAAGAAGGGCTCCCCGTCGTCGGGGAGGACGAAGACGTGGAAGCCCGGCATCTCCCTTATTGGGAAGGACCAGTTGTTGGCGATCGTCAAGTTTATCAACCTGCCCTTGTTGCTTATCTCGATCTTCCCAGCGCCGATGCCGCCCAGCGGGACCCCGGCCTCCTTGTCGCTCGAGGTGAGGCGCACCACGTATTTATTCTGTATACGAGATAAATGCGTGAAGGTGCTACACGTCGCCCCCCACCCCGACGACGAGACCGACGCCGCCGGCGGCACGTTGGCCAAGCTCTCGAGGTCCCACGACGTCTTCGTCGTGTATTTAACCGATGGAAGGGAGGGATCCCCCAACCCGGAGGAGAGGGGGGTCCAGCTGGCCGTGAGGAGGCGGAGGGAGGCCTTGGAGGCGTTGAGGGTCCTCGGCATAAGGCCCGAGAACGCCTTCTTCCTGGACTACCCCGACCAGAGGCTGAGGTTCTACGCGCGGAAGGCCTCGGAGAGGCTCGCCGAGTTGCTCAAGGCGATAGGGCCGGACCTCTTGATCTACCCCGCGTCTTTCGACGCCCACGTGGATCACCACGCGGGGGCCCGCGTCGCTAAGCTCGCCGTCAAGAAGGCGGGGCTGAGGGCCAACGAGCTGAGCTACCTCGTCTGGCCCCCCGAGCCTTCCAGGCACCCCGCGAGATATAGGAGATACCAAGCCGCCCTCGGGAGGAGGATCCTCGTGGACGTCGGCGAGTACAAGGCCATCAAGCTGGAGGCCATAAAGAGACACGAGTCGCAGTTCAAGCACTTCGACGCCGAGTTCATAAGGAGGTTCTTCGAGACGGACTACGAGGTCTTCTACGTCGAGAGGGTCGTGGACAGGAGGGTCATCGAGCTTTTGACGGGCCGCCCCTGGAGAAGATGAGCGAGGCGGCGAATATGAGCGGTAGCCCCAGCGCGGCTCCGACGCCCGCCGACCCGGCGAGCAAGGCCTCGGAGAGGGAGAACAAGATCCTCCCGCCGTTCAACATTATCTGCCTATTTATCAGATAGTCCATCAAGCGGCTTTCGTCCATGGCGTCCCAGTTGTATACATCTATAACAGGATATATAAGTGGCGACGTCACGTAGTAGGCCACTAGATAGATCAGGGGTAATCCCAGCGGCAACGACGCGCCCGAGGCGAGCAACGCCGCCGCCGAAGCCGCGACCAAGCGGCGTGGGCCTATCTTGTGCACAAGCCTATCCCGCAGCGCGAACACCGAGGCCGCGGAGGCTGCCGTCAGCGCGTAGTTCGTCAGCGCGAAGCCGCGGTAGGAGCCCGTGGCTTGGTAGAGCAAGATGGCGTTGAGGCTCCCCAGGACGTAGTTGGCCCCGCCGACCAGCGTCAAGGCCGTCATGGTGGCTCTGTACCTCCCGTCGTCTTTTACGACCAAGACGGCGCTCCTCACGTCTACCCTCGCCGAGATCCTCACGTCCTCCATCAGGAGAAGCGCCAACGCGAGGAGCGCGCTGGTTGCGAGGAACAAGACGCCGTATCCGGCGCCGCGAAGCGCCGAGAGGACCGCGCCGTAAATTGCCGGCGATGCGAAGTTCGTAGCGAGGCCTAGGTAGAAGGACTTATTGAAGAAGCGGAGCTTGTCGGGGACGTGGTAGAACACGACGTCCCAGCCGCACCAGTAGAACCCTTGGGCCAGGCCGTACAACGCGGCGACGAGGGGCAGAACCTCGACGACCCGCGCGCCCAGGATGAGCAGAAGCGAGTAGAACGCGATGTAGAGCCCTATGCCCAACTTGATGTAGGTGGCGGCGTTGTTGCGGAGAGCCGCTAGATACCCGACCGCCACGTATCCCGCCAGGATGAAGGCAGAGCTGGCCAGCAAGAACCTCAAGGTCTCCTCCACCGACGAGTTGACGTAGATGTAGAGCCCCAACAGCGGCGCCGAGAGGCTGTTGGCGAAGCCGAAGAGCCAAGAGGCCAGTAGGAAGTCCCTCCTCATCGATCCCGCGGTCGATACGCCAAATAAAGCTTTTTCCGGAGCAAGGCTTATCTGGGGGAGCTATTCCTGAGCTGTGTTGGTGAGGGTAGAGGAGGCCGACGGCATCTACAAGATCGAGGTTAACGAACCGCTTCCGCCCGTCGACTTCGGGTTCAAGGGCAGGAAGTCATCCAAAAGGCCGGAGGACTTCGGGCTGAGGATCTACGACGAGGGGAGGTACATCGTCGTGGAGAAGGACTTGGGAGTTAGGGAGCACGTCCTAGGCCTCGGCGAGAAGGCGGCCGAGCTGGACAGGAGGAGGAAGAGGTACGTCATGAACAACACGGACCCGGGCGTCTACCAGAAGTTCCACGACCCGCTCTACGTCAGCATCCCCTTCATGATCTCGGTCAGGGGCGGGGCCGCGACGGGCTACTTCGTCAACTCGGCCTCCGAGGTGGTCTTCGACGTGGGGTTCGAGGACTATGGAAAGATCAAGATAAAGGTGCCCGAGAGGGGCTTCGAGCTCTACGTATTCGAGGGGCCGACCATAGAGAAGGTCGTCGAGAGGTACACGGAGCTCACGGGGAGGCCCTTCCTGCCGCCCATGTGGGCCTTCGGCTACATGATATCCCGATACAGCTACTACCCGCAGGACAAGATAATAGAGCTGGTGGACGAGCTGAGGAGGGAGGGCTTCCCCGTCGCGGCCGTGTTCCTCGACATCGACCACATGGATTCCTACAAGATCTTCACGTGGAACAAGGAGAGGTTCCCCGACCCCAGGAGGTTCATCGAGGAGCTCCACTCCCGCGGCGTTAAGGTCATAACCATAGTGGACCACAGCGTTAGGGCTGATCAAAACTACGAGGTCTTCGTGTCGGGCATCGGGAAGTACTGCGAGCTGGACACGGGGGAGCTGTTCGTGGGGAGGCTCTGGCCGGGGAACTGCGTCTATCCCGACTTCTTCAGGGAGGACGTCAGGGAGTGGTGGAGCGGCCTCGTGGCCAAGTGGCTCTCCCAAGGCGTGGACGGCATATGGCTGGACATGAACGAGCCGACGGATTTCAGCAGAGTTCACCACCTGCGCGAGGCGTTGAGGGGCCTGCCGGTCCAGCTGGGGGACCTCAAGGAGTACTTGAGGTTCCCCGACAACGTGGTCCACGTATTCAAGGGGAGGAGGATCCCACACCCGCAGATAAGAAACGCCTATCCCTACTACGAGGCCATGGCCACCTTCGAGGGGTTCAAGAAGGCGGGGAGGGACGAGGTCTTTATACTCTCCAGGTCGGGGTACGCAGGCATCCAGAAATACGCCTTCGTGTGGACCGGCGACAACACGCCGTCGTGGGACCAAATGAGGCTTCAGCTCCAGCTCGTCCTCGGCTTGTCCATATCCGGCGTCCCCCTCGTCGGGATAGACATAGGCGGATTCCAGGGGCGGAACCAGAGGGAGATAGACAACTCGCCGGAGATGTTGACGAGGATGTTCCAATTGGCCTTGTTCTTCCCGCTGTTTAGGACCCACAAGGCCCCCGACGGCGTAGACGTCGAGCCGATATATCTGCCGTCTTACTACAAGGAGAAGGTCAAGGAGGCCATCTCCGTGCGGTATAAGTTCCTGCCTTATATGTACCTCCTGGCCAGGGAGGCCCACGAGAGGGGCCACCCCATAATAAGGCCGCTGTTCTACGAGTTCCAAGACGACGAGGACACCTACATGATAGACGACGAGTACATGCTGGGGAGGGCCGTGCTCTACGCCCCGATAATATACCCCCAAGCCGAGAGGAGGAAGGTGTATTTGCCGAGGGGGGCCGAATGGGCCGACTATTGGACGGGCGAGGTGCGGCGGGGCTGGGTGGATTCATCCCACGACTTGCCCATATACATAAGGGAGGGGTCTATCGTGCCGCTCTCGGACAACGATCTGCTCGTATTCGGCGAGGGGAGGGCCGATTTGGGCGGCGTCGAGGCCGTCAGCGAGGGGGGCAGAATATCGTTTTCGCGACCTCTCTTCGTGAGGGAGCTCACGATATACGGCATGCCCGTCGAGGGGGCTAAGGTGGACGGGGCGAGGGAGGTCGAGGCGGTGAAGAGAGGCGGATACGCGGTTCTGGCGATTAACGGCGAGGCTGCCGAGATAACGTTGAGGCCGAGCTAGCCTCGCCTTACGTGATGGCACCAGCCCGCGCTCCCGGAGACGCTTGAGGGTAGAGAGGAGAGGTGGGGGCGAGGCAACCTATTAATATCTGGGCTTGGCGGCGTCCTATGTCTTATGTAGAGGAGCTCTTGACTTTGGCCTTGATCTTCGCGTTGGTTTATAACAACGCCTTGGTCGTGTTGGGGCCTTCCGCTTGGGGCGGGATAACGCCTAGAAGGGCCTTGGCCATAGCCATCGTTTCTGAGGCCGCGGGCACCTTCCTATCGCCTATGTCGCCCCTGAGGTTCAAGGACCTTGAGTACTTGACGGCCTTGTTGTTCTATATCGCCTTTACTTTAGCTAAGATCTCTCTGCCCATCTCTATCTTCCTTTATTCCCTCAAGGGCTTGACGGCCGAGTCCTTGGCCTTGTGGTTCGGGACGCCCGTGTTGGCGTTTGGAGCCGGGTATCTGGCCGGCAGGGCGGTGAGGCCTTCCCTCGTCTTAGGCTATATGACGTTGATAGGCGTCACGTTTATGTTCGGCATGAACAACATAGCGGTGGTATCCAAGGACCCCTATGTGGTGATACCGATTGTTCTAGGCAACTACTTAGGCCTGGGCTTCTCCCGCTGGATAGTGAAGCTCTACGCCTTCTCGTTCAGCGGCGCCGTGGCCGCCAGCGCCTCGGCCGCGTTGCTCGCAGCGCTTGGTACGGCCTTCAACGTGCCTATGTCCTTCACGTTGTTGACCTACAGCACTCTGCTCGGCGCCGCCGCCTCGCGGAGGACTAGGATAATAAGGGTAGGCGATTTCCTGAAGGCGCTGGCCTCGATACTCCTCGCGTTGTTGCTAGCCTACATAACTACGACGATCCTCGGGCGCCTTTAGCGCTCCGACCGCTGGACGCGAGGACGTCTCCGCTGAAGCGACATACCGGCGCCTCGTGTCGTCGATATCTTTATAACAAGTGGATCATCTAGCTTCGTGAGGCCGTTGACCGAGCTGTTCTCGAAGTTGGTGGAGAAGATCAAGGGGGTTGAATACATCGATGAGCAGACTCTCTCCGAGATCTCTAGGGAGCTTCAGCGGTCTTTGTTGAAGGCGGATGTGCCCCTTGATCTCGTCAAGTCTTTCACCGACGCGGCGATCAAAAGGATAAGGGAGGAGAGGCCTCCTCCTGGGATACCCCTTAAGGATTTCGTCGTTTATATCATATATCAAGAGCTCGTTAAGCTCCTCGGAGGGGAGGCCGAGCCTGATCTCAAGCTGCCCAAGAGGCCCTACGTGGTGATGTTGCTCGGCGTTGAGGGCAGCGGCAAGACGACGACGGCCGCCAAGATAGCCCTCTTCTATATGAAACGCGGGACTAAGGTGGGCCTCGTCGAGACCGACACCATCAGGCCGGCGGCCTACGACCAGCTCAAGCAGCTGTCCGAGAAGATAGGGGCCCAGTTCTACGGCGAGAGGGAGGGGAAAGACGCCGTGGAGATAGCGCGGCGCGGCCTAGAGAGGCTGAAGGGCGTTGATCTGATCTTGATAGATACGGCGGGCCGCCACAGGAACGAACAGACGTTGCTGGAGGAGGTGAAGGCCATATACGACGCCGTGAAGCCCGACGAGGTTATGCTCGTGGTGGACGCCACCGTGGGCCGGCAGGCCGCCGCCCAGGCCGAGGCGTTCATGAAGTACGTCCCGATACACAGCGTGGTTATAACCAAGATGGACAGCACGGCTAGGGGAGGCGGGGCGCTCGCCGCGATAGCTAAGACGGGGGCTAGGGTGAAGTTCATCGGCGTCGGCGAGGGGGTCGACGAGCTGGAGCCGTTCAGCCCGAGGAAGTTCGTCGCGAGGGTTCTAGGCATGGGCGATCTGGAGACGTTGGTTGAGCGCATTAAGGCGGTCTTCGAGGAAGAGGAGGTGCTGGAGGAGATGGAGAGCGGGCGTCTGGACCTCCTGACGTTTAAGAAGCAGATAGACGCGTTGCTGAAGCTGGGGCCTCTCAGCAAGGTCATGGAGCTCCTCCCGGGCACGTTGGCCTCGAAGATAAGCGAGGAACAGATAGAGCTGTCCCAGAAGAACTTGAGGAAGTGGCGCGCTATACTTAGCTCCATGACGTTGGAGGAGTTGAAAGACCCCAGCATATTGAACGCCTCCAGGATAAGACGGATAGCTATAGGGGCCGGCGTGACCCCTAAGGACGTCAAGGACATGTTGAGGGTCTACGAATCCATGAAGAAGATGTCCAAGTTGTTGAGGCGCCAATATAGGCTCGGGGCCAGGAACATACGCCTTCAATGAGGCGTTTCCTCCTGGTGACGTCCCTAAAGGCGTTCGAGGAGATGCCCTACGTCCACGGGAAGGCCCTCGTGGCGGCCTTGCTCATATCTAACGGCATTAGGCGCGACGCGGAGTTCGTGGCCTATTTCGTAGACGCAGGTATGGCCTTGAGGATCCTCGGCAGCTCCGTCAGGTCGTTGTTCCCCGACGAGGAGTCGTCGACAGGTCTCATCAGAAGGGGTCTCCGAGGCGCGCGGCATCCCGGCGTTAAGCTCCTGAAGGGCGTCGGGCTAGACGAGCTGGTGAGGAGGCCCTTGATAGACGGCGGCCGGGGCAGCTGCAGGCCGCCTAGGGACTTCACATACGTCGCGTATATAGAGCCGTTGAGGCTGGAGGCCGATTGCGGCGCCGGGCTGGAGGGCATGGAGCCGCATCATCAATTCGCCGTGGTGAACATAGAGGCTGATCGCGTCGGGAACGCGTAGGTAGCAACGCGAGCCGCCGCGGAGAGCTTTATAACCTCCTCGAAGTCGGCGACGTGGATCCCGTGGAGAAAGCTAGGGACATCCTGCGGGTTTATCCGCTCTGCGATTCGTGCCTAGGCAGATTGTTCGCCGCGTTGGGCTACGGGATAGAAAACGCCGAGAGGGGCCGCGCGATAAAGACGTTGCTACACATGAGGCTTATCTACGACTATAGGAACGGAGTCGACGTGTCTGAGGACCTCAAGGCTCTCGCCAGGGTGCACGCCCCGACGCGGAGGTTCCTCGCGGCCAACGGCGTTAACGTGGAGGAGGCGACTTGTTATATATGTAGAGGCTTGCTTAAAGATGTAGAGAGGTATGCGGACGAGGTGGCTAAGGCCCTCGCGCCTATAGATTTCAACACCTTCCAGGTCGGCTCCGTTATACCTAGGGACGTCCTCGAGAGGGAGAGGGAGGTCGTGGCTAAATTCGCCGTCCAGACCGGCGAATCCATCAAACATGAGGTGAATAGAAGGATAGGGAGGCTCGTGGGGGATATCCTCAAGAAGCCCGCCAACAAGGAGAGGCCCGACGTGGTCGCCACGGTTAATCTAGCCGACGGCACGGTCAAGGTGGCCCGCAACCCTCTGTTGTTAATAGGCCGCTACCTGAAGCTCAGCCGCGTTGTATCGCAGGGGAGGCTCGTCCCCGGGGCCCTTCGGGTCGTGGAGGATCTCCTCGATCCGGTGAGGGCTAGGTTCGACGGCAAATCGTTGGTGCTACACGCGGCTGGGCGGGAGGATGTAGACGTCAGGATGTTGGGCAACGGAAGGCCGGCCGTAATAGAGATCAAAGAGCCGGGTAGATATAGGGGGGACCTCTCGGGGCTTGTCTCGGACGGAGTGATTCTCTCCCCGTTGAGCTACGGCACGAGGAACGACGTGAGGGAGCTGAAAGCCAAGGCGAAGACCAGCATAAAGCTCTACAGAGCCTTGGTGCTATCCGATAGACCTCTCTCCGAGGAGGACTTAGCCAAGTTGAAAAGCCTAGAGGGCGCGGTTATAATCCAGAGAACTCCGCGGCGGATAAAAAGGCTGAGCCCAAGGGCCAAGCGGAGGAGGATGGTCTACAACGTCGAGGCCAAACGCGTCTCCGATCGCGTGTTCGAGCTATTCGTTAGATGTCAAGGCGGTCTCTACGTGAAGGAGTTCATACACGGCGACGGCGGACGCACGCAGCCGAGCGCGGCCGAGGTCCTGGGGGCGTCGCTCGAAGTGGTGGAGCTAGATGTGCTCGACGTCGAGTAGATTTTTAACTTAGGTGTTATCCTGTTCGTGAGTTCCATAGCAAATAGCGTTAAGATACATCTCAAGTTCTACTCGGAATTCCTTAGGAAGAGGTTTTTCATCTACGGCTTAACGATGGCGATGGTAGCCTACGCGCTACGCGCGGTGGCGAGCGGGATGTTCATCCCGTATTCCGTCCAGAAGATAACCAACGGGCTCTACGATAGGTCCCAGAGCCTCGTGACTCAAGGCTTGTGGCTGCTCGCCGTCTCCGGAGCTATCTACGCCTTGACCGAATGGGGGTTCCGGCCTTTTTGGAATAGCATAGCCGAGTCGATACGCTCGGTGAAGATAGGGCTGATAGAGAACCTGGCGAGCAAAGGCGACAACAAGGACACCATAGGCAGGATAGTAAACGACGTGGATTTCGTGTTGTGGAATATAGGCGGTTTGATAAATTCTTTCGTGCCCAACATGCTGACGGCTATAGTGGCCGAGATCACGATCTTCGCGATGAGCCCAACGCTTGGATTGATCCAGCTGAGCGGCTTGCCTGCATATATGGCCATACTCGAACATTACGTCAAGAACGTCGAGAAGGCGAGAACCGTCGAAAGGAGCGCGTACAGCGAGAGCATACACGCGGCATCGGAATACCTCGAGGGGAGGGCCGGCGCCGACGCGTTCACCTCAGCCCTGAATAGATGGCGTAGGGGGATCGGCGCTAATATACATCTAGATAGAGTGTATTGGTCGTCTTCTTTCGCCACGAGCTACTTGGTCCCGGTCGCATCGGCGATAGTAGGCATAGGGTACGTCAACGACGGAAAGCTGAGCGTCGGCTCGCTTATAGGCATGTTGACTGCGGCGTTGACCATGCACACGGCCTTGGTTAACGCGCTGTGGGGCATATGTCTGCTGGGCCAAAACGTAGTCCCGATAAACAGGATACTGTCCATCAAACAAGCCAACGCCCAGAAAACGGAAGCTCTCGCCCAGCCCCGGATCTCAACGCCTTCTCGTACACTATCTTAGCGGCAACGAGATCCTCCACGGCTATGCCCAAGGACTTGAAGAGAGTTATCGAGGAGAGGTCCGGCCGACCCTTGACCTTGCCCGAAACTATGTCGGAAAGCGGCACGGCTCTCTGTAGGGCCCCGGCCATTATCAGATCGCCGGCTTCCTCCCTGGCTTGCGCGATATCGTCGACGGCTATTACGTCAGCCTTAGCTACCGCGTCCGGCGCCAGCTCCGCCCTATTGCTCCAATTGCTGCCTATGGCGTTTATATGGACACCCGGACTTAGGTAATCCCCCCTTATGAACGGCTCAGCCGAGTTGGTCGCCGTCACTAAGACGTCCACGTCTGCGACGTCTTTATACCCCTCGGCCACCTCCGCGTCGAAGCCGCGGCTCCTCACGAAATCGACGAACTGCCCTGCGTGATCTCTATTTCTACTGTATATCTTCACCAAGGAGGGCTTGAGGATCTCCGCGATCGCCTCGAACTGGGCTCTGGCCTGCCTCCCCGCGCCCACTATGCCTAGAGTCCGCGAGCTCGGTTTGGCCATGTACTTGGTGGCCACGGCAGATGCGGCGCCCGTCCTCTTCTGGCCCAACCTATCTGCCTCCACTATGGCCAGCAGATCGCCGCTCGCCACGTCGAAAAGCAACACCACGAAACGAGCGCCCTCCCTAGTGCTTAAGTAGGCCTTGAGGCCCGCGACGCCGTAGCTCCCAAGCACGATTCCTTGCAAAACGTGGAGGACCGCGCCCTTGACTATGGCCCTCCGCCTAGGCAGGTTAACGGCTTGGCCCTCCGCGATTAGGCGAAAACCTTCCTCCACGGCCTCTATGGCCTCCTTGAAGCTCAACAATCTATCTACCTCATGTTCATTTATGAAAAGCACCATAGGGGGATGGGAAAAAGGAGAGCTTTATACGGTTTACGCCCCGCCGCTTAATGCGCTCCGTACCAAGGCGCCCAAGCCTTCCAAGCTGCTGTGTGCGCAAATATGGCCTCTACTCCTATAAGCAACGAGATAAGGCCGGCTACAACAAGCAGTAGCATTAGCAGATACGCTACGCCCTTAGCCGCTTTCTTGTAGGTCAACAATGGGCTCAGCAGGCCGGCCAGGCCTATCGCGAAGAACAACAGGCCAGCTAAAGGCGGTTCGTTCGTAAGCCCGTACATCCAGATATCGAAGGAGTAGACAAAAGGCACCAGCGACAGAGCGGCTACTCCCAGGAGGGCTCCGCGCATGTAATGGAGGCCTTCCTCGCCGGCCGCCTCGGCTCCCGCCTTAACGAGCGCCAAGCCTAATAGCAACAATGCAACGCCGAAGAGAGGCCACGCGTCCGAGAACACTAGGTTGTACGAGCTCGGGAACGGCCACGTGGCCGTGGCCCACAAACCCGACGCCAGCGCGTAGACCCCCAACGCTATGTAGAAGTACCCGAAGGATTTATTGAAGGCTTGTTTTACTCCTATCGACGCCTTAGAGGCGAAGTTTAGGTACAGCCAGTAGGCTGTTGCCAACAATGTTGTGCCCAACACGTCGAGCCATAGATCTAATGGATCCATGAACAGCGGCATGCCTATACATGTACTCCATCTAAAAAGGCTTATTACATACTTATGTGAAATGACGTATATACATGAACTATTTTATATCGTCTTGGTGTTCTACCACTTTATATCTATATAGATTATCAATAACTATAATTTTAGGCTATACGCTTTATAGCCAGATTTCCTGAGACGTTCGGCTACGTCCGCGCTTAACGCCCCCTCGTAGCAATAGAAGACGTAGGTCTTATCTCTACCTATCTTCTCCACGAAGTCGAACACCCTATCTAGCTCCACCCTGACCGCGCCCGGTAGATGCCACTTGTTGTAAGCTTCTTGATCCCTCAAGTCTACGAGGACGGCTCCCTCGGGCACCTTATCTATGACTAGGTCTTTCAACCTCGGCGACAAGGCGGCTATGGCCTGCCCCAGCTCGCTCTTCCTAACTATCTTGATCGAGGACAACGCGGCCTCGACGGCGTCGTGCGTATATAGATCTATTGTCTCTATCTCCCCTTTGGAGGCCCACCGTCTGGGCTCCTTGGAGAATATCCCGCAGTACTCCGGGACCGATACCGACAGCTCGTATGTCCCGATCCTCTGCGCCATGCGGACTATCTCCTCCTTGTCTAGACCTATCAACGGTCTGAACACAGGTAGATCTATCCCGATCTCGACGGCGGCTAGCGCTTGGAGCGTCTGGGACGATACTTGGCCTAACGACTCGCCGGTGGCGAGCGCCTCGGCCTTTACAATCCTCGCGGCCTTCTCGGCGAGTTTATACAAAGCCCGCTTGAAGGCTATAGACCAGAGGTGGTGGTCGACGTTCTGCCTGATGGCGTCGGCGATGGGGGCACAGTCGGCTATCAACACCTTGGCGTCGTAGCCGTAGGCCCATTCCAACAACCTGCCTATAACCCTCAGGGCCGCGGCCTCCGTCAACGTGCCGCCGAGGTTGCAGTAAAGCACATCGACGTAGGCCCCTCTTCGCATCATATACCAAGCGGCTACAGGCGAGTCTATGCCGCCGGACACCAGGGCCAGCACCTTCCCCTCGGAGCCTAGAGGAAGGCCTCCAGGGCCTTCATAGCTCTCGTTATACGTATAGGCTCTATCGCCTCTAACCTCCACGAAGATCTCAACCTCTGGATGTTCCAGATCTACGACGCCGCCAGACGCCACCAGCAGCTCCCCCACCTTGGCCGCTACATCCCTAGAGGTGAAGGGGTGGGAGCCCGTCCTGTGGACCCTCACGGCGAACCTCCTCCCGGCCACCGCGTCCCTCCAACGGGCCGCCACCTTAGACGCTAGATCGTCTAGATCCGTGAAGGAGTACTCGGCCGCGGCGCTAGCCGATCTAACTCCGAACACCTTCGCGGCGGCTTTGGCCACGCACGTATCGTCGCCGTATACGAAGATCCGCCCGGGCTCCAGCTTGAACTTAACCTCGCCGCAGTTCGCGGCGGCGTCCTTTATGGATCTGACGAGCAACTTCTCCATCTCTCTCCGCGTGGATCCGCGTTTGATGGCCACCTCGCTGTATCTCACTATAACTACCACGAAACCGCTGAATCCGCCTACTTAAAACTTCAAACCACCTTATCGAGCCAATCTCTGCTCTTCTTGTCCAGCTTATCTACCTCGACGACGTACGCGTTTTCATAGACATCTATCAACACCACAGAGTTCCCTTGAACCAACACGTTTCTCCTACCTCTAGTCGAGATAACGCGGCGACCTACTTCTGTCTCGACTTCCCACACGAGCTCGTCGCCTTTTATGTCGACAGATCTTATCGCGGTTATGCGCGGCACCAGCACGTTGGCCCTTATCGCCTCCTCTAGCACGGCCTTCGAGCCCTCGTCGAGCTTCGTGTAATCTTCAACGACGTATTGAGCCTCGCCGCAATCTAGAACCACGAAGTTCTTGTGGCTAACCGGGAAGGGCAACGTCGGCCTACATTCTTCGATCGAGCCGTCTAGCTTGACGTAGCTACGCCTAGATCCCGGCTTGATCTTAACGGACCTCAGGATCGGAGGCGGGCTGGCCCGGCGCCTCGCCGACCACATCAACGCCGCCGTTTCCGCATATTCGCTGAACATCCTGCTGAACTCGCCGCCTTTCATCAACAACTCGGCCGGCGCGCCTTGCTCCACCACCTCGCCGTCGCGTAGAACGACCACCTTGTCCGCGGCTAGAGCTTCGACGGGCGAATGCGTTATGAAGATCGCCGTCCTGTCGCCGACTATATCCAAGATTGTGGAGAAAACCTCCTTCTCGGTCAACGCGTCTAGGTTCGAGGTCGCTTCATCGAAGATGAATATATCGGGGTCCTTGACGAGAGCTCTGGCGAGCGAGATCCTTTGTCTCTGGCCGCCTGAAAGATAGGCCCCCCTCTCGCCCAACGGCGTATCGTAGGCGAGCGGCATCTTCATCACGTCGTCGTGTAGTTTCGCAAGCCAACAAGCCTTTAATATATCGTAGGGGCCCACCTCCTTATCTGCGCCATATGCGATGTTATTAGCAACGGTGTCGTCGAAGAGAAGGACTTCCTGCGATACATAGGCTATCCTACGCCTAAGGTACGACGTATCGATATCCTTTATATCAACTCCGTTGATGTATATGGAGCCCTCGGTAGGTAGGTACATCTTGAGCAGCAATCTAGCTATAGACGTCTTCCCGGAGCCGCTTCTGCCCACCAAGGCGACCTTTTGGCCTTTTTCTATTCTCAAGTTTATGTTCTTCAACACAGGCGCCAGAGGGTCGTAGCCGAACCAAACGCCTTTGAACTCGATGGGCCCTCTGAGGGAGGGCTTTTCGTCGCCTCCAGGGGGCTCCTCCTCGGCCTCCATGATCTCCCTAAGCCTCTCGCCGGAGGTTATAGCTTGTTGGATAAACGGTATTATGTTGCTTAAGTTGTTGATAGGGCCGTAGAATTGAGACATATAGGAAACAAAAGCCGTGAGGACGCCCAGCTCTATGTTGCCCATTATCACTTGGTTGCCCCCGAACCACCATATCATCACGGTCGCCAGAGATGTGAGGAAACCTATAGGCGGCCAATGTAACGAGTTCATGGCGGCGACGTCGCGTTGAGATTCGTAAAGCCTGTCTAATATACGCCAGAATTTGCTCGACTCATGATCTTCCCTCGAATATGCCTTGACTATTATATAGTTAGGTATCACGTCGGAGGCCGTCGAGGTCATATCGGCGCTTCTCCGCCAATTCCGGTGGTACAACAACCTGGAGACCTTCCTGTAGTGGACTAGGATATATACTATCAGAGGCACCGGGATTAGGACGTAGACGGCCAGGCGCGGATCCATGGAGAACAATATAACCCCTATGCCGATCAACGTAAGTAAATTAACTAAGAGGGTGGGGAGACCCCACACCATAAGCCACTGGGCGTTGCCCGCATCAGTCGTAAGCCTCGACAGTATCCTTCCCGTGGATATCCTGTCCACCACGGAGGGGTTTAGACGTAATATCTTGGAGTAGAGCTTCCCCCTCAAGTCGTTGACCACCCTTTGGCCCACCGTGTTGAGCACGTAGTTTTGCGCCATCGAGAGCATAGATACGGAGGCGTACGCGGCTACTAGCAACACGGTTAGCCTCACGAAAAGCCTCTCGTCTCTAGTGGGCGAGAGCAGGACTTGGTCTATAAGGATTTTGAGCATATACGGCGGGACTAGATTCAGCGCGGTGATCGCCAACGATAGGGCCACGCCGAGAGCCAACTTGTACTTGTAGGGAGCCATATGGGAGAACAACCACATAAGGGTCCTGCCCGAGCTACGCCGCCTCGGCTCCTCGTATAAATCCGTTATGGATTCAACCTCGGCGTTCCTCAAGTTTATTGCCTTGGCCAGAGCTCTGAACTGAGCCAACTTCCTCTTCGTGAAGTAAGCTATTTCGACCGAGGACCCGTCGTCCAGCTCCACCACGAGCTTCGCCACGCCTATCCCCTCCTCGACGTAGGCCCTCCTTATCTTAGCCAAATCCACTCTATACACTACCCTATCGCCTTCTAACACCGACAACTCCCTCTCGGTCAACACAACGCGCTCGGAGCCGGGCCTCAGCTCCTGCGTTAAATCGGACTCCACCTCGACCACGGGGTTACACTATCGAATTAATTTAGGTTTATAGAGGGTATCGGCGCAATCCCGCCGCCGTCTCTTGAAAAACTTATATACACCCGATGCCTCGGACACGTCATGGATCATAAAAGGAGCATATTGTTCAACAGCGTCCTGGGCTCCTTCATGGCTAGTATGAACATATCGGCGCTCGTCATCGCGCTACCGGCGGTGTTTAGAGGGATAAACATAGATCCCTTCTCGCCTCTAGGCTTCATAGCCATGTTGTGGTTGATACTATCGTATCCCTTCGCTGTGGCCGTCCTGGTGGCTATTATAGGACGTATATCGGATATGTACGGCAAGGGCAGGGCGTTCACGTTGGGCTCAATCGTGTTCACGACGGCGTCGTTGTTGCTGGGGCTGACCCCTGGATCCGGCGCCGTTGCTGTATATCAGATGATAGCGTATAGGGTCCTCCAGGGCATCGGCGGCGCCCTTATGTTCAGCAACAGCGCGGCGATAATAGCCGACGTATTTCCGCCGAGCGAAAGAGGGTTCGCGCAAGGCGTAGTGGGCATATCCTTCGCCGCCGGCTCTGTGACTGGTTTACTGGTTGGGGGTCTCCTCGCCGTTGTGGACTGGCGCTTGGTCTTCTTGGTGAACGTCCCCTTCGGGATACTTAACATATTGTGGTCCTACAAGGTGATATACAACGTGTCCCCCGGCACCGGTAGGGTCCAGATCGATTGGCTGGGGGCGGCCATCCTAGCCGCGGGCCTTTTCTTGATCCTCCTGGGGCTCGCCCTCTCGACCGTGCCGTATGGAGGCCACATGTTGGGTTGGAGCAACCCGCTCGTCTGGACGTCGTTAATAGTCGGGCTGGCGCTGGTGGCGACGCTCATACCTATCGAGAGGAGGGTCAAAACGCCTATGTTACGCATAGATCTTTTCTCCATTAGGCAGTTCTCCCTGGGCGTATTCAGCGCGTTCCTTCTGTTCATGGCGCAGGGAGCCAACGTCTTCGTCCTCTCCATCTTCCTCCAGGCCGTGTACCTCCCCATGAACGGCATGCCTTATGAGCTGACGCCGTTGTGGGCCGGCATATACCTCATCCCGAGCAGCATCGCAAGCGCGGTGTTCGCCCCCATCGGCGGGAAGCTGGTCAACAAGCTGGGGGCCAGGACCGTGGCGACGTTGGGGGCCGCCTTGATGGGGGTCGGCTTCGAGCTACTCTCGTCGCTTCCTCTCAACTTCCACTACGCCTTATTCGCTTCGATTATCTCGCTGATCGGAGCCGGCAGCGGTTTGTTCATGAGCCCCAACATAGTGTCGATACTAAGCGCAGTCCCCTCCAGCTTGAGGGCGACCGCCTCGGGCATGAGGGCCATGGTTCAGAACATCGGCACGCTTCTTAGCTTCGCCGTCTTCATGACTCTAATCGTGGTGGGATCCGCCAGCGCGTTAGCCCCCTCGATATACAACGCATTGATAGGCGCGGGCGTCCCGCCGAGCGTGGCGCAGCTCCTCTTGTCGACGCCGCCGATCGTCGCATTCTTCGCCGCCTTTCTAGGCTACAACCCCATGGGCACCCTGGTCTCGTTGAACCACGTCCAGTTGAGCCCCTCCGTATACGCCGAGATAACTAAACCGCAGTTTTTCGCGAACGCGATAGCGCCTGCGCTTCTAGACGGATTCCGCTACGCCTACCATCTAGCGGCCGCGCTCGCGTTTATAGCCGCCGTCCTCTCGGCGTTGAGAGGAAAAGAGGTGTTCGTCGAATAGCCTAAACCCAGGGCACCCCGGCAGCTCTATAGATGTCCAAAACGCCCCTTAGATCCCTCAGAGCTAGCTCAGGGGGGTAAGGCACCTCTAGGTCCTTCTCTATGGCCTCGATAAATCCTTTGAACATCTCCACGAACACATCCACATCGGGTATATCCAACTTCTGGCCGTTCAGCACGGGGTCGCCGTATACTCTATATCTAGGCGGGGCCCACGTCTTCCTCTTGGTCTCCAGATCCTCCACGACGACGCCGGCGTCGCCCACGACCTCGTAGGAGGGGAGGAGGGGCGGGTTGGGGTAGGCCCAGCTGTAGAAGAAGAGGCCGTAGGCCCCCGACTTGAACTTAAACAAAGCCATCGATGTGTCGTCCCCCTCCATCTGCACGAACGCCCTATACGCATAGGCCTTGACCTCCACGTACTCGCCCCCGAAGTTCAGCAACGTATTCACGAAGTGGACCCCTCCGTCGATGAGGGCGCCTCCTCCCATCTCCTCAAGCCTAGTGCGCCAATCTTTTGGCCTTCCCAACACTTGGGATCTCACAATGATCGTATGGACTCTGCCCAGCCGGCCCTCCCTTATTAGATCCATCACCGCCTTGACGGCAGGGTCGAAGTGGAACTGGTCCGTCACCATCAGCTTCTTGCGGGCCGCCCTGGCCGCGTTTATCATGTCTATCGCCTCTTTTTCGTTCCTCGCGATCGGCTTCTCGACCAAGACGTGTTTCCCGGCCTTTAGCGCCTCCACGGTCATATCCCTATGGAGGTGATGGGGCACCACTAGATCCACTATGTCCGCATTGGATGAAAGCACCGACGAGTAATCCGTGTATACCTTCCTCGCGCCGTATTTCTCGACGCAAGTCTCGGCCGCCTCTCTATTTCTTTCCATCACCTCGATGTCTAGCCCGAGCTGGGCCAAGGCCCTGAGGTGTATCTGGCCCCAGCCCCTGCAGCCGACAACCACGATCTTCATGGCATCTACGTCGCACCTCTATAAATTAATGAACTGCTCTTAAAACCGTGGACACCGCCGAGCCTATCTTCTCCACGTCCTCCTTGGTTATCGTGTAGGGAGGCAAGAACCTCAGAACGTTCATGCCGGCCGTGAGCGCGAGGACCCCGAGGGATGTAAGCGGCTGTATGAATTGATCCGCCTTAACTCTGAGCTCAAGGCCTTGCATAAGCCCCATGCCCTTCACCCTAAGGCCTATCCTCGAGCCGTGTTCCGAAAGGGCCTTGGCCAGCTCTCTGCCCATGGACTCCGCCCTAGACGGCACGTCTTCCTTCAATAGAAGCTCCGAGGCCGCGGCGGCTGCGGCCATCACCACGGCGTTGCCGGCGAACGTAGAGCCGTGCTCCCCGGGCTCGAAAACATCGCCGTACTCCTCCCTGGCCACGACGACCCCTATGGGCAAGCCGCCGCCTAACGCCTTGCCGGCCGTGAATATATCCGGCTCGACCCCGTACTTCTGGAAGGCCCACACAGCCCCCGTCCTGCCGAACCCCGTCTGCACCTCGTCGAACACCAGAAGGGCTCCCTTCCTCGACGTCTCGTCGCGCAACGCCTTTAGGAACTCGGGGGTGGCCGGGTTGACGCCTCCCTCGCCTTGTATCGGCTCTACTACCACGCAACATACATCTTCGCTTATCAACTTCTCGACCTCCGGGACGACGTTGAACTTGCCGAACTTCACGTGGGGATACAACGGCTCGAACGCCTTGCGGTACGCCTCGTTCCAAGTTATCGAAAGGGACCCCATGGTCCTCCCGTGGAAGCTGTTGGTAAACGCGACTATGGTGGGCCTCCTCGTGATCTTCTTGGCTATTTTTATGGCGGTCTCCACGGCCTCCGTGCCTGTGTTCTGTAGGAAAACCACGCCGAATTTCGCCGGCAACAACCGCGAGAAGGCGTCTATGAACCTCTCCCTAGCCGGCGTCGCGAAGTTCAGAGGGACCGCCCACACCTCCTCTATCTGTCTCCTAACGGCCTCGACTATATAGGGGTTGGAGTGGCCTAGGAAGGCCACCCCGTGGTTCGTGTTGCAATCTATATACTGCCTGCCTTGATCGTCCCAGAGGTATTGCATATACCCCTTCACTATCCTGATGCCGTACTCCCGATAGTAGCGAGCTAGGCGCGCCATGTCCCATATAGCCTATATAAAAAGAAGTTATGCCGCCGTTAAAGCTCGGACAGAACTCTATGGAACGACGAGATGTGATCCCTGAAGCTGCTGAAGAACCTAGCTCTTCTCAGCTCCTCCACGTCTATGACGTAGGCGGCTCTGTCCTCCTCGAAGATCTTCAGCTTGAGCTTAACCTCGCCGAGAGGCGACACGACCATGGAGCCGCCCCAGAAGAACTCCTCCTCTTGGCTGCCCACCGTGTTGACGAAAGCTATCCAGACCGTGTTCATCAAAGCATGGGCTTTGAGTAAAGCCTCCCAACTGTCTTGGATAGCCAAGCTTCTGCCCAGTCTGCGCATAGGCGACGCCGCCGGTATCAATATCAAATCGGCTCCCATCAACGCCAGCGCCTCCGCCGGCTCGGGATGCCAGGCGTCTTCGCATATCATGACGCCGAATTTAACCCCGGCGTGTTGAAAAACCTTGAGATCTCTAGACGGGTCGCCCCGCTGGAAGTACCTCCTCTCTTCGAACAACCCATATGTGGGCAGGTAGAACTTATAGACGTAGTCGATCTTCCCGTTCATTATAACCGCGGCCGAGTTCCTCAAGACGCCGGGCCTCACCTCCTTTATGGTGCCCGCCACTACGCATTTATTCCCGGCTATCTCGGCCAGCTTCTCCACGGCCTTCTCGCTGTAACGGAAAAGCTCGAAGGTTAGATCCTTAAGCACGTAGCCCGTCAGCGACAGCTCGGGGAACACCACGCAGTCGCTATCGCTGGTCTCCACGATCTCCTTGTGCTTCAGGTAGTTACGCTCCACGTCGCCTAGGAACGGCCTTATCTGGGCCAGCTCCACCTTCATGCCCACGGCCTCACGTTCCAATAACGTCTAGGGTACCTCCAATCCGATCCTATGGCCCTCCCGCTGAGCCTGAATATCTCCGGCGGCAACCTCTTGTGTTGGCTCCTCCTAACCAGCGAGTCTATCCTATCCACGATAGATATATCTATGCCCAACATGGCGGCTACCTCCTCGCGGGTCCTCATCTCCTCGTAGCGTAGATATAGCACGGAGTCTATCGTCTCGTAATCGATGCCCAGCTCCCCCTCCGCCGTCTGACCCTCCCACAACGCAGGCGATGGCGGTTTGGACACTATCTCCTCGGGCACCCCCAAACATCTGCCCAACTGTCTCACCTGCGTCTTGTAGAGATCGCCGATGGGAAGTATGTCGACTCCGCCGTCGCCGTATTTAGTGAAGTAGCCCAACATCAACTCGCTTTTATCGCCGGTCCCGACGACTAGATAGCCGAGCTTCTGCGCGTAGGCGTATAGAAGGGTCATCCTCACCCTGGCCTTTATGTTGCCTATGATCTTCTTGTCGTTCACCTTCGCCGCCTCCGACAGCGCCTTCACGTACTCGTCGATAGGAATTACTGCGTATTTCCCCTCGGCCTTGGCGATCCTTACTATCTTCATCGCGTCCTCCATGTCTCTAGGAGGCGTCGTCGACGACGGCATGAGCAAGAAGAAGAAGTTCTCCGTGGCTCTGGCCAGAAGGATCGCGACCACCGAGGAGTCTATACCGCCGCTGAGGCCTAAAACGCCGCCTCTCGCCCCGCTCTCCTCTATATATTCACGTAACCTCTCGACTAAGTACTGGGAGACCCTCCCGCAATCTATCGCCAGAGCTTTCGCGACGTACTCATTCATCAAGTCTTGGTACTACTCTACGTAATAAGCTTCGTGACGCTTATTGAGTCGTTTGAGATCTTGACGATAGATCCGTTGGGCAACGGCGACCACGGCCCCTCATCGAGAGGCTCGGAGGCCACGACTACTACGTCGTCGCGACGAACTACGGGGATGTAGTGCGGCTCCTCTATAAGCCTATACGTTACGAAGTAGGCCTCGGCGGTCCTCAGGTCGGCTATAGCTATGTTCATCATGGGCTCTTCCGGGTCTAGATAGCTGATGGCGGTCTTGACCACCTTCAGTAGGGCCTCCAGGTCGCCGCCTAGATCCACGAAGGCCTTTAGGAAAAGCTCGCTGTCGGTCGTGCCGCCTGTCCTCGCGTCAAGTCCCATCTTCTTAAGCTCGGCCGCTAGCTTCTCCTTCTGGAAGGTCCCGTTGTGGGCTATGGCGAAATCGCCGTAGACAATGGGGTGCGTATTCCCGGGCGACACGCCCCCCACTGAGGCGAGGCGTGAATGTAGTAAATATAGTTTATATCCACTCGGAGGATCTATATATGATTCCCATATAGGCCTCGTCGATTTATATAGTCCATATTCTCCCACCCTGGCATATAGAACTCCCCAGCCGGAGCCGTGGCTCAAACCCAACGTCCTATCCCTTCTGGAGATCTCGACGAAAGATCTCAAAAGATCAGGTCGTGGATCTCCGGAAAAAAGTAGTATTCTACACATTAAGCGACGTCTAGATACTGGTCGTACTCCCAGCGCGTTATCACGTTCCAGGTCTTCTCCCAGCTCTCGCCGACGCTGGCGAGGTAATCGGCCCACTCCTTCTCCTTAAGCGCGAGGTACGCCTTGACTAGTTGTTGCGGCAACAACTTCGCCGCGACGCCCTCGGACGCCAGCTTGACGGCATCGCCGAGATGTTTCGGCGTCTCCTTGACTCCCTCCAGCTCGTAGGCTACGTCCTCGACCGGGCTGGGCGGCTCTAACTTCCTCTCCATGCCGTCGAGCGCCGCCAGTATGATGGCCGAGAAGCCTAGATACGGGTTGGCCGAGGGGTCGGGATGGCGGTATTCGAATCTGTTTATCTTCTTTGCGTAATACGGTATTCTGACCATGGCGGAGCGGTTGCCGAGACCCCACACCACGCGCGTCGGCGCCTCGTGGTGCGGCACCAAGCGCTTGTAGCTGTTGACTATAGGCGCTACGAACACGCTGTTGGCCAAGGCGTTCTCCAACACGCCGGCCACGGCGGATTTGAGCTCCGGCGTCGGCTCCTTATATGAGGCGAATAGGTTCACGCCGTCGCGCCAGAAGCTCACGTGGATATGCATGCCGGAGCCGTTGACGCCCCAGAACGGCTTGGGCATGAACGTAGCGGTGAGCCCGTATTTCTGCGCCACGGATTTGGCCAATATCTTGAACACAAGTATTTGGTCGGCTACCTGCACCGGGTCGCCGGCCGGTATGTTTACCTCGAACTGACTCGGCGCCACCTCGTGGTGGGTTTTCGTGAAGCCTATGCCCGATAGGTAGAACTGTTCTATTATCTCCTCCATGACCGGCATCGTCTCCTTAAGCGGATACCCCTCGAAATAAGCGCCGTTGTCTACCAACGACGGCGGGTTGCCCTTGACGAGGAAGAACTCGACCTCAGCCCCCATCTTGACCTCGTACCCCTTCGACGCGACTTGCTCAACGACTTGTTTCAACGCGTTGCGTGGATCCATTGGGTGTGGCTTGTTCCCGTCGAGAGTGCTGGTGAAGGCGAGCGCGGTCTTGCCTCCGTTCCAAGTCTCGATATACACGGCGTTGGTGTCCACCTCCGCCACGAAGTCGCTCCTGTTGACGGTGGTATACGCCGGTATGGAGGACCCGTCGTACGCTATGCCGTCCACAAACGCGTCGCGGGCGGCGTCGATGGGCAACACCTCCAGTTTTGGCCTGCCGAATATATCCACTATCACGAACTTAACGTACTTAACGCCGGCGCCTTTAAGTACCCTCCAAGCGCTTATTCCTTCCGGCATAGCCACCACACCCAGTGGGTATATAAAATTTTTTCATAAATATTCGTTCACTTCAGAGGCTATATAGTTTATATTCCATCGATACCCGTAGATCATGGGTAATCTGTACCAATAGGATTGAGGGCGTTTAGTTACCTGCTAAGGGTACGTTAAGTTTTGCGGCCACCCTCCCGTCGAGAGATCTCAACAGATCCTTGTTTCCAACCATATGGAAATAATTCGTTATACCTCCAGCCCCCATGGCTAACTTCAGCTCCTTGGTTAGGGCTCCTATGGTGTTCTCGTACCACCGCCTTTTAGTGGCGTAATTAGGCGCCGCTTTGTTCGCCAGGAGCTCGAAGGCCTCCCGCGGCTCCACCAAGTCGGCGCCTAGAGCGGCCAGTTTATAGACATCGGCCCCGCTGTGGAGACGCCCCACCGCTATTATCACCATCTTTTCCCTCACGCCCATACGCCTAGCCTTCTCGTCGAGAGCGGCCACCGCTTCTTCTAGCCACACATCGCCCTTCAGCCGTTCGTCTAACACCACGACGCCTTCTCTAGGCTCGAGATCCCTAGTGGGGGGCACGCGCACGTGGGGAATCGACGATATGCAGTACTGCGGCTCCGGGCAACCGTCGCCGTCGACCAACGCGCCGAGGGCGTAGCCCGCCATCACCGCCGCGCGCTCCAAACCGGGGACCACCACAGGCGTGTCGTACTCGAGATCGCCTATACGTACCCTCACGTCTACCTCCTCTCTATATGGATCCACCGATGGATGCGTCACCTGGGCCGCCTCTATCCTGAGGAGGTCGAGCGGCCTCCTGGCCGGGTAGGTGTATCCAGGCACTATCCCGCCCATGCCCGTTATGGGGACCTTGCCCTCCTCGTATAACTCCCTCGGCAATATCGGCACGTAGTCTTGATAAAACGCCACCTCTCCCTCCGCCATCAGATCCACGCCGATAGTTTCAGCCACCTTCTCATCGACGTAAAATATGCCGAGTAGATCCCTCCTCCCCACCAACTCCTTGAGGCTATCCATACCGAGCGAGTACAATATGGCCTTCAAGCCAGCCCTAAGGGCTTGTAGATATCTTCTAAGCATGGCCGAGGCCCAGCCTACGTCTAAATCCGGCCTCGCGCCTATCATGTTGGTGAGGGACGTGGGGCAACCCCCCGTGTGGCACGAATGACACATGATACAGCCGAAGGACAGCAAGGCCGCCGTGCCTATATTAGCCATGTCGGCTCCCAGCGCTATCAATTTCGCTATATCGGAGGCACTGTAAAGCATGCCGCCGCCGATGACCAAGAAGCGATCCCTGGCGCCGTTTTCCTTAAGCCATCTATCCACCACCGGAATCGCGTAGTCTATCGGTATGCCCAGATGGTTGCGCACCGATACAGGCGTGGCGCCCGTGCCGGCGCCAGCGCCGTCTATTATTATCCCCTCGGCCGTGGATCTAGCGACCCCGACCGCCACGTACATTATCTTGTTGACGGCGGCCACCTTGACCAGAACCGGCTTATTCGTGAGATCCCTAAGGGCCTTCACCCTCTGCGCCAGATCTTCGATAGAATATATGTCGTGATGAGGCGCCGGCGACAGCGCCTCGCTGCCCTCCGGTATCTTCCTGAGCTCCGCGATTATCTTCGTGACTTTCTTACCGGGCAGATGCCCCCCTATGCCGGGCTTGGCGCCTTGTCCTATCTTTATGTTGACGGCTAAACCGGCCCTAAGCAGAGCCATATCCATGCCGAAGCGGGCGGAGGCCCACTGCACCACTATGTTCCTGTACTTAGCCACCTCGGGGTGGAGGCCCCCCTCGCCTATGCCCGCCACCACCCCCTCCTCGGTGGCGGCCTTGGCTATTGCTATGTTGGGGTTGCCGCTCAACGCGCCGAACGACATATCTCCAAGGTATATAGGGGCCGTGAGCCTCGTGCCGAAGAAGTCGACGCCGACATCTACGTCTAAACTCTCGGCACGCTTCAAGAGCTCGTTCACCTCGCGGGGGCGCAGATCCTTGAAGGCCAATCTGTCGAGAAGCCGCCCTATCTTGCTAGGGCTTTCCTCCAGGGCGTATGGAGGGAGGCCTTCTAGAGCAGAGCGACGTACATACTCGATTCTCTCGTGGCTCCAGAACTCCGGTATTCTATGTACTGCAGGGCGCAAGTATATATTTAGCTGGCGCATTATATATAGACGTTTCTGTGGTATATAAGCCTTATATTGGACAGATGGCCATATTCCAATCGTCGAATTCTTTACTATATGTTAAATTTTTAGATTTGATTATATTTTTAAAGAAATTTAATATATAGTAACTATTACTTGGGCTATTTCGGCATTTGGCGTTCTTTTCTTCGTCAATAAGTTACAAATATTCTGAAATATTGTCAATATTTTGACTTTCATGGAGCTCGGAAAATACCCTACGCCGCCTCCTACGGATCCCGATTTCCTGAGGCCGCCGCGCTTGGATAGATACGACGTCGTCATCGTAGGGGCAGGGGGCGCGGGCTACCACGGCTCCTTCGAGCTGGCGAAAGGAGGGCTCAATGTGCTGATGATAGACGACAAAGGGAATTTAGGCGGCTCGTGTCTCTACGAAGGCTGTATACCGAGCAAAGCGGTCAGGACGGGCATCCATCTGCTATACGTCCTTAGGGATATATTATCTTCCGTCGGCAACAACGACGTAGAGAAGGTGAAGCTAGCTTGGGAGAACTTAATCGACCACAAGGACTGGGTGCAGGAATTGCGCTACTACCAACACATAAGGGAGGTCAAGGAGCATCCTACCCTGGAGCTAGTCAAGGGCGTGGCCACCGTAATCGACGAGCATAAGGTGAGGGTCGAGGGCGAGGGGTGGCGCAAGGAGGTGGAGGCCAAGTGGCTCCACATCGCCACGGGGTCCATCCCGATCAAGTTGCCGATACCCGGCGCCGAGCTGGCCATCGGCAGCACTGAGCTCTTCGGCTATAAGACCAAGTATAGAAAACTGCCGAAATCCGCCGTGATAATAGGAGGCGGCTACATAGGCGTCGAGGTTGCCTTCATGTTGGCGCGCATGGGCGTCGACGTCACGATCGTGGAGATGCTGCCCCGCATCCTCAGCGGGTGGAGCGAGGAGGTGGTGTCCCACATTATGGAGAGCTTAAGGAAGTTTGGCGTCAAGGTCTTGACGAGCTCCAAGGTTGTCGCGATAAGGAGGGATGGAGACGAGAAGGTGGTCGAGTACGAATCGCAGGACAAGAGGGGCTACGTCAAGGGCGAGGAGGTCGTGATGGCCGTCGGCAGGAAGCCCTTCGTCGAGGGCCTGGACGTGCTCGGCATCGTCGAGAGGGGGAGGGTTGTGACTGATTCCACGATGAGGACCAAAAAGCCGAACATCTACGCCGCCGGCGACGTGACCGGCCAGTACATGTTGTTCCACGCGGCGGTCAAGGAATCCACTGTAGCCGCTTGGAACATACTCCACGGGCATCCCATCTACGAGGTAAACTTCAACACGATACCGGTGACGTTGTTCAGCGAGCCCGAGGCCGCCATGGTCGGCATAAACGAGGAGGCCGCTAAGGCTAGGGGCATCCCATATGTAACAGTGAGGTATCCTCTTGAGGACGACGCCTACGCCCAGATACACAGAGCTAGGGAGGGATACGTCAAGCTAATAGTCGAGAGGGAGAGCCAAAGGATTATCGGAGGCGAGATAGTCGGCGAGGCCGCCTCGCTCGTGATCAACGAGATCGCATTAGCGATAGCCGTCAACGCCAGGGTTAAGGACTTGGCGCTATTGGCGCACGCCCATCCCACTATATTCGAGGCTATAGATAGGGCCTCGGTGAGGTTTAAGCTCTAGGCTTTATTATTGTAAAAATATCTCTTCTTATATTTATATTTAAATTGAACAATTTATTAAATTTATTTATATATTGATTTAATTTAATTAACTCCTCTTCTGATAGCTCCCTCTGCTCCACCACCAAGGAATCGCCCTCTTCGAGCAACTGCGTATATCTCTCCCCATCGATTAGCCCGTCCATGAGGAGGGATCTGGCGTACCTCTCCAGAGCTCTTCTGTCCGCGCGGCTTATGTACTCCCTCGGGACCTCGCCCCTTATGTATATCTCGCCCCCCACCATGCCTCTAGCTATCATATCGCCTATCTCCTCGTCGTTTGTAGCGCGGAGCACCACCACAAGGCCCCCGCCCATGTATTCGCCTAGATATTTACCGGCCGAGCCTCCTACGATCAAGACGCCGCCTCTATGCTGTATGGCGGCCCTCGTGCCGACGTCTCCATACACATATATCTCGCCGCCCCTCTTGGCTTGCCCCAAGGCATCGCCAGCGTTGCCGTAGATCACCGCCGTCCCTCCGTTCATCGCATCGCCGAAATCGTCTTGCACATCCCCGTAGACCAGGAAGGTCCCGCCCGACATCACGTTGGCCGAGGCGTTCCCCACGATGCCCCAGACCTTTAGAGATCCCGAAGACATGCCGTTGCCGAGATACCTATGCCCGTTGACGTTAACAACCTCGACCTCTCCCCGCTTCTCGAGCTCGGCTCTCACAACCGGCGCCAAGGACACCGCATCGTATAGGCTAGCGTCTATCGCGACTTGAGGCGGTTGCGGCAACTCCGGGTATACGTACCTCCTCCTGTAGTTTCCGTATATCTCGTCGCCATCGACTATCACATACTCCCCTCCCCTTAAGGCCCAGACATTCGCCCTAGGCTCCACGGCCTTCACGGCCGCAGCCTCCGAGGCGACTATTAGAAGCGAGTCGGCCATCCCGACGTAAAGCGGGCGGAAATGTTGCGGATCCACGAAGGCGCCGAAGACGGGCCTCGGGCCTCCGATTATGAACGCGACGGCATAGGGGCCGTCGAGGCGGGCCCACCTATAGCGACGGCCATACATGAGCTCCTCGACTGCCTCCTCGACGCCGAGCTCGCCGACCAGAAACGACAAGAGGTACGCTATCGCCTCGCTGTCGTTCCCCGTGAACTTAGCGTGTGCTCTGTACTTTATGAAGTTCACGTTGGCTCCGTAGCTGCTTAAATCGCCGTTATGCACTATAGCCACGTCGCCGGCCGTGAAGGGATGCGAGTAGTAGGGCAGCCTGCCCGGGCTGTTGGTGGGATACCGCGTATGGCCTATCCATACCCTGCTGGTCAACCCGCCGATCCCGTAGGTCCTCATTATATCGGTAGGCCAGCCCACCACCTTATATACATCGATCCACTTACTATTTAGATATATATAACCCTCAATATTTGTCGGCATCTCCAGCTCTACATCATATACATCATTATCTAATTTGATATATTTATCGCCAATAGGCCTATGGGAAAACGCCTTTATTCTAGGCCTATCCGAGGGCCTATATAGCGCCACGCCGGCGCCGTGAGGCGTGCCGCGTTCCCTCATGGCGTCAAGACCTCTCATGACAATCTCTATAGGAACTTCACCGCCGAAGGAGTAAAGCCCCAAGATGCCGCACATGACCTTTCGATATAGCCTATATAAAAGCATTGCCCTCATATATATTGTGCTCCTCTTCTCATCAAAGCTAAATTTTTATTTAATCTAAACTTTGTAAACCGATGAATCCTAAATGGCGCGGTTACTACAAGGCAGTGGTGCTTTATCTACTATCGTCAGGTCCTATGAGCGGCTACGAGATAATAAAGATCATCGAGAGCTCCTTCGGGGGCAAGATAAAGCCGTCGCCGGGCACGATATATCCCCTCCTTAAATTCCTCGAGGACGAGGGGTATATAGCCTCCGAGGAGCGCTACGTTGGGAGGAAACGTAAGAAGATCTATAGGATAACCGAAGAAGGGCGGAAGTTGCTCGACGGCTACCTCAAGGATCAGATGTTCCTACAGCTTATGTCTTATCTTCAACAAAAAAATGAGGAGAAAGAAGATATTTTATCTTCAATTATTGAGGAAGTGAGATTTTTATCAGAAATATTTGATGAAGTAGAAAATATAGATAAGGAAAAGCTAAAAGAGCTTAATAGAGTGCTTGCGGAATTCTCCGATAAGATCGCCAAGAGGCTCGGCTAATAAAGCTTATATAACCCGATATATCTAGACGCATATGAGGAAGATAGAAATGTTAGTGATAACAACGGCCCTACTCGCGGTGTTAATACATGCCCAAGTCCTCCCCGGCCCGGCACAGCAACAAATCCAGACGCCCTACATAGGCGTGACCGTGTTGCAAAATCCGCCCATAGTCTACCCCGGCGGCGTGGTGCAGTTGACCATCATATTGACGACGACAACGGTAGTGGGTCCCATCAACGTCCAGATAACCTCGTCTAGCTTGACGGTATTGACAGGAGGTCTGTATAAACTAGCCGGCTTGGCCCCCAGCTCTCCGGCGACGTTGACGGCAGTGGTCAAGGTGCCTTTCGGTTTAAGCCCCGGCGCCTACGGGGTCACCATCAGCTTGATTAATCCCGTCAACAACTTCCAGTTCGAGAGCGTTACCTACAACGTACAAGTGTATCCGTTCACCTACGGCGCCTTGGCCTATCCGATGGTCGGCGGACCTCTGGTGCCGGGCCAAGTGTTGGAGATACCGGTACTTCTCATAAATCCAACGACGGATCTAATGAAGGCCACGGTCGCGCTCACAGGCGGGCCCTTCACGCAGTTCTCCAACAGCTCCCTGAGCTGTTGGACCTACATACCGCCGAGCTCCAACTCGACTTGCTTCATACCAGCCCAAGTCCAGAACGGGCTTAAGCCCGGTAGCTACATCGGGTACATCAACGTCACGTATCTAGACACAACGAATAACTACACGATCTCCTTCTCGAAGAACTTCACCGTCATAGTGACTGAACCCGTGAGTTTCAACATAGGCTTGATACCTCAAGGCTCCGTGGTCCCAGGTCTCCCGGCGACGATGCTCCTCTCCGTATCGGCCGGCGGGTTGGCGCAACCCACTAACGTCACGATAGTGCCCCTCAACACCAGCGATATATCGTTCATATCCAGGCCCATAAGGCTCCCAGTCCTGACTTCCGTGCAGATACCGCTTGAGGCGATAGTGAACAAATACGGCACCATAACGGCGTCGTTCAAGATATGTTATTTCTCGACCGTATGCGTCGTGGAGAACGCCAGTCTATACATACCTAGCCCTAACCTCGCTATAAATGTAGCGCAGAACCCGCCTTGGGCTTACCCCGGCTCTGTAGTCCAGCTCACCATAGCCTTGGCGACGAACCAGCCCATGGGGCCCTTCCAAGTATCCATAAGCTCCGACAAGTTGATGGTGCTAGAAGGCTCGTCCTATAGCTTGCCCGGACTTGCGCCGGGCGCCCCGACCACCCTCACCGCCTTGATACAAGTGCCGAGCAACTTAACGCCCGGCAGATACCCCTTGGTTATTAACGCGGGTAATTACAGCTATATCTATTATCTGGATGTTCAACAAAGCAATTTGGGCGTCACCATAGCGGCGAATCCGCCTGTGGCGTATCCCGGAAGCGTCGTGACGCTTAACGTGATCGTGGCGAGCGACTCACAGATACGCGGCGTCTATGTGAACATAACGACGCCCCTGCAGGTGCTGGAGGGATCGTCGTACTATCTGCCCTTGCTGCCTTCGGGGAGCCCGATAACGCTTACATCAGTCGTCAAGGTGCCGGACGGCTTCGCGCCGGGCGAATACCCCGTGTATGTAAACATAAACGGCGTGACCTACGTCGCGTATATACATGTGGAGTCCACATCGGTCATAGTTCAAAACATAGCGGTTGAGCCGCCGACTATCGTCGCAGGCGGGCTTGTGCCTTACGTCAAGGCGGTGGTCTCCGTCCTCAACACGGGCTTGGTCCCGGCGCGCAACGCTGTGATAACCATATCGGGGGTGCCCGTGGTGGGCAACTCCACCGTCAACATCGGCATATTGCCTCCTGGACAGCCGATCCAGATACCCTTCTTGATAAATGCAAGCGCATTAGGACCCGGCACCCAGAATTTCGCCGTGTTGGTGACTTGGCTGGGAGGATCCACGTCGGCGACCTCCTCCATAACCGTGTTGCCTAAAGCCGACCTAGAGGTTACATACAGCGTGTCCAACGCCCAGCCTGGATCCACCGCCGTGGTCACGCTCACGATAAAGAACCTAGGCCCGGTGCCGGCCAAGATGGTAAGCCTACAGTGGACCCCCAACCAAGTGTTCCAGATACATACCCCGAGCTCCGCCACGCCGACGGCCAACCTCCTCGAGTCGAGCATGAGGTTCCTAGGCGATATCTATCCGGGGCAGAACGTCACTACGACGTATCTGATAGATGTATCTAGCAACGTGCCCGACGGGGTTTACTACGCGACGTTGGTGCTGGAGTGGAACGAGACAGGCGCCTTGACTCCCGTCATCGAGACGGTCCAGATACCCATAGCCGTTAGATCTACCTTGAATCTGCTCGAGATAGGGCCTTTGGCCGCGGCTGTGCTTATAGTCGTGGTCGGGATCGCTATATATCTAAGAAGGAGAGGCAGGAGGAGCTCTTAATAACCGGACTTTATACATCCCGTGTTTATCTCGATACAACATGTTTTGGAGAAACTACGGGAGGTCGTGAGCTCTAGAGGTTCCCCGTGTAGCTTGAAGACCTTTGGCGTCCAGCTATCCGATGATCTTTATCTAGACGGGCCTAGGGCCGTGCTGAAGACGGAGGCCGGCTATAAGTGCCTAGAGGTCGAGACGCTTTCGGAGGCGTTGAGGACCTTGGCGCATCCTGCGACCATAGAGGAGAGGCCCTTTAGGACCTTGGCTCCTCCCTACGTGGAGCTCTACGAGGACGAGAGGAAATACGTCGTCTTAGGGCTATACGAGGGGAGGGTCTACATGGCCGAGTGGTCGGGCATAAGGCTGTGTTGCTCGTGGGTTACCGATATAGATACGACGGCCTATAGGAATGCCGTGGATATCCTCAAGGCGTTCGTCGAAGACGTATGAGCTACGCTAGGCTGGAGATACGGCTAGACGAGAGGGAGCTCAAACTGCTTGCCAGCATACTTATGAACGAGCCGGTCACGGCGTATAAAATAGCTGTGGAGAACCGGATGCATTTCTCCTACGTCTACAAGAAGATAGAAAGTTTCGAGCGAGACGAGCTAGTCGCGTATTTCTGCGAGCCAGGCAACGGAAGAAAGTTATACTACGTGTTGCCAAAAGGGGTGTTGTACTTGCTATCCCAAGGGGAGTTGAACCCGCGCCTAGCTGCCGACAAGCTCAGAGATAAGTGGGGCCTCAAGGATTTCCCGGACGAGGATATATTGAGCTTAGCGGATCTCCTCTTGAGAAACTACAAGCCGGGCACGCCGATTAACGATATAGTTATGTTGGCGTATTCGTTCTACACGAGGTATCTAGCAGGCGATCTGAACATACGCGGCGATAGGAATTTGCTCAATAAGCTTTTCAGAAGGGCCTTCGAGGCCTTGATAGGGCTGATCGGCGAGGAATGTTTAAAGATATGTGGACAAGCCATAACGACGCGGGAATACATATGAAGATCGCTTGCCCCGGTAGATACAACGTGGCCGATAGGGAGGTGGAGCTCGACGAAGATTGTTTCTTGAAAGACCCAAGGGCGTGGGACGAGAAGGTGGCCCTTTGGATAGCTGAAAACATCGAAGGCATCGCACTGACGGAGGAGCACTGGCGTTTAATCCATTACGTCAGATCCTATTGGGAGTCCCACGGCGAGTGCCCCCATATCAAGAAACTGCTCCGAGATCTGGGCATCACCTTCGAGGATATCTACCGCCTGTTCCCGGCAGGTCCTGCCGATAGTTTGTGCAAGGTAGCTGGTCTGCCGAGGCCGACAGGTTGTTAATCGTCTGTAGCCGGCTTGCGAAGAACTTATTTAAATAGGGCCTCGGCTTAAGGGGTATGAGCGCAGAGGAGCGCATATTTAAGGCCCTCTCTGATCCTCAAAGACAGGAAGCCCTCGCCTTCCTCTTGGAGAACATAGACGCCGTGAGGGACCTCGTGGCGTTTTTAGTCGAGCTGAAGAGTTCAGGCGCCCTGGAGCTGTTGACATCTGGAGTAGCTGTCGCGAGGGCTCTATCGGCGGATCTCATCACCAGCAGAGATTTCGCCGAGAAGGCCGCCAAGTTGTTGGAGCTCCTATCCGCGACCTCTACGGCTATGGGCAGCAACGGCGTTTCTTGCCTCGCCAAAGCCGCTGCAAGCGCCGAGCCGGGGAGGCCAGCTGGCATATACGGGATACTACAAGCGCTCCAAGATCCCGAGGTCCAGAGGGGGCTGGGCTACATCTTGTCCCTGGTGAAATCGTTGGGAGCTTGTCTAGCATCGAGACAGTAACGATTATAAGCAAGCCGTTTGTGTAGATCGATGTCCGAATTCAGAGTGCCGGCGGAGGGGGAGATCTTGGGGAAGGTGCTGGAGCTCTTAGGCGACAACAGAGTCAAGGTTGTTTGTCAAGACGGAGAGGTGAGGGTGGCCAGGATACCTGGTCGGTACAGGAAGAGGCTTTGGCTGAAGCCGGGGGACTACGTGATAGTCGCCGTCTGGGATTTCGATCCCAAGAAAGGCGACGTCGTGCATAAGTACGAGAAGAGGGATCTGGACGAGCTGAGGCGTAGAGGATACGCCGAAGTGATAGACAACTTGGAGAAATTAGGCTAGGCGAAATCCGCTAGCTGTAGACATACGCTATCCTTAACATCTCCGCTACGTCCTTATCCAGCGCCGCCACGTCCTCGGGGCCTACGTCGACCACGTCGTATTTGCCGAGAGCTGATATCAACATCTGGATCTCCACCTTGAGCGACTCTATGTAGTTCTCCACGCCCTTCTCCCCGCGGGCGAGCGCAGCTATGAGGAACGGCCTTGCCATATATGCGCCGGAGGCTCCTAAGGCTAGGCTCTTCACGACGTGTCCTCCATCGTATAACCTCCCCGCTATTAACAACGATATCTTATGGCCTTCCTCCCGCGCCTTCCTGATCATCTTAAGCCCCACCAAGGTGGGGTAGCCTAGATCCTTCATGGCCGCCGTGGGCGCCATGCCGGTTCCGCCCTCCTTGCCGTCTATGACCACGGCGTCCGCCCCCTCCTCCGACGCTATCCTTATGACGTCGAGGGCGTCTCTGAAGGGGCCTAGTTTTATCCATATCCTCGCCCTTGGGTACGCCGTCTTCATGAACCTAATCGTGCCGGCGAGTATCTCCGCGGTGAACGTGCCGGGCACCGAATACCTAGTGACGTACTTCTTGTCCAGCTCGGATTCATCGAATTTGTACTTAGCCCTAAGTCTCTCCACCTGGCTACGAGGTATCTTTATCACGCCGCCTAGGCCGGGCTTCGCGCCTTGCCCCACCTTTATCTCGAAGCCTATCCTCCCCTCCTCTATATACTGCTCTATATCTTTATCGCTATATACCTTGTTCCACAGCTCGTCGTAGGCGTCCTCAACGCTTTGCTGTATCACGACCCCTCCTTTCTTGTCTATGTTGGTTAGATATGCCAGCAACCTCTCCTTGAAGGACGGATGTCCTCTCGACAGCCTCTTGGAGTAGCCCCTCACGGTAGATACGTTTTCGCCGATGCCGTAGACAAGGCCGGCCTTGGCGGCGGCTTTCGCCACGTCGAGGGCCGTCTTGCTGGCTATATGCGTAGATCCCATGGAGCCGACGGCCACAGGCAACGCCGAGGTGAAGCCGCCTAGAATCACGTCGGTCTTCACGTCCATGAAGCTCGGCTCCCTGAGGAGCTCCGTCATCTTCTCCAGCCTCTTGGGCGTGAAGGCGGGGGGCATCAAGATCACCGAGTCGAGAGTCTTGAAGCGAGGACAGCCCTTGACGTATATATTAGATCCAAGCACCGCGGCGCCATACGACGAAAGCAGCCCAAAGGGATAAACGGCGTCCTTCCCCCTCAACGCTCTGAACGAGATCTCGCCGACGGGATATCCCTCGAGGAACTCCCTGTAGCCTCGTAAGGTGAAGAACAATCCCTTGAAGAAGACGGCCAATCTAGCCGGGAGCATGGCCCGATTCTCTTCAACGGTTTTTATGGATCTCAAGAATATTTTACCAATTCCCCGCAAAGAACTGGAAACTATACCTTAAGGTATACCGTATCTTACAATAAACGTACTTAATGTAGCCGTTGGGCGCTGGCAACAATCTCTACGCCTAGTATATATTTTCCTAAGGCTCCCCAGCTTATTGGATAGATATGCCAAGATGCTCGGTTATATTATGTTTTAATTCCTTCACTATCCCCACTATCTATAGAAAATATTCCGTCATATTTTATAACCTCAAACTCCGCCGCGTTTATGCCCAACATACACCCCGCTGTGTTGGAATTCGAGAAGATGGTGGCCGATAAATCTCAGTATAGAAAACAACTCGAGGAGTGGGTTAAGTACTCTTGGCGGTGGGCTGTCACAGATAAGTATAAACTTGTCTTCAGAGTTCAAGCGTCAGCTCTTAGAGCCATACGGGAGTTCCTAGACTCGAAGGGGTTCGTGGAGGTGTTGTCCCCCGTAGTGGGGCCTGTGACGGATCCGGGAATCCGAGGCGCTAAACAAGCCACCATAGACTTCTATGGCGCTGAATATAAGGTGATGTCCTCAGCTATACTTTACAAACAATATATGGCGGCCTCGTTAGGCAAGATATATTTCGTCAGCCCCAACATAAGGCTTGAGCCTAACGATAGCATATACACAGGCAGGCACTTGGTTGAGTTCTACCAGGTAGATATAGAGATGTACAAGGCCTCGTATATAGATGCCATGGATCTCGCCGAGGATCTCGTCAGTTACGTTGTTAAGTACATCAAAGATGTACACGGCAAAGAGCTCGAAGAGAAGCTCGGACGGCAACTACGCGAGTTCCCGAGGCCATTCAAACGGTATCCGCATAAGGAGGCGATAGAGTTCGTCAACAAGCTCGGCTGCAAGAACCCGCCGAGGGAGGAGCTCATGTGGGAATGCGAGAAGCTCATGTCGGCGCACCACGACGCCCCCTTCTTCGTCTACGACTACCCGAGAGGCGCTCGGGGATTCTACGATAGGGAGGACCCAGAGAGGCGCGGGATCCTTAGGGATTTCGATATGCTCTACCCGGAGGGGTTCGGGGAGGCTATAAGCGGAGCTGAGCGTGAGTACGAGCCCGAGAGGCTTGTGGCGAGGATAAGAGAGAGCGGGGAGGACCCCGCAAAATATCAATGGTTCCTTCAGATGGCTAAGGAGCTGTATCCGCTACAGACAGCGGGATTTGGGATTGGAGTCGAGAGGTTGACCAGATATCTATGCGGGCTGAGGGCCGTCTGGGAGGCCCGGCCTTACCCAAAGGTGGCCGGGATAGTGGGCGGGCCGTAAAAATAAGGGAGGGTTTAGATAAACAGCACTTGTCCTCCCTTGGCGTTCTCGAGGAACGTAGTAACCCCCACCACGTCGTCGACAAGCGACGGGTCGAAGTGCTCCTTCTTGAGCCCTGCCGCCTCGGCCATCATCGAACATACATATACTTTCGCGCCCATCTGCTTGGCTTGTTTAAGCATGTCCTTCCAGGTAGGCGCCTTTATCCTGGCCATGCCCTCTTTGAGCCTAGGCACCATCTGCTCGAACTCCTTCGGCCACACCTCGGGCATAGGCTCCCTCAGTAGCTTGAACATAGCCCAGCCGGTGAAGAACACCTGGACCTCGTAGCCCAGTGCGGCGGCTGCCTGCGATATAACGCCCACGGGTATCAGCTTGTCGTCGGTTCCCGAGAATACTATCATCGATATTTTCTCTGGCATGCCGGCTTGCACAAAGATCTATATATGGTCTATTACATGAAAACATGTAATAAGGGAAATATTTAGATGGAATGACGGCCTCCATGACCGAGAACAAGATAAGAGTGGACGCCAGAGGGATGGCTTGCCCAGGGCCCATTACCGAATTAGTCAAGGCGTATAGAAACGCCAAAAACGGCGACATCATAGAGGTCCTGGCCACCGATCCCGGCTTCAAGCCCGACGTGGAGGCTTGGATAAAACGCACCGGCAATCAGCTGGTTGAGTTCAAGGAGGAAGGCGGCGCGTACATAGCGGTGATCAAAGTCACCGCTAAGAAATGAGCAAGAAACGCGTCGTAGTAATCGGCGGCGGGGCCGGAGGCGCTATATTAGCAAACAACCTACCGTTGGAAGATTTCGAGGTGACTGTAGTGGATAGAAGCCCCTATCACTACTACTGGCCCTGGCTTCTCTACGTGGCTTTCAAGGGCTCGAGGAAGCCTATGAAGAAGGAGATAAAGGAGCTCTTAAAGCCCGGGGTGAATTTCATCCAGTCTGGCGCACAATCGATAGATCTAAACAATAGGAAGGTTCTCCTCGAAAACGGCAAGGTCCTCGACTACGATTACCTAGTAGTCGCCACCGGATCGCGGCCGACTTACGACGTGATAGGAGGCCACAAGACGGCCGTGGAGAAATACGGCGATTATCACTCCTCGGAGGAGAACGCCCGGCGCGTATGGAACGTCATAAATTCCCTCAAGCAAGGCACCTTCGCGATAATAGTCGGTGGAGATCCCTATAGATGCCCGCCATCTCCGCTGGAGGGCATCTTCCTAGCCGAGGAGTTCTTTAGATCTAGGGGGCTTAGGGATAGGGTTAAAGTCGTCTTCGCCGTGCCTTATCCCAGGCCGTATCCCGCCGAGCCGATGAACGAGGTCGTGGAGCCTATCTTAAAGGAGCGCGGAATAGAGTACATCACGTTCTTCACGTTGGATAGAATCGATGAGGAGAAGAAGGTCGCAGTATCTATGGAGGGAGAGGAGCTGAAATACGACGCGCTGGTTGTGATACCGCCGCACGTGGGGACCGACATCAAGATATCCCCAGAGGACGTGTTGACGCAAGATCGGTTCATACAAGCCGATAAGTTCACCAACAACATAAAGGGGTTCGACGACGCCTTCGTCATAGGGGACGCCTCGGCCGTGCCCGTAGCCAAGACCGGCGTCACGGCGCACCTCCAAGCGACCGTCGTGGCGAGGAGGCTACAAGGCGAGGATGCGCGGAACAACGGCCGCACCAACTGCCCGTTCGACTTGGGCTACGGCTTGGGGACCTTCGTCATAAGCGACTACAACAACCCCGTGGTGAAGCTACCGCCTTCTCGATTCTCGCACATGGCCAAGCTGGCGTTTGCAGCAGCCTATTGGGACATGATAAGGTACCCCGAGCTATGGAACCCCATATTCGACGCCTACTTCGAGGCGACCGAGCCGGCCAAGCTGAGGAGGATCTATGTCTGAGGCCGAGGCCGCCATAGCCCAGAGCTTGGCCAAGGCGTTGACCCCGGAGTCCGCCAGGGCTCTTGCTAAATTCGCCGATATATTGGTCAAGGCCGACGAGCTCGGGCTACTCGACACCTTGAGGGATCTCCTAGAAGCTGATGTAATCGGCGAGGCGGCTAGGAGTTTCACGAACGCGGGAACTCTGTCGTTGTTCTTCAATTTAGACAAGATCTCCGGGACGCTCGAGGCTCTGGCAAAGAACGCCGATAGTATCGCGAGGCTTCTTACCTTGTTGGAAAGGCTAGATAGATCGGGCCTATTGGCGCTTCTCGAGAGCTTGGCGGAGCCCGAGACGCTGGGCGAGGCCGCTAGATCGTACTTAACCACCGGCACGTTCTACATGTTGAACGAAGCCACGAAGATGTTGGACGCCGCGGCTTCCATGAGGCTGGCCCAAGCCCTCGAGACGGCTGTGAACGAGGGTAGGAACAAACAAGCGCCTAGCTTCTTCGAGTCTTTAAACGTGCTTCTACTCGACGAAGACGCGCGGAGGGGGCTTTACTTCTTCGTTAGGCTGTTAAAAGAAATAGGCGCCTCGCTTAAGCCTAGATAGGTACTTGGACCTCAACCTCAACCTCCGGCGGGTTTTGGTTTCTATCTACCTTTAGGTATACCTCTCTCGTCGGGGAGCCGGGCGAGACGCCGTTGTTCAACGCCCAGAACAATATGGCCGCGTAGGCGTTATCCACCTTGTCGGAAGACCCGGAGAACTTGTAGGAAGCCATCTTGCCCGCTGTTAAGATCTTATCGCCGTTTGGATCAGGCGTGAACACCTCGACGAGCATGTTGGCCCCCTCCTTGCCGTGGAACACCAATATAACTCCTGGCTTCAGATCTTGGACCAACGCGGCTCTGTTGGGCACGCTCTTCATTGTGCTGAAGCCCCTTATCTCGGGCACTTCCTTTATCTCGACGCTGGGCATAGGGCCGGGGAGATAGTATTATATAAGGTTTTCCATATCTCGATGGTCCCTTCGGTGGGCGACGTGGTGTATAGGTTCGGAGGCCCGTTGAAGCTAGTGGAGATAATAGAGAGGCCGAATAGGTTCGTGGTCAGAGTAGCCGATGGGCGGGACGTCAAGCTGTGCCATCTACACGACCCGGGGAGGTTGCCCGAGCTCGTCAGGCGGGGCGCAAGGGCCGTCATAAGGCCCACGAGAGGGGCCAAAACTGATTGCTCCATAACAGCGGTAGAGGCGCCGAACGGCGTCTGGGTCGTTGCGGACAGTAGGATCCATAACGACGTGGCCGCGTTGTTTCTAAACGGCGCCAAGAGGGAGGTGAAAGTAGGCAGACATAGGCTTGATTTCCTCGTGGACGATACCTACGTCGAGGTTAAGGGATGTACGTTGGTCGTGAACGGAGTGGCAATGTTCCCCGACGCCCCCACCAAGAGAGGAGCCGAACATATGGAGATATTGAGGTCCCTGCTGGGATCGGGGCATAGGGCCATGGTCATGGTGCTCGTCATGAGGCCAGACGCGTCTTGTTTTAAGCCCAACTGGGCCACCGATCCGCGTTTCTCGAACGCCTTCCGCGAGTTCATAAAGGCAGGAGGCTTGGTGAAGATACATAGGTTCAGATACAGAGAAGGGGATGTGCTTTACGATGGAGAAATAGACTTGTGTGAAGATTGGGAGGAACCTTTATAACGAGGTCGTTTATGCCTTTGTGGATCTTATCTACGTAGTCCTCGCGGTCGTCGTGGCTTTAGAGGCGTGGATCGCCCTGTATCTATACAAGGGTTTAAGGTCTCTGGAATCTTTGGTGTACCCTATATTCGCCAATCTCCTGTGGATAAGGGAGAATAACTACGCTATAATAGAAAGCTTGACTGATATCTTGGCTGCTAGGGGCGTGATCTCGCAGGAAGAGGTGGCATCTCTGAGATCTCTCACACAACCAAAGGTCTTGACTCAAGAGGATCTAGATAGGGCGGAGGCCTTGTTGAGTAAAAAACCCGAGGAGTTGACCGATAGCGATCTGAAGGAGTTGAAGAGGATAGCCATGGCGCTCCTTACCTGGCCCTATAGAGGCGCGACCAAGCTCGCCTTGAGGTTGTTGATCTTCGCCTCACAAATAGAGAGAGAGCGCGACGCCGTTAAGTCGGCCGACAGAGTCGAGATTTCCTACATAGCCGAGACCTGCACCATAAGGCTACAGCTGAGGAGAGGCGACGCCGTCGAGACGGTCGAGGAGGCCGACGAGGAGTGCGTAGCTAAGAGGGCTGAGTCGTTAAGGAAGCTGGCCCGACGCGAGGATCCAGGCGATGCGGAGGCGTTGGCCACCTATAGGTTATGTCGCACGCGCAACGACGCAGGTTGTAAGGCGTTGTTGTCGCGGCTTAGCCCCCTGGAGAAGAAATCGCTGGATATGTTGTTAAATGAGTGACGTATTTCATTCAGCCGCTATAGATCAGGTATTCGGCCTCTTGAAGGTTATAAACTCCCTGGGAGGCAAGACCGATATATATAAGATCGATGAGGAGGTCGAGATAGATTTCGACGAGTTGAGCACCGCCATCAACGCCGCCGAGTCGCTAGGCCTCGTAGTCGTGAGCTCTGGAGACGTAGAGCTCACAGAATTAGGCCGTAAGGCGATCGCAGGCGGTCTTGAGGAGGCCAAGGAGGAGATCGCTAGAAGGCTCGCCGCGTTGAGACCTTTCTCCGATGTCTTGAAAAGGTTAAGGGAGAGGGGGTCCATGAGGCTAGATGAGCTCACGAGCTTGCTGTGCGATCTAGGCTACTGTGGAGAGATCCCGACCAGGAGGATCATAACTTGGGCCGTCAGGTTCGGCTTGATCGAGATAACGCCTGACGATATCGTGTTGCCCGGAGAACTCGCGAAAAGAGAGAGCGGCCGGTAGAGTTTATTAGCTAGTGCGAAAGTTGAAGTGATGTCGTTTAACCTCGTGGTGGCGACCGGCTGGAGGCAGGAAAGGATGTGCATGGAGGAGCTCTATAAAGTCGGGGATATCTTGGCTAAAAGAGTGAAGGAGGTTTGGTTCACTGGATTCGATGGGTTGTTGACGGCCGAGGTCGAGGGCGATCCCGTGGAGTTCACCAGGGCGTTGACGGATCTCGTGTCCTCCGGCTACTACGTCCCTAAGTTCATCCTCAGAGCCACTCCGATAATGTTGGTGGTCAAGACCGATCTGGACGAGATAGCCAAGGCCGCCGCCGAGCTTGCGGCTAAATACATAGGGCCCAACGATACGTTTAAGATAGAGTTGAAGAAAAGAGGCGTTAAATACGATAGATTGGCCGTGATAGATTACGTGGCTAAAGGGATCGACCGTAGGGTCGATTTAACGCATCCCGATAAGATCCTCTGGATCGAGATGTTCCCGTCGAGGACAGGCCTATCCGTAATAAGCGAAAAGGATAACTTCTCCTTGATGAAAGTAAAGGTTGGCGGCGATGCCGGAGAAAACACTAACGCTTGAAGGAGTAAGGATAAGGTACATAGAGGAGGGCTCCGGGAGGCCGGTAGTGCTCCTACACGGGTATTCCTTCAACGCCGATAACTGGTTCTCCTCAGGCGTGGCGCAAGCCCTGGCGGAGAGCTACAAGGTCTATGCCGTCGATATGCCTTACGGCGCCAAGTCCAGAAGCTCCAAGTTCAGAGCAAACGCGGAGGAATACGCCAAGTTTCTGAGGAAAATACTCGACGCCTTGTCGTTAGAAGATCCGCCGTTGGTGGGGCCCTCCATGTCGGGCGAGGTGCTCATGTGGTACGTAGCGCTGGGATATAAGACGAGGCTGGCGGTGCTCGTGGGACCTGTGGGTTTAGACGATAAGGAACTACAGAACGCCTTATCTAGATTCAACGGACGTCTCGTCGCTATATGGGGCGAGAAAGACGAGATATCGCCTCCAAGCATCTACGCGCCGCTTCTGAAGAGAATCCTCCCGTCGGCTCAAGTCGTCGTGATGCCCGGCGCCGGCCATCCGGCGTATTTAGACAAGCCGGGGGAGTTCGTCGATATCCTCAAAGATCTCCTCGCCGAGATCGGGTACTAGGTCTTCTCGAACACCAAAGCATAGTGGTGCCCCATGTCGACGAAATCTACCTCCCTATACTCCTTGAAGTACTTCCTGACCTCGTCGGGGCTTATCTTCTTGAAGCTCGGCGGCCCGAAGAAAGAGCCCGGCTTATGCTCTATTATGACGACGTGGCCTCCTCGCTTTAATATCCTCGAGATCTCCTCCACGGCCGCCTCCTTGTCCACTATGTCGTGGAACACGTTGGAGAGGACGGCGGTATCCACGGCGCCTCCAGGTATCGACGTGTGGAGTATGTCTTCGTTTAACACAACTAGGTTGGGAGCCTCTATCCTCCTGACGTGCTCGAGGGCTTCGTTGTCTATATCCACGCAGTAGACCGTCGAGGCGATGTCCTTAAGCACCTCGCAGAGCCTTCCAGCGCCGCACCCTAGATCCGCGGCGACTCCACCTTTAGGCGTATATTTCAACAACAGGACGTACTCGTCCTCGGAAACGCCGAGGCCGTGGCCTCCATGGTGGTGATGTTCTCCGTGTGTAGGTCCGGAGGCCTCCTTGAGCTCTCCGGCCAGGAACTTCCTAAGAGCCTCCTCCACGGGGCCCTCGTAGATATATATCTTCAAGCCCCAACGGCTCGCTATCTCGAAGCCCCTAGGGCCTATCTCGGCCACTATAATAGCGCCGGCCCCACGTCTACGCGCCTCGGCCAGCGCGGCGGCGCCTCTCGCCATCCTCGCGTACCTAGCCGGGTTCTCCATCCTCTCGACGAGCTTGTACCTCCCTCCATCGATCTCGTATATGGCGAGCTCCTCGCCCTCGCCCGGACCGTCGACACGGCCCTTGGTCTCCGATATCGCAACTCTCATGTAATTCGATATTGATTTACCTATTTAAGGTTTCTTAAAGCCTCGGCTATCCTCGCCGCCTGCCAGGTCTCTCTAGGGTTATGAGTCCTCACCACATCGGCGCCGTGAAGCACCGCCAAAGCCTCGGCAGCTATAGAGCCGGGGAGCACCTCGTCGGGCGACGAAAGACCCAAAAGACGCCTTATGAAGCTCTTCCGCGAGATCCCCACCAAGACGGGCCTCCCCAGCTCTTTGAACCTATCTAGGTTCTTCAGTATATATAGATCCCATTTCCACCAAGGCCATCTCTCATCGCCGTGTCTATATTCGCCCGTCACGACGTACGGCTCGTCGCGGGGCGGCAACGTGGGGAAGCCTATCCCTGGATCCACCGTTATCTTCTCGGGCTCCAACCCGCACCTAATGGCTATGTCCAAGCTTTCCCTCAGCGCCGAAAGTAGCCTGTCGACGGGGTCCGCCCCCGGCCTAGGCTCTCTTTCTCTAGCCATAACCACCAGGGATGCGCCGTAGTCCTTGACCACTCTGCACATATCTGGGTAGAGCTTGAGGCCCGTCACGTCGTTAACTATAGTTGCGCCTGCCTTCAGCGCCTCCTCAGCCACCTTGGGTCTGTACGTATCGACGCTTATAGGTATGTCCAGTTGCGCCAAGGCCTTGACTATAGGCACGACGCGCCTAGCCTCCTCGTCGGGAGGTATCCAAGTATCTTTATATGGCGCCGTCGACATACCTCCTACATCTATCACGTCCACGAAGCCCAGCCAGCTCTCGGCGAGCTTCAGGGCCTCGTCGACGCCTCGGGCCACGGATCTGGCGAAGAAGGACTCCGGCGAGGCGTTGATGACCCCCATTATCCGCACGGGGTACCCCGAGCCTGTCGGGATCTTGCCCAGCAGAGCGTAGGGCATGGATTTAATGTATGCTATAAATAGCTACGTGTGGGACGCGGTTAGAGAGGCTGTGGAGGGCGTCGAGGAGACGTCTGAATACGAGAAAGCCGCTAAGACCTTCGCCTTAAAGATGTTGGAGCGATGCGAGCGCGCTATCGACCGCTTCGAGCTGGCGTGTTGCCTTAAGTTACTGCTGGAGGTGGGGATCCAGCTTGCGTATATGAGGCGTTTCAAGCCTGAGGCTAGGCTGGAGGTCCTCAGGAGGCGGAGTAGAAGGGCGGTCGCCTTCAACATGTCCATGCTTGAGAGAAGCGGGTTGCCGGGTCCCTACAAGAAGAGGATCCTCAGGACGTACTTGAAGGTGTCCTCCTACGTCCATCCATCACTCGAGGCGCTTCAAGGCGAGATCCCTGACGAGCTTGTGGCAAAAGCCGTAGAGATCTTAGTTATGATTTATCGCGCCTCTAGGCAACAAAAACTTTAATTCCAAGCCGCTTTTAGATTATGCAACGTGTCGTTAGGACGAAGACGTTCGTGTTCGAGGCGCCGATAAGCGAGGAGATAGTGTCGAAGCTGTCCTTATGGGGCCGGGTGACCTCTAAGGGCAATCTAACCATCTTCGCGATGGATTCCGGCGAGATCAAGACGAAGATCCTCAAGGAAGACGCGCGTAATAAAGTCAGGAGGATATATATAGAGCCTTCCTGCGGTTGCGTGTTGACGCTCGACGAGGTGAGGGATTTCGATAAAGAAACTCTTTATTATAAATTTATAAAATACGAGCCTTGTCCTCAACATAAATAGTTCTATCGTTCTTCCCTCCGTGCGGATCTACGTGGAGACATACGGCTGTTGGCTGGCCAAGGCCGACGCCGATATACTAGTCCAAAGACTCGGAGGTTCCAAGGTAGGCGATCCGCGCGACGCAGATCTAGTCTTGGTATATACATGTGCCGTCAGAGAGGACGGCGAGGTGCGCCAGATGAAAAGGATAGGCCAGCTCTCGGCATCGGCTAAGAGCTTAATTGTCGCGGGATGTTTAGCTAAGGCGCGGCCCTACACGATAAGGCAGATAGCTCCAAACGCCGAGTTGATATACCCCGAGCATATCGAGGGCGGCCGCGAGAGATCTATGTCCGTGTTGCCGCAACACGACGGCTCGTTGATATACACAGTGCCCCTCCAAGTGGGTTGCCTAGGCAATTGCACCTTCTGCGTGACTAAATACACGAGGGGCGGCGCGGGCTACGTGAGGAGCGCGCCTCCTGATCTCGTCGTAGAGCATGTAAAAAAGGCCGTGGCCAACGGCGCTAGGGAGATCTACTTGACGGGGCAGGACGTGATAACCTACGGTTTCGACGCCCGGTGGAGGAGGGGATGGAACTTGCCCGATCTGCTGGAGAGGATCTTGACAGAGGTCGAGGGCGAGTATAGGGTTAGGATCGGCATGTCCGAGCCTTGGGTCTTCGGAAAATTCGTCGATCAGATACTGGACATAGTCAAGAGGGATCGTAGGGTCTATAGGTATTTCCATCTGCCCGTCCAGTCGGGAAGCGACGAGGTGCTGCGGAGGATGGGCAGAAGATATACAGCCGGTGAGTATAAGGAGCTCGTCCTGAAGATAAAGAGGGAGCTCAACGACGAGGTCTTCATAGCCACCGACGTGATAGTCGGCTTCCCCGGCGAGACCGAGGAGGACTTCTGGATGACCGTCAAGCTCGTGGAGGAGCTACAGCTCGATAAGGTACACGTGGCTAGGTTCAGCCCGAGGCCCTTCACCGAGGCGGCCGTGATGCCGGGCCAGGTGCCCGACGCCGAGAAGAAAAGGAGAAGTAGGATAATATCCGAGGCGGCCATGAAGGTGGCGTATCTAAGGAACGGGATGCGCGTAGGGAGGAGGGACGTGGTGTTGGTGGACGAGATAGACCACGGGCTGGTGGTGGGTAGGGCGAGCGACTATAGGCAGGTCGTCGTCAAGAGAGGCGATGCAGGAGGCGTGATGGGGAGGTTCCTAGACGTCAGGATAGTCGGCGCCAGCCCGGTGTATTTATACGGCGAGATGCTTTAATCGAGGATTACTTGCTCCCAGGGGTATTTCTTATTCCAACGCTCCTCCCTCAACTTCCTCAGCTCCTCTAACATCGCCTCGAGCTCCTTCCTATCTATCTTCTTGAAGAGAGGCTCCACGTCGCCTAGCCTCGTCCCAGGTTCGGGCTTCCTCGCGGCGTCGGACCACGTTATGGGCAAGCCCAGCCCCATCATGGCCCACAGCCTCTCGGCCGAGGAGGGGACCACGGGGTACATCAACACGGCCAGAGCCTTCAAGGCGGTGTAGGCGTTGTAGATAACAGTGCCCGCCTCCTCCGGCTTCTCCTTGATCAACTGCCACGGCGCGCGTTGGTTCAGATACTTGTTGCCCTCCCTGGCTATCTCCACGGCGTCCATCAGGGCGTTTTTCAGCTCTATCTTCTCGAAGTGCGCTTCGGCCGATTTAACTAGCTCGAAGACCCTCCTCTGAAACTCCTCGTCTGAGGGGGTTGCGGAACTCGGAGCCGGGAGGACCCCGCCGAATCTGGATTTTATAAATGAAAGAACCCTATGGGCGAAGTTGCCTATATCGTCGTTTAACACCTTGTTTATCACGTCAACGGCCGAGGTCCACGTGAAATCCACATCTCTATTCTCCGGCCTCATGTACACTAATACGAACCGCCAATAATCGACCGGCAGGAGTTTAAGCGCCTCGTCTATCCAGATGCCCCACCTCCTACTCTTGGAGAACTTATCGCCTTCGTAGTTCAGGTACTCCGTCGAGGATGTGGTCAACCTGGTCGTATAGCCTCCGCCGTTGGCCATTATCAACGCCGGCAAGATGATCACGTGAAACGGTATGTTGTCCTTGCCCACGAAGAAGACCGCCTTGGTGGAGGGATCGAGCCAAAACTCCTTCCACTTCTCGGGCTGTCCCCTCTTCTCGAAGTACTCCTTCACGGCTGAGATGTAGCCGAGGACCGCCTCGAACCACACATATATGGTCTTGCCCTCGGAGCCGGGGAAGGGCGCCGGTATGCCCCATCTGTTATCCCTAGTTATGGCCCTGGGCTTTAGCCCCTCGCGGAGTATGCCTAAGGCCATCTCCCGCGCGTTTTGGGGCAACTCGCCGTTTTCCTCAACGTATTTCTTAACGCTCCCCTCAAGCTTCGGCAGATCGAGATACCAATGTTTGGTCTTACGCCATTCTGGCCTAGCGCCGCATATAGCGCATCTAGGCTCCACCAAGAGGCGCGGCTCCAACAGTCTGCCGCACTTCTCGCATTGATCCCCCCTAGCCCTCTCGTAGCCGCAGTAGGGACATCTGCCTATGATGAACCTATCGGGGAGGAATATCTTATCGTTGGGGCAGTAGGGGAGCTCATCCTCCTGGGTGAAGACATATCCATTCTCATATATTTTCACGAAGAACTCCTGGACGAATTTAATATGGGTATCGCTGTGGGTATGCGTATATAGATCAAACGATATATTCCACCTTCTGAACAACTCCGAGACTATCTCGTGCATCCTCATGGCGTACTCGCGGGGATCTACCCCGAGCTGGATCGCCTCCACTTCTATCGGTGTGCCGTGCATATCCGAGCCGGATACGAAGACCACCTCGTGTCCTTTCATCCTTAGGTAGCGGGCATATACGTCGGCCGATAGGACAGAGCCTATCATGTTGCCTAGATGCGGGACCGATTGGACGTAAGGCCACGCGCTACCTATTACGTATTTAGCCACGTGCTGGCTAACTCCTCTATTTAAGATCTAACGCCTCCGCTATCTGCCGAACCTCCTCTGCCTCCTCGCGTATTCCTCGAGGATCTCCCTCAGATCCTCCCTCTCCACCTCCGGCCAGTACTTATCCAAGAAGAACAACTCGCTGTAAGCGGTTTGATAAAGCAGGAAGTTGCTCAGGCGCTTCTCCCCGCCGGTCCTTACGACTATATCGGGCTCTGGGTACTTCAGGAAGGCTGTGTCGAGGCATTGAAACAACGACGCCTCGTCGAGCTTCTCCAGCCTCACCTCGCCGCTTAGAACCCTCTTTATGCATCTAACGAGCTCGGCCCTGCCGCCGTATCCCAGCGCCAGGGTGAGGTCGTAATCGCCGTATGAAGAGGTGGCATCCTCGAGCCTCTCCATCTCGGCGACTAGATCGCGGGGCAACAGAGATCTATCCCCGATGAACCTCACCCTTATCTTGTTCTCATGTATTATTGGATCCTCCAAGGTCCTTCTTATCTCGTTCTTAAAGATTCTGAACAATACTTCGAGCTCCGCCTTGCTCCTCTGTAAATTCTCCGTCGAGAGCGCGAAGAAGGTCATGTGTTTGATCTCTCTATATTCAAGGACCCAAGTGGCGAACTTCCTGACCTTCTCAACGCCGTGTTTATACGCCTCTATCAAAGAGAGCCCGTATTTCCGCGCATATCTTCTATTCCCGTCGGGTATAACCGCTATATGTCTGGGAAGCTCAACAGACATGCTCACCTATATGTTCATCCGATTGTTCTAGTATCGTTAACAAGGTAGGCTTATCACATGTAGCCAACAACATGCCTTGGCTCTCGTAGCCCATGAGCTTCTTGGGCTGTAGGTTGGCCACAACGACGACGTATTTACCCACAAGCGCCTCGGGCTGGTAGATCTCGGCTAGGCCGGCCACGATCTGGCGCTTCTCCGACCCAAGATCCACCACTAGGCGTAGCAACTTCCTGGACCCCTCTATCCTCTGGGCCTCAAGAATCTTGCCAACTCGCAAATCGATCTTCTTAAAGTCGTCGATGCTGATAAGGCTCACAAAGAGGGGTTCCGAAATATATATAAACGTTATGCACGTTTAGAGCTTTAAGTCTTTATAGGCCGGCCCTACGGCGTATACGACCACGTTCTTCAGAACCACGCCGTCCTTAGCCTCGTAGTTTATCTGCACCGCCACTCCCTGCGCTATATGTGCATACGCGACCCTCTCCACGAAGTTATTCGCTATCCTCTCCTGCACTGGCGTCACGGTGGCGAAATCGTCGCCGCTCGCCGCTAGGTATATGTCGAGCCTTTGAAGCACGCCGTCGGCGGACACCCTACACTCTATGAACACAGGTCCCTCGACCTTCCTCAACTCCACCGAGGCGCCCATCTTCTTCAACTTGGAGACTACCATGGAGACCGTAGACATAACCTGGTCTCTATTGGGTAGCGGCAGTATCAACACCGCCGGCGGAGCTGATATCATGAATTGCTGAACTTCCGCCTCTTTAACTTTATCGCCGCCACGACCACGTAGGCCGATGCGATGGAGACCCCATAGCTTACGACCATTATCACGGGGATCCCGAGGACGCTCTGGATCACGGTGACGGCGACCGCGTTAGAATAATTACCCTCCACGTACTGGTTACCGCCGTAATAAACCTGGATCCTGTAGGAACCCGGCGTCCTCAATGATATCGATACATCCCCTCTAGAGCTATTTATATATTTTATAAATGTATAATTATTTTTATTATTGATATTCATTACATATATATAGATAGATCCATTTACTATAGGAGATTTAGTAAATATATTTAATTGTATCTCTATCGGGCTATTCGGCAGAACTTGATTATAGGCTATATGGATAAAGATAGAAGATGGATTCCTCAACACGTCGACCGAGAGCGACGAGTTACATGACGTATATCTATCATCGCCCTTAAATAAAGCAAATATCGTGTGAAGCCCCGTGGAGTTGAATACGATAGGCATAAAGATAGAAGAGCCGATGTACCTCCCGTCTACGTATATATCGGGGATCACAGAGGAGTTCACCAAGACGACATATCTCCTAAGCACGTACACCTCTGTGGAGTTCAGCGCCATAGATATGGTACATCTAGCTTTCTCGACATATATATAGAATTTATATATACTATTTGAATAATTCTGCGAAGAACTTTGAAATAATACAGTTATATTGAAAACACCACTTCTAGGCGGGCGCCAATACGTTTGGATCTGCGTGCCGGGCGCCGAGTAGAACAAGGTGCCGTTTACATATATAGAGATGATGCCCGGGATCTGGGGGCTGACCGAAACCGATATGGGCACCGAGGATCCATACACAGTCCTTCCAGGCGCCTCCACGCTCAGCGTAACCCTCGCGCTTTGGATAGTCAACAACGACGTAATGCTTACAGGGTATAGATCCTTGGTGCCGGGGAACGAGATCACGACCTCGTAGATCCCCGCAGGCAGCTTGGGGAGTTGTATCGTCGAGATCCCGAAGACCTGGACCCTCTCCGTGTAGTTGCCCACAGAGACCACCAACGTCGCGGGCACAGGCCTTCCATACACGAAGAGGCCGGCCGTGATATTAGGCGTCTCGCCGTACGTCGCCGTGATGCTCCTCGGGGCGACCAACGTAGGCATGGATCTAGACACGACCACAGTCGCGTTGACCTCGGCCGGCAGGAAGTCTCCATTAGACGGGACGAATAAAACCTCGAGGGTATGGACGCCGGCGCCGAGGCTCAACGTATCGACCACATACCCAACTTGGTTCCCATCCACGACGTATTTAATCGCGCCCACAGGCCGCGTCGTGGATCTAGCCGACGCATTTAACACAAGGATCTGGCCATACGAGGCGACGACGACCCGGCCTAGAGGCGATCCGTTGACATATACGTTGAGGCTTACCGGCGCCGGCAGAACCCTAAACACGACGCTCGACGCCGCCTCGGTCGTGTTGGCCGTCGCGGCTGCCACCACAGTCAAGTTGTACGTCCCCGCGTCTAGAATCGGCAGGTTCGACCGAAACGGGGTTGTCCCCGTCGCGACTAGATCCCCGTTTATATAAACATTTATATTTAATTTATAATTAATATTAAATATAAATGTTTCTACATTAAAGGTATTATTAACTCCATATATCATACTTTTATTTAAACTTATAGAAATCTGCGGAGATGACCTCAGCACCGTTATCGTTGTGTTTAGGAGCGTTAAATTTCCTTGCGTCAACACAAGACTGTAGTTGCCAGCCGGCAACGCAAAGGGAGGGATAGCTACCTGCGATACGGCAGGGATCTCTAAAGGACCTATCGTGACAAGTCCAGGCCTATATAGAGGCGGACTTAATGTGATGTTAAGCCATTGACCATAAAAAATTTTATTAATATTAATAACTGGTGAAACTATATAAGTTAAATTTATAAAATACGTATTATTTGTTATTATTACATTATAAAGGCCTGAATAAGGCGGAGTATAGATTCCTCCAGTCGACACCAATGTGCCGTTGATATATTCCTTTAAATTTACACAATTTGATGTTATATTTATATTAATATAATTTGTATAATTTTGTGATATATAAGTTATATTACATACATTTTCTACTGGCAAAACCTTAGTCGTCTCGTTAACAGTCACGATTACCTCGTTGCTTGTGGGATAGATCCCATAGATCATCGTATTTCCTATAACTTCCTTATATATAATTATTGCATTACTTATATTTATATATGTATTATTTAAATTAATATTTTTATTAAATTGAATTGTGAGATTAGTATATGTATTTAGATTAACTACCTGCGGCGTGATAACGAAAGAGGGCGGCGGATCTTGAGGCAACAGAAACGGTATTTCAGCATAAATACCTATGCCCGTTAGTAACGTGATGAGCATTAAGGCCATAACCTTCGACGTCTGGGGCACGATACTGCCCGTGGAGCCTGCTATAAAGGTTGTTGCCGACGTGTTGACGAAGGCGTTAGGCGGCAGGATCCAATGGAGCTCTATATACTCCTTCGTGCAGGAGGAGAGGCGCGCCCTTAAGCTGGCCCGTAGGGAGAGGCAGGAGTTCATACCGCCGACCTACAACCTCTATAGGATCAAGAGGAAGCTCAGAGAACGCGGCGTGGCCGCCGACTTCGACGTGTACGAGGTGCAGAACATGGTGGATCAAGCTGTGAGCAACCTCGACATAAAGCCTCACGAAGACGCGGTGGAGGCCCTTAGGACCGCTAAGGACGATGGCTATAAGATCGGCGTGATCTCCAATATACTCCTGTGGAGATCGAAGGCGACGAGGGAGCTGCTCTCAAGGCTGGAGCTGGCGGATCTTCTAGACGCCCAGATATATGCCGACGACGTCGGATCGGTCAAGCCCAGCCCGCGTATATTCGAGATGGCCTTAACGGTTCTGGTGGGCGACATGATACCTGACGTTTACGTCCACGTCGGCGATGATTTCTACGAGGACTTCATCGGAGCCCTCATGGCCGACTACCAAGCCGTGCTCGTAGATAGGGATGGTCGATACGTGAAGAAAGATTACCACGAGGCTATCCCCTGCAGAGCTTATATCGTGCGCGACTTAAAGACGCTGGGCTTGATAACCCATCAGATAGAGAGCTGCGTCGCTAGATAACGCATATAGGCTAGCATAGAGGCTAGGCCAGGCGATTCGTCGGGCCTCAGCTTCAAGGACTCTATCTCTAGGGCTTGTCTCGCCGCCTCGAATAAAGGATCGGCGGGGATCAGATGGGGCTCCTCGCCGAAATGTTCCTTCACCAACGTAGGCCAGTCCCGTCCGTATATAGGCGTCACGTCGTGATCCTTTACGTACATATTTAGGATAGGCTTCAACGCCTTGCCCCCTAGAAGCTTGGATATGCTCGCGGCCGTGACTATCGAGGACATGTCGGGCGTCATGACCGGCACGACGAAATCCAGCAAGCCGGTAAGGACGGAGCCGTAGCCCGTGGGCGGGGAATCTATCACCAACATCAACGGGCCTAGCCTCGCCTCTATCTGCTTGATCAAGGCGCTGAGTAGCCGAGCCGATAGAGGGACGGGCTTATTGAAAAACGAGAAGACTACGTTAAACTCGTCTTGTTGCGTCTGCCACCGCCTTAGGTAGAAGGAATGCAATGGATCTATCAACTTGCCCTCTAGGTACTCGGAGAGGCTGGCGGCCGCCTGCACGTTATGCGTGCCCATCAACAACATGGCGGCGGTGCCCACGCCTGGAGTCATATCTATAAACACCACCGGGTACCGGGCCTTCCTACGGAGAGAATACGCGAACACAACGGCTGTGTTGACAGCTAGAGTGGTCTTGCCGGTGCCTCCCTTAAGCCCAGATATGAAGGCGATGGTCTTCATCCTATCTCAGGCGGTTGCGCCGGCCTCTTCTTCAACTCCTCTGGCGTGGGCGGCTTGCTCTTCTGTTCCTCCTCGGCGGTCTTCGCCTCGCTGGGCTTTCTCTGTGGAAATAGAATAATGGCGATACCAACTATATATATCAATACGGCTAATATAGTAAATAAAAAGTCTCGTAACATTATTAGTATTAAGACCGCTATCGTAGTAAATAAAGCGCCTATATGCTGCCTCACGTTAGGTTAAAAAGAGGTTAATTAAGTTCTTTCAGCTACGATAACGGCGCGTTTCACTATGTCGCACACAGCGCCTATATCGTTTCGAGCCGCCGCCTCCCAGAGCGGCGAGCCTCTCCTCAAGATGTACTTCTTGCCTATCTTCTCCAGAAGGCCCTGCGCGAGAAGCGCCTCGCATATAGCCGCTACTCTAAGCGTGACGGAGCGGGTCGTCCTGTACTTCTCCTCGGACCATCTGGATACGTCGCCGACAGTAAAGCTAACCACGTTCCCTTTGGCTCCCTCCACCAGCTTGGCGAGGTACCGCCCAAGTATCTCGCAGATCTCCACGAAATGAGGCCTCAATATCTAAATATATAGTTTTCCATCAAGAGGCGCTATAGACCAATTTCCCTTCCTCGTCTAGGCGCCTCCTTATCTTCCCGGCCTTGACCAATGCATCTATAGACCTCATTATATCCGCCGTCGTGTACCCTCTAGACTTCCCCCACTCGAAGAGATCCTCCTTGGCGACAACGCCCTTGCTCGATATATAGTTATACACGGCGTCGGCTATATCCCCCGAGGGCGGCTTGGGCTTCTCCTCGGCCTCTACGCCGAGGTATTCCAACAAGCTACCCTTCTTCCTCTCCTCCTTCCGTTTCGCCATGTATCAAACTCCGCTAAATTTTTTGTATTAACCTCTCCAAGGCGCGCGAGGCGCATTCGGGGTCCAGCTGGACTACGCCGAGCGGCTTCTGTTGTTTAGCGCATTCCCTCAACCACTCGGGCACGTCGTCTAGATAGGCGGCGCCTCCTATCACGGTGCTCCTCTCGGCGAACGCCTTGGCGACCGGATCGCCTACATAGACGAGAAACTTGCCGTCCTTCTTGGCTAACCCCACGTCGATGGCCATCGCCACGAGCGACTTAAACGCTACGTTGTTCACCCAACCAGATGGCGATATCTCTGAAAGCTTTTTGTTAAGAGCTTCATGTAGCTCGTCCTGCGAAACTACACGGCGCTCCTCGATGAGCTCAGCCAAGATGCGGTACTGAGTCAAGGCCAGGCGGAGCATCGGATGGAAGGCCGCAGGTCCGATCAGATTATAGACGGAGAGCAGCTCATACGTCAGCTTCGTCGGCGCCGCCATCTTCTCCGAGACCACGACTAGGCCGAGCCTCTCTAGGAACCTAGTTATATCGCCTTTACCTTTCCCGAAGTCCAGTCCCTCGTTCTTCAGCTCATCTATGCCGACAGATCCCCTCTGGACTAAAAACTGGAGGTAACGCACGATCCTCTCCAGCCTTATGGGCGGGAAGGGGATGCTCCTCTGGAGGTGAAACATCACGCTAGGATGCCTCTGGGAATAAATGGAAGAGCTATGCATAGGGTTATATCTGGATAATCCTTAGGACCGGCGCCGACGAGGAAAGCCAATAATAAGTCTTACACCTAGGTAAGATTTATTAGACTGAAGATATCAATTACTTAATGGAGATTAGGAAGTTGATAAGGATAGGTGAGAGGTCATACGGCATAACTCTTCCCAGGGAATGGGTTGAGTCTAACCAATTGAAGGTAGGTTCGCCTCTGAAAATACTCGCCGAGGCTAACAAGATCTTGATACTCCCCGCCACGGCGGAGAAGACCGCGGTCACGGCCACCCTCAAGGAGGAAGACGTCGAGACGGCGTTAAGAGACGTGATAGCCTACTATATAGAGGGCGTCGACGAGATAGAGATAGAGTCCGCTAACATATCGGCGTTGGTAAGCAGGATAGAGGGGAAGCTCCCCGGCGTCGTCGCGCTCGAGTCCGAGGGCAAGCTGAAGCTCAGGATAGTGACCAAGGAGGACGTCAACGTGGACGAGGTCGTCAGAAGCATGTACACCACGGTGGGCGCCATGTTCCACCTCTTCCTGGAGTTCGTGAAGGAACAGAACGAGGAAAGCGCCAAGGAGCTCCTCCGTATGGACGACCAGCTGGACCGCCTCTATTTCCTGTCCTTGAGAATAATAAAGAAGAACGTATATCAAGATCCACAGAGCTTTGTGGATTACGTAATAGTGGTCAAGAACCTCGAACATATGGGCGACGCCCTAGATAGGGCCACTAACTACCTCAGACAGAACAAGATAAGTTGCCAGAAGGAGGTGGCGGCGGAATTCGAGGTTCTGCAGAAATACGCCGAGGAGGCCGCCAAGTCGTTCCTAGAGGATCGCCACGAGGGGGCCCTAAGGACTATACTGGAAAGGGAATCTATTTTTAAGAGGCTTCTAGCCCTATCTACATGCGAGGGAGTTGCGCCGGTGATGCACGAGGCGATGTTGATAACGGCGCTGGCGGCCGATATAGCGGAGGCGGCGTATTCGAAGTACATACGGCGAAGGGCTTGAGGGGATCCGGCCGTATAATCTTCTCGCCGCCTTTCACCGGCTTGATGGGCGCTATCTATGCCGTGTTGGCGTTGTTGCTGTTGCCTTCATATCTGGCGGGGCTTGCCGCAGTATTGCGCACGATAGGCGTAGGCGTAACGGCCTCTATAGCGTTGGCCTCAGCCTCCACCATGTTGAGCCTTCTGTTAAGCCCTCTCCACGTGGTGATATATACGGCGAGGAGACGGGTCTACTACCCAGCCGTGGGCATTATATATTTCTTCGGCATACCTATACCGATACCTCAAGTAGCTGTTCAAGAGGAGATAGCCAGACTGGCCGTAAACGTTGGAGGCGCCTTGATACCGGTGGCGTTATCCACCTACATACTGGCCAAATTACCGCCGCTCTACGCCTTGGGCACCGCCGCGGCGATCCTAGCGGCGTCTATAGCCGTCTACTATATGAGTAGAGTTATTCCAGGCGTAGGAGTCGTGACGCCCGGCTTCCTGCCTCCGCTTGTTGCTTTCCTGTTATCGCTCTGGGCCGGCAGATTGACGCCTGCCGTCGCCTATATAGTCGGCGTGTACGGGACGTTGCTCGGAGCGGATATCTACAACATCAGGAAGATCTTAGCGCAGATGCCGCCTCTCGCATCCATAGGCGGAGCCGGCGTCTGGGACGGGATCTACCTCACGGGCATACTCGCGGCCACGCTGGGATTATTAATTAGATAGAAAATACGGGCGGCCATACGCCTAGGGGGGTACGCCGGGGCGATCAACCGCCCGTTGAGCCTAATGTCTTGTGCCTATATATGGCTTTCTATTGATACAAGCAAAATCATTCTTAGATTCAAATTGAAAAGTTGCTCTTTATTTTTTCACTAGAGAAACCGCTGTATCTATTTGTACATAAATGAAGCCATAATAATAGTAATTATATATCTCTTTTTCTATATTATGGGCCCCACGTCGGGACGCCCTTGCCTAAGCCCCATCCCCGCAAAGCGCGAGAGATCGCCTCTTAATAAAGCAATTAAATTCCTCGCGTGTTTCCTAGCCCTATCTACAGCTATAGCCTTTAACTCGCGCTCGTCCGAGGCCTCGTCCTCGTGGACCGTCACGTCGAGGATCAAGACGTCCATATGTATCTGGAGCTCTATCAGCCCCATGGACATGGCTAGATAACTCAGCTTGTCGGTCAAGGAAGGCCCCACCCAGCCCAGCACGAGCAAGGCGGCGCATCCCTCTTTGGCGAGCTTCTTAGCGCCCCATATGGTGTTTTTTATCCCGGGCACGGTGATCCGTCTTATCTCCACGTCGGGGGCCAAGTTCCTTATCTCGTCGATAGCCTCGGAAGCCATGTCGACCCTAGCAAAGGTGGTGTCTACAACCCCTATGCAGTCCATAGGCCGACCATAAGTTAAATATATATCTAGATCGCTTTAATGCATGAAGCGTTTCGGGGTGTCGCTACCTGAGGAGCTCGCCCTCGAGGTGGATAGGATCTCAAGGGAGTTGGGCGTCACCCGCAGCGCGGTCGTGGCGCAAGCCGTATCGACCTACGTACAGCTGTATTCCCAACACCTCAAGGAAGGACACGTCTGCCTTGGGGCAGTCCTATCGTTGGCTGAAGGCGTGGAGATCGTGGGCCAGATAATGGAGCAGTACAAGGATCTAATAGCCAACTATTCCCACATCCATATAGGAGATAGATGCCTCTCCGTGTTCGTGGTGCATGGCGATGGGAGGAGGATCGGGGAGTTCCTCGTGGGCCTTTCCGAGAAGGCCGTGAAGACATTATTCACACCGTTGGAGTGATGGAGGACTGGATACGTTCGCTAAGGGATCTCCTCGTCGACAACTTACGGCGCAATAAGTTCCCCCTCCCGGCGGATAGATCTATCTGCAGCAGATGGGCCTCGGGGATGCCCGAAGGAGGAAGGCGCGTATTATACACCTCTTGCATGTACCAGCTAGCGCCCCTGATAGCCCGCGCCGTAGATCTGCTCGAAAAAATAGGCGCTAGCTCCGGCGGCGTGAGGGCGAGGCTCGCCGCCACGGGGGCTAGGCTCTTCGGCGGCTTAGTTCTGAAGCCCTCCGAGGAGGAGTTGGGGCGGGCCGAGAGGATACTTAGAAACATAGCCGATATGCTCAACAAAGCCGGCGTGCAGTTCGGCGTCCTCAAGGACGAGCCCTACTCGGGCGCCTTGCTGTATGAGCTAGGCTTCGAGGACGATTTCGCCGCCTACGCACAGGAGGTGTATAGATACTTCAAGGAGCGCGGCGTCCAGGAGGTGATAACGGTGGATCCACACACCCATCACGTCCTCGAGAAGATATACCCTAAGTTCGTGGAGGGTTTCGACATAAAGGTGGTGAGCTACATGGACCTCATCAAGCCCTCCAAGGCGAGCATCAACAAGGTCGTGATACACGACTCGTGCCTATACGCGCGGTATCTGGATAGATACGACGTATATAGACGTATATTGGACTCCGTAGGGGTGACGCACGTCGAAGATCCCTACATCACAGGCAAGGCCTACTCGGGCTGTTGCGGCGGGCCCATCGAGTCCGTCAAGCCGGACGTAGCCGCCGAGGTCGCCAAGATACGCGTGAGGCAACTGGCCAAGCTCTCCGACACTGTCGTTACGGTATGCCCGATCTGTTACGTCAACTTGTCGAGAGCAGGAGGCGGGGTCAAGATATTCGATATAGCCGAGGTAATATCGGCATAGACGTGCTGAACGCCCTCGCGGAGATAGATAGATGCGCTAGATGCGGCTTCTGCGAAGCAGTTTGTCCGACGTATAACGCCTTGAGGATGAGGCACTACGGCCCTCGGGGCAGGCTACATATGGCGCGGATAGCGCTTCTAGACGCCGAGCCCTCCAGGCACGTCCTTGAAAGCTTGGCGACGTGCCTACGGTGCAGAGCCTGCGAGTTGGTGTGCCCCGCCTCGATAAGGATAGTAGACGTCATAGTGGAGGCCAGGAGGAAGTTGTATGAAGATCCCCGGAGAGCTCGTCGACGAGCTTAAGGCCAAGTGCGGTCCAGGCGAGGAATGCGCGGCCTTGCTCTTCGGCGTCGGCGATTCCGTCAAGGCGTGGAGGTGGATGCGAAACGTCGCGGGAAGCCCCGTCGAGTTCCGGCTCGACCCCGAGGAGGTCTACGCCGCTGTTAAAGCCGCCGAGGAGGCCGGGCTGGAGCTCGTCGCGATCTTCCACACGCACCCCGGCGCCCCCATCCCGAGCCCCTTGGATCTCAAGCACATGAGGATGTGGAGGGTCGTCTGGGTGATAGCCAACGTATACACCGCCGAGCTGAGGGCGTGGAGGATTGCCGGAGATCGCGTGGAGGAGGTTGATATAAACGTGGTTTAACTTCCTCGTGCTCATAGTAACGAGCCCAGTCAACATACGTTATTTCGCCGGGGTTGAGCTGGAGGCCTACGAGAGGTTCGCCGCGTTGATAATCTGCGGCGCGAGGAGGGCCTTCGTGGTGCCCAAGCTCGACGAGGGGCGCGTGCCCGGGCCCTCCTTCGCGTACTCCGACGGGGAGGATCCGGCGAACGCGTTGAGGAAGGCCGTCGAGATCTGCGGAGATCGGGAGGTCGAGATAGACGGGGGCACGACCCTAAGGGCTTGGGAGATCGTCAAGAGAGCCCTCGGGATATCTACATACAAGATCGCCGATGATTATATAAACAATCTACGGGCCGTGAAGAAGCCCGAGGAGGTGGATAGGATAGCGAAAGCCGCCGAGGCCATACGAGAGATCATAGCGGAGGCATACGCCGAGCTCCGCCCTGGGGTCTCGGAGAGGGAAGCCGCCGCGTCTATCTACTTGAAGCTAGTGGAGAGGGGACTACAGCCGGGCCCTATCTTGGTGCAGTTCGGCGAAAACACTGCGTTGCCGCATCAAGGGCCCACCGGCAGGAGGCTAAGGGAGGGCGACGTGGTTATAATCGACGTGACGGCCGCATACGAGGGATATTACGGAGATATAACCCGCACGTTCGCCTTCAGAGGAGAGCCCGCAGGCTTCAGGGAGATATTCGGGGCGGTCTCGGAGGCGCAGATGGCGGCCATCGCTATGGCCAAGCCCGGCGTCAGCGCGGGCGAGGTGGACGAAGCCGCTAGATCAGTCCTGAGAAACCGCGGGTTGGATCGTTACTTCGTGCATAGGACCGGACACGGGCTCGGGCTGGAGTTCCACGAGGCGCCGAATATAGCGCCCGGCGAGCGCTACGAGCTCAAGCCCGGCAACGTCTTCACAGTAGAGCCCGGGGTATATCTACAGGGCCGTTTCGGGGTCAGGATAGAAGACGACGTCGTGATCGACGATAGGGGGGCCAGGAT
>CAYFGI010000003.1:0-42236 GCA_964342785.1 uncultured Thermoproteaceae archaeon
AGCCGGAACTGCTGATTTTATTTTTATGGATTCGGAGCTAGAAGGTGATGTAGCTGAGCTACGCCGATCTGTGAGGAGTGGATCGAGCTGATTTATATACCGCCGGTATACTTCATGCGTTTTAACACGCCGTATATATACTCTTCCGACGAGCTTAAGAACTTCTTCTTCGGCGTATACAAATCGATAGAGGCGAAGAGCCCCTCGGTGGAGCCGGGGGTGGAGAGATTGAGGCGTCTCGAGGCGACGAGGATAAGGAAATCCTCCCGTTCTCTCGCCGAGGCCCTCAAGGGGATGGCCGTCTCGATGCCCTTCGTGGCGGATCTCCACCCCTTCTACAGGGAGTTGCTAGATCTCGGCATAGGCATAGATAAGTATAGGCATGCCCTGGGGAAGATAGGCAACGCCTCGACCGCGGTGAAGGCTATCGCCAAGGAGGCCCTCTTGGCCTTGAGGACTGCGTACAACAAGGAGCAGATATACAAGGTGAGGAGATCGTTTATAGCCAGGGTGATAGATCTAATAAACGATCTAGCTCCTGAGCTGGAGACGGCTAGATCCGCGGCGTCTTTCCTCAGGAGGCTACCCGACGTGGATCCGGAGCTCTTCACGATAGTCGTCGCCGGAGCTCCTAACGTGGGCAAGAGTAGCTTGGTTAGATGTATCTCGACGGCGAAGCCCGAGGTGGCCGAGTATCCGTTCACTACGAAGCAGATACACGTGGGCCATATCTTCGTCAGAGGCGATAGGATACAGGTGATAGATACGCCGGGGCTCCTCGATAGGCCTCTAGAGGAGATGAACAAGATAGAGCTACAAGCGGTGTTGGCGTTGAGATACCTAGCTAAGGTGATACTGTTCTTGATAGATCCGACGCCTCATAGCGGCTATGATCAAAAGATGCAATTAAATATTTTAAATAGTATAAAAAATAATTTTAATATACCTATAATAGTTGTTTTAAATAAAATAGATATAGCAAAAGAGGAAGAAATAAAAAGTATAGAAGATGCCCTCGGCTTGACTACTCTGCGTATATCTGCCGCATCTTGTAGCGGCGTTGAGGAGTTGAAGACGATGATACTGGAGAAATACTATGTGCCGTATATGTTGGAGAAGCTAAAGGCATATAGGCGCGGTTCCTCGTGATTAACGCCGGGTGAAGCCGACGCCGTTTACCGAGATCGCGGCGGGTCTGGCGTCCCTGAGGGTAAACTTAACCGGGAGGAACCGCTCGATTATATACGCGTTGGTCTTCGCGTGGAGGGTCAGCTCGGATGTGGTGACCTCGCTGGCGCCGTCCGCCAGCGCTGCGTACAACATGATCATATCGCCCATATGGGCGTCGAGCGCCGCGTTTGAGGAGATCTCCTTGAGTAGCTTCTCGGCGGCTTCCTTGCCCACGGCCTCGGCCGGCTTCCCCCTTTCGCCGAGGGCGTCGGCCCCCAACACCAGCCCCTTGTCGGTCTCGGCCCAAAGCACTACGCCTGAACCGGGCCCCAAGCCGTCTTGTCTATGCTCCACCGTTATCTCCACAGGCACGCCGAGGCTCTTCAAGGCCTCCTCGGCGGTTCTCGCTTGTCTCTCGGCTACATGCCTCGGTAGGTTAACTGCATGCGATACGCCGGATATCTTCACGACGGCGCCGCGCTCCCTCCACACGACGGGCTTAAGCCTCCCTGCGGGCTCCACCACGAGCTCGATCAAGCCCCCGCCCCTGGGGTAGTGCCCCCGCCTCACCAGCTTTATGGAGGCGTCTACGCCCATGTATTTAAGCAGCCGTAGGAACACATTGCTAAGATAGTCAACGGGCGGCGCCATGGGCACGTCCGTCCCTCCTCTTATCGTGACCTTAGATCTACATCCGGCGAATGTCAGCACCGGCAATATCGTCTGCACCACCAGGCTCACGCTACCGGCCGTCCCCACGTCGAAGGAGAAATCGCCGCACTTCAAATTGCGCGGCTTGAACACAAGCCTAGTGGATCCTAGCTCCCCTCCGATCACCTCGGCGTCTGTTATCGTCGCCACGGCTTTAACCGCGGTCAAGTGTTGATGTTGTAGACCTGGGTTCTTCCTCCTCGCCCTTATGTTATAGATCTCGACGGGCCTCAGGAGAAGGCTAGATAAAGCTAGCGAAGTCCTCAAAATCTGTCCTCCGCCTTCGCCGTAGGAGCCGTCTATGACGACCGGTTGCACGCACGGCTAAAGACGTTAAAAATAAAGTTGTCAGCCGCATCGTGTCGTTAAGGTATCTTCTGTCGCCGGGCTCGGTGGCCCTCATCGGGGCATCGCCTAAGCCTAGGACCATCGGCTATACGATCGCCTCTCAACTCCTCAAAAAATACCATGGGAAGATATATCTAGTTAATCCAAATTATAATGAAGGTATTATAAATGATATTAAAATAAAATTCTATAAATCTATTTTAGATATAAACGATGAAATCGATCTAGTGGTTATCGCGATCCCCGCCCGCTCGGTCCCGAGGGCTCTCGAGGAGGCTGGCCGCAAGGGCGTGAAGATAGCGGTGGTTATCAGCGGCGGGTTCGCCGAGGTTGGCAACACGGAGCTTGAGGCGGAGCTGGTCGAGATTGGGAGGAGGTACGGGGTACGGATATTGGGGCCTAACTGTGTGGGCGTCTACAACGCACGGATAGGCTTGGACACCATGTTTCTGCCCGAGGAGAAGGCGTTGAGGCCGCCCGGAGGCCCCATAGCGTTTATCAGCCAAAGCGGTGCGGTGATGACGGCCGTGTTGGACTGGGCCGCAGAAGAGGGCGTGGGCATAGGCGTGGCCGTCAACGTGGGGAATAGAGCCGATATAAACGAGGGCGAGATCTTGGAGGCGTTGCTGGCTATGGACGACGTGAAGGTGGCCGCGTTGTACCTAGAGGGTTTTAGGAGACGAGACGACGTGGTCTCCCTACTCAAGATAGCCAGAGAGTTCGTCAGAGAGAAGCCGTTGGTTGTGTATAAAGCCGGCCGTAGCGCCGATTCCGCAAGAGCCGCGTTGTCCCACACGGGGGCGTTGGCGGGGAACTACGAGTACTATAGGGCTTTGTTCAGACAGATCGGCGCGATAGAGGCGGAGGATCTTTTCGATCTCTTCGATATGGCGCAAGCCCTCGCCCTATCGCCGTTGCCGAAGGGCCCGAGGGTCCTGGTGATAACATCGTCGGGAGGTGTAGGGGTGCAGGCGACGGATTTTTTGCTGCAACACGGCTTGCAGGTGCCCAGAACGCCTAAAGATCTGGAGGAAAAACTAAGAGAGGCCTTGCCTCCCTTGGCGTCTCTCGCGAATCCGATAGATCTCACCGGGGGAGCCACCAACGAGGATTTCGCCAAGGCCTTGGAGCTCGCCGCTGATCATTACGACATGTTGCTAATAGCGGCGCTTATACATCCGCCCGGCCTCGACGAGAGCCTTTCGAGCTATATAATCGATGTAGCGCGTAGAGGTAAACCAATCGCGGTGGTGAGCATAGGCAACTCGCCGGCGGTCAAGGAGCTGGAGAAGCGTCTGAAAGGCGTGGTGCCTGTTTACAACTCGCCGAGAAGGGCGGCGCGGGCCCTCTGGGCTTTATACCGCTACGCCGAGATTAGACAAAAACCCCGTGAGTATATGCCTACATGATCGCGTTGATGACGGATTTCGGCACGAAGGATTACTTCGTGGCTGAGATGAAGGCGTTAATTCTGTCCATAAACCCCGGCGAGGTCATAGTGGATATAACGCACGAGATACCGCCCCAAGATGTAAACAGCGGAGCCTTCGTGCTGTGGGCTTCATACAAATGGTTCCCCAAAGGCACTATCTTCGTGGCCGTGGTGGATCCAGGCGTGGGGACGTCGCGCGCGCCGCTTCTGCTCAAAACTAGGAACTACTTCTTCATAGGGCCCGACAACGGTCTGTTGAGCATAGCAGCCGAGGACGACGGCGTAGAGGAGATCTACAGCATAACGGCCAGACTACCTCAGACATCGACGACGTTTCACGGACGCGATGTTTTCGCCTACGCCGCCGCGTTGCTCTCAAGAGGGGTGCGTCCCGAGCATCTAGGCGTTAAGATCTCCAGCTACGTGCGGCTGAGGAGGCCGGAGGCCGTGAGGGCCGGCGACGCCCTCAGGGGATCGTTGATTTACGTCGATAGGTTTGGGAACATCTACACGTCGATAAACGAGAGCTTGATAAAAGAAATGGCTAATTACGGCGACGAGTTGTGCGTGAATATATCGGGGAGATCCTATAGGGCGAGGTTCCTCCAGTCCTATGGATACGCCGAGCCCGGCGAGATGGTGTTGTTGATAAACAGCGAAGGTTTTCTGGAGATAGCTATAAATAGGGGGAACGCCGCCGAGAGGTTGGGCCATAAGCCCGGCGAAGTCGTGGAGATACGTAGATGTGATATAAATAGGCGGTAGGAACAAGCCATGATCTCGCTGGAAAACTTAGGAGGTTTCGTCAAGGTGAAGGCTACGGTGATGGGCAGGGAGTACGTAGCGTCGGGGCTTAGATCGGACTACCCGACCGTGCTCGGCCTCCTCGTGATACAGATGCTTAAAGACGGAGTACCTCTGGACCAGATATGCCAGGCGTTGAGGGAGGCTCTAGGCGCTAAGTGAACGATTATATCGTCGATATAATGGACAGCAGCAGCTGGACGGCGTCTTGCGCGTTATCAGCGATACGATCGGCGCTATATATCAACGATATTATGTGGTTGAACTCTACCGCCGATAGATTTAGCTTGTAGACCTCGTCGAGTATGTACTCCTTAACTTCGTCCACCTCCTCCTCGAGCGTGCTCACCATCCTGGCGTATCTGCTACAGAACTCCAGATCCCTGCTTTTATTCAACATAAGGCCTACGTACTCTATGATGGTCTTATCCAGATCTAGCATTTCCCTAAATCTACCTATTATTATTTTCTTTATATTTTCATTTTTCCATACTATATAACCTCGTCTAATTTCTTTAGATATATAATAAATATTATCAAGTATATTATCTATTCTATCGAGCAGAAGCTCCGCGCTTCCTATGACGCTGGGCACGAGAGCCCCTTTCGATATATTATCGTCCAGGCGTCTGATTATCTCGTCGCCCTCCCTCTCTATCGCGGCTATCTTCCTAACCACCTCGTCGAGGTAATCCTCGGTGAGCTCGTCCCTCGATATTATCTGTTGTATCTGATCCAGGGCTTGAAGCGAATAACTCACATGAGCCTTAAGTTGGCTCACCACGGCGTCCCAACCCGATGTGAACCAACGCCTTAAGATGCTCACAGAGACGGCTATGTGTTCAATTAAAAACGTAAGTATTCACGAAACAAGGATCTCCAAGATCCTAAGGTCGAGATAGACGCCGCGGCTGTCCTCGGCCTGTGTTATAGTAAAGTTTCTATATGCGCAATGACGTGTTATCTGTGAAGGAGGCCGTGTTATACAAGCCTCTTGAAGGGAGGCGAGTTCTATGCACGGCTTGTGCTAGGTATTGCAGGATACCTGATGGCTACTGGGGGTTCTGCGGAGTTAGAGCTAACGTAGGCGGTAAGCTTTACCTCTCGGTCTACGGCCTAATATCGGCGATAGCCGTGGACCCCATAGAGAAGAAGCCGCTCTCGCATTTCTACCCCGGCGCCATGGTGCTCTCCTTATCGACCTTCGGCTGCAACTGGGCTTGTCAGTATTGTCAGAACTTCGATTTGAGCCAGAGGAGGAGGGTCGAGGGGTTTGAGGTGCCCCCCGAGAAGGTAGTGGAGCTAGCCGAGATGTACGGCGCCCATGGCGTTACCTATACTTATAACGAGCCGACTATCTTCATAGAGTACGCCCACGATATAGGGGTGTTGGCCCGCCAGAGGGGTCTCTTCAACACGTTCGTCACAAATGGCTACATGACTCCGGAGGCCGTGAAGTACGCATCGGAGTTCCTAGACGCGGCGACCGTCGACTTTAAGGGCAACGGCAACAAGAGGTTCCTGTCCCGTTTCTCCATGGTTCCCGACGTGGAGCCGATATTCCAAACGCTGGAGGAGATGAAGAAGAGGGGGATCTGGGTCGAGGTGACCGACCTAGTCGTGCCTAGATACGGCGATGATCTCGAGGACGCGAGGAGGTTAGTAAGGAGGGTGATAGACTTGTTGGGCCCCGAGACGCCGATTCATTTCCTCCGCTTCCATCCCGACTACAAGATGTTGGATCTTCCCCCGACGCCCGTGGAGACCTTGGAGAAACACGTCGAGTTGGCTAAATCCGAGGGGATGAAATACGCCTATATAGGCAATGTGCCGGGCCATCGCTACGAGCACACCTACTGCCCCGAGTGCGGCCGTGTCGTGATAAAAAGAAGAGGTTTCGATATCCTTGAGGTGAACCTCGTCGAGAGAGGAGGGGAATATCGTTGTAAATTCTGCGGCGCTAAGATCAACATCAAGGGCAAGGTGTTGCCCACATGGAAGCTGGACAGCCGTTTCGCCTACGTGCCCATACACGTGATAGCTAGATACGTCAGAAGAACCGAGGCGCCGGCTCCCGAGGAGGCCAAGACTTAAATAGCTCAGGGCTATAGGTGGGCATGTCTGAGGAATATGGTGTAGGCGCAACGGCCGTGGGGATCAAGGCGAAGGACGGCGTGGTCCTCGCGGCCGAGAAGAGGATAACCTACGGCTTCTACTCGTTGAGCTCATCCGGCAAGAAAGTATACGTGGTTAACGACAGACTAGCCATAGCTTCAGCCGGCGTGATCGCCGATATGCAGACCTTGGCGAAGATCTTGAAGGTCAACGCGAAGATGTACGAGCTTGACGCCAGAAGGAAGCCCAGCGTCGCCGCCATGGCCAAGTTGCTATCCGTCGTCATGTTCAACAGGAGGATAATGCCGTTTATCGCAGAGGTTCTGGTGGGGGGCGTCGACGAAGAGGGTCCGCATATCTTCGTCCTAGATCCTATAGGTAGCTTAATAGAAGACGACTACGCCGCCTTGGGCACAGGCGCTAAGATGGCCATAAGCGTTCTGGATTCTAACTACAGGAAGGATATAGATGTCCAAGAGGCTAGGAAGCTGGCCATAAGCGCCATAAAGGCGGCCTTGGAGAGAGATCCGGTCTCGGGAGGCGGGATAGATCTAGTCACGATTACCGCAAACGGCGTTAAAGAGGAAGAGATAAAGGTCAGCACCGTTATGTCCTAATAGATAACCCGCTTTCCGTCGGTCGAGACGGTTCGCGAGACACGCCTCGATCGACTATGACGAATCCATCGTAGCGTTCTCCACAACCGTAGATATAGAGAACCGGAAGGCGCCTGGATGAGGACAATTAACAAGTGGCCTCCCCCCACTTGTCGAATTGGGGCGCGTCGACTCTCCGCTTGATCTCGTTCGCTCTGTTATGGGCCAGCAAGATGGGGAGCGGCATGGCTGAGTTCGTGCAGAGCCTTCTCACTATACTCACAGCGTCGTCGAGAGTTATCTTATTGCCTATAGATACATATAGCGGTTTTTTGCATCTAACAACAGCGCCTATCGTCTTGCCGTTCCGCGGATCTACCAACATATCTCCCACTACATCGCCGTATAGCCTCGACTTGGCGACGCCGATGGTGGGAACCCCTAGGACGACCCCTATATGCGCCGCTATGCCTAGCCCGTATGGATGCGCCACGCCCTGCCCGTCGACCATGATCACATCGTAACGTACGTTCAACCTCCTCAACGCCCGTATCATGGGCATCAACTCCCTGAAGGAAAGGAGGGTGGGGACGTACGGGAACACGATCTTGTCGATAGAGCAACCGTAGCCCACAGCCTCTTTTTTCTTCATCGAGTAGGCGGCCGCGACGGCGATCCCGATATCTCCTCTGTAGGCGACGTCGAGGCCCACCACGATATCTACATCGCCTAGAGGCTCCTCCACTATTTTCCTAGATAGCTCAGCCTGTACTCTTCTGGCTAGATCTATCCTAAATCCTTCTGGCTCCCTCACAGAACGTCTCAAGCACCTTGTTGATGATCTTACTCGTAGAACATAGATCGCAATCGTAGGGGTCGGCGCGCAGTATCTGCGCCTCGATACCTCTCCGTCTGAACTTCTCCAGCAACGACTTCTCGTCGAAAGGCTGGTTGGCTCCCAACAGAACTACGTCAGGCCTCTCCTCTTCCACTACTCTCAACATATCGTCCTCGTAGCCGAGCCTCGCCTTGTGGATATAATATATGCTTGAAACGACTCTAAGCCTATTTTCAGCGGGTATAACCAAGCTCCTTCTCTTTATCCTCGCGGCGTTGACGTCGCGAGAGACCACGGCCACGACACGCCCGAGCCTCCAAGCCTGCTCCATATAGCTTATATGGCCTGGATGTAGGAGCTCGAAGGTGCCGGCTATGAGGACCTTGCGGTAGTTCTTCTCTATCTCGCTTGGCTTGTTCCACACGAAATCGGCGTATCCAAGTAGCCTTAAGGCATCCAGCAACCCCTCCGCGTAAGAAGCGGCGGCCACGGACGTCATGACGTCGCCCCTGGAGAGGTAGAACTTGGCGTCCCTAAGGTATGCGTTCGCGAGCTCGATTATATCCTTGGCCCTGCTATCGGCGACCTTCAAGGTCTCCATGGCGTGTTCTAAATTCCTCACGTAGATCTCAGCCCTATCCACAACCGGTGGGCTCTCCCTATATTAAAAACTTTAGTCAAATTTTAAATATCGGCAGAAGTATTGCCGACATGGCAGAGGAGCTACAAGAGCTCGCCAAGTCGATAGCCGTAGGGTTAAGGCAAGCGGAGGAGCTAGCCCGCCAGGGGAAGATAGACGAGGCGAAGAAGCTCTATAGGGATCTAAAGAAGAAAGCTTTAGAGAAAGGCCTCTATAGGGGCTTCGTAGGGCTCTTCAGGAAGGTAGAACGCCTTATATCGGGCTGACCTCGGCCACGAAGAACTCGCGTCCGTTGCACGATGTTTTATCTAATACCTTCACCACGAGGACTTTTTCGCCAGGCTTTAACGTATCCTCGTCGGGGCATCCATCACAACCGCGGCATTCCCCCTCATACGTCACGATGACCCCCTCGAGCGCCTTACTCCTCGGCAGAAGCAACTTGATGGGGAGCTCCTCGACCACGACGGGGCTCATCTCGCCGCCTGTTATCTTGCACTTTTGGCCTAGAGATGGGCGGACCTCAACTATCCTATATGTCCGCCTCGGTTTGAGCCTTCCCATGCATATTTGGTACAGCTTGCAGGTAGAGCACTCATCTGGTATCTTAACGACTTTGAATCTATGTCCCACCTCGGCTTGTTCTCTAGACACAAGCGTTGTGATGAGCTTGCCCACGATAAATTTTAAGGAGTAAAATATTTTCGGTGTCCATTAGGTCTTTAATAGAGACATATAACGCCTTAGATAAGCTCGACCTCAGAGTCCTTAGGCTCATCGAGATAGCCCATGCGAGACATAGATACGTGCCCTATAGGTTGATAGCTCGATGGGCCGAGGCGGACGAGGAGAAGGTAGGGTCATCGCTCTCCAAGCTGAACAAGCTGAAGTTAATACAAAGGGAGAAGGGCCCCTACGAAGGATACAGACTCACCTTCGGGGCGTATGACGTGCTCGCTCTTCACTCTCTGAGGAAGATGGGGAAGCTCGTAAGCATATCGCCCACGCCTATAGGCGTCGGCAAGGAGTCCGTCGTCTACTCAGGCGAAACTCCTAGCGGCGTAAAAGTGGCGGTGAAGTTCCATAGGACCGGCACGTCCTCGTTCGTCAAGGTCAAGAAGGTGCGCAGCTTCTTGGGCAAAAGAAGACACCTAACTAAGCTCTACGAGGCGCGGCTCTCCGCGCAGGCGGAGTTCACAGCACTTGTAACCATCTTCGACGCTGGCGGCTATGTGCCTGAGCCCATAGCTGTGAATAGACATGTGGTCGTCATGAGGTACGTAGATGGCGTCGAGGCGTACAAGGCCGAGCCCGTCGACGCCTCGTCTGTTGCTGAGGACGTGCTCAAGACCGTGGAGTTAGCTCTCGAAAACGGCATAATACATGGAGATCTAACGCCGTATAATATATTGATAGGCGACAAGGCTTACGTGATAGATTGGCCGCAGTGGGTGCCGGCTTTTCACCCAAATGCAGAGGATATACTATCCAGAGATCTTCTCTATCTTGAGAGGTATTTCTCCAGATATGGCGTGAATATAGATAAAGATAGAATACTTGATATATTGCATAATAAAAAATATAAAATAATAAATATAAATAATATTTTAAATAATGTTATGAAATCTTTTACAAGAATATGAAGATATTAGGTCTGGATATAAGTGGTAAGGATAGGTTCGCGTATTCTGTGGTAGAAGAAGGCTCGTTGATAGAGCAAGGCATCGCCTCCGTGGCCGATTTATTGAAGGTAATCAAGAAACACAAGCCCGAGGTGCTCGCAGTAGATAGCATATCGGAGCTTATGGAACACGGCAAGCTGATAGTGAAGGCTCTGGGCAGGTTGCCCTTCAACATAGACGTAGTGGAGATCACCAGGGCTGAGGACGCCAGCTTGCCTATGGAGGTGCTTGTAGAGAAGTATTTCAACGTATCTAAAGGGAGGCTTGATCCCGTAGAGACGTCGTATTTCGCCGCCATGTTGGCCGAGAGAGGCGTCGGGGCTAGGATCAAGCTATATGAGGAGGAGACCGTGATCCTCATCAAACGCCTATCGTCGACGAGCCCCGGCGGCATGAGCCGTAACAGATATATGCGTAACGTGAAGCATAGGATCAGAGATCTAGCGGATCGCATATCTAGACGTCTCAACGAAGTTGGGCTTGATTACGATCTGTTCTTCAAGGAGGAGTCCGGCGATATAACTTCGGCGAAATTTGTGGTATATGCGAGGAGGGATATAGTCAGGAAATACATCAAGCCCCTCAAGAGCTCCGATGTAGTCATAAAGATATTCTCGGAGCCCGTCAAATCCTACGGATCTGAGAGGGAAGGCAACGCCTATCTGATAGTAGGCGTAGATCCGGGCATAGTGACGGGCATCGCCATAATGGATATCAACGGCAGAGTTCTTCATACCGAGGCCAGGAGGAATCTATCTAGAGGCGAATCCCTCAGACGGATATACCAATGGGGTATCCCCGTGATAATAGCTACCGACGTCTCCGACGTGCCCGATTACGTAAAGAAGTTGGCCGCCATGTGCGGCGCCACGTTGTTTAGACCCGAGAGGGATCTTTCGGTGGCCGAGAAGAACGCGGTCGTAGATAAGCTGGGCTACCCCGTCGGGACCAGCCACGAGAGGGACGCCCTGGCGGCGGCCTACAAGGCCTACGTGGAGTATAAGGCCAAGTTCGAGAGGCTCGAGAAGGACTTCGGGACTATACTGACCAGGCAACAACTGGAGGAGGCCAAGGCGCTCGTAGCTAGAGGCAAATCGATAGCGCAAGCGGTGGCGGAGGTATTGAGGGGTAGTAGAGAGGTGGGGTATACGAAGATCGTGTACGTGCCCGTGGAGAAGCCTTGTAGGGATGTCGACGAGTACAGCAAGATGAGGATAGCCGCGTTGGAGTACGAGAAAACTCAGCTCGAGAAGGAGTTGGAAGAACTGAGATCGAGGGTTGCCTCGTTGAGCCGCGCCCTTAACGACTCGCTTTGGAGAGACGCGAAGTACAATGAGCTACAAAGACGGATAGAGGATCTATCGAATTCCTTAAGGAGCTGCGAGGAGTCCAAAGAGAAGCTGATGGACGACGTGTTGGATATAGTGTTGGGCATTATCGACGGCAGATATAAACTATATAGAGAGGACGAAATCTCCGAGTGTAGGAAGGCCGGAGGGATCCTCTGTAGCGATATATCGTCCGTGGAGGAGGCCGTGAGCAACGGAATATCGGGCGTGCCGTTAAAACTCGTCGTGAGGTACAAGGTGAGAGGCTACTACATAGTGGATGAAGTCAAGAGGAGGGAGTTGGCGGAGAGGATAAAAGCCGCGTTGGCCGAGAGGAGGATCGATCTACGAAAAATCCTAGAGGACTACAGAAAACGCTTGCCGGGCTAGAACAACCTCACCTTGCCCTCGAGGATGAGCTGCGTAATCGACGTGGCTCTGCTCAGCTCCTCTGAGGCTATGGCCTCGGCTTCTCTTTTGATTTCGCCGGTCAGATCGCCCCCCTCCGGTATTATCTCGACGTTGAGTATCTTCGGCTCAGTTATGGGCCTCCCTATCTGGCTCACTATCTCGACCGAGGCCTCTCTGACGCCTTTCACCTCCGCATAGATCCTATCGGCTATCTTTTGAGCCAACACGTTATATATCTTCCCCACGTGGGACACCGGGTTCTTTCCGGCGGCGGCCTCCATAGACATCACCCTCATGGGCGTTATGAGGCCGTTAGCCCTATTGCCCCTCCCGGTCATTCCGTCGTCGCCGTGCTCAGCGCTGGTGCCCGTGACCGTTAGGTAGAATATGTTATATTCGGGCTTATCCGCCGTGTTGACGTCGACGGATACGTTGTAGCCCGGAGCTATCTTGGCCGCGAGGTCCTCCACGCGTTTTTTGACCTCCTCCTTAACCGAGAGATAATGGTCCTTGTCCTTGACGAGCTGGCTTATCATCGCGGCCGCTATCGTGAGCCTTATGTCTTTGCCCACCCTTATCCCCATGACCTTGACGTCCTCGCCGACTTCCGGCAACCTCGATTTGAACTCAACCGAGTTGAGGGTCCTCTCGACGCGATAGACCAAGTTCTCGAGGGGAGATAACGGCGCGTAGCCTACTCCTATAGACGTGTCGTTGGCCAACGGGATGGATTTAGCTCCGAGCTCGTAAACGCCCGTTAGATCCGCGGATCCCTGCCCTATCCTGTAGTCTATAACTACGTGTCTATCGGGGTCGAGATATCGGAAGTTCTCCTTGATCCACCTCCTCGCCGCCTCGAGCACGATAGGTCCCACCGGCACCCTCTCCACGTCGTTCCCTCTCCTCACCTCGACCGTGGCCCTGCCGGATACCAATATGTATATAGGCTGGAGCACCTCGCCCCCTCCGAACACAGGCCTCGCTTGTCCGCCGACTACCAAGGTCTTATCTACGTTGTGATGAAGTATAACGCCGTATTTCTGTAGATAATATCTCGATAAATACAAGCTGACGTATTCCGATATGCCGTCCGCTATATAATCCGGATGGCCTTGGCCTTTGCGTTCAACGATCTCAACGCTTTGTTCCTCTACGGGCACCCTATTGGCTTTTATTACCGTGATCATGCCGCCGTCTCTTCGCTCGAAATATAAATTATCTGGCTTCCTCGTATGAGTATCCTTCCATATTTCATCTTCGTCGAACCGCTCTTATCGAGCTCCTCGGCGTCGTCGAGGACTAAGTTCATACAGGAATCGTATATGCTCAGAACTCCTTTGACGACCACATCGCCTTTAAGCCTAGCCACGACGACTTTATTCACCATTTTAGAGAGCGTCTTCAACGGCGGCGGTAATTTCAATTGCTGGGCTTTGCTCGACATTGCGGAACCCCTCAACGCCCGTTAATAAAATTTTATGCAAAAACCTCAGCGGGCCTCGAACTGAAGGACGTCGTCTATCCAATCCACGTGGGCCATGAGAGTACGTCTACAACAATACCTAGTGACTCCGAGATCGTCGAGGACCTTGCCCGGGTCCTCGCCCGCGAGGACCCTCTGCCTAAACGGCTCCCATAGATGGCCCAGCGGTCTACCGCAAGTAAAACACCTAATAGGCGCCATCATGGTTTAACGATACGCCTTCTGCCTCTTCGAGCGGGCGTGTTTCAACCCAGGCTTCTTGGGCTCAGTCCTCCTGGGGTCTCCTTTCAACATATATGGATCGTACTGTAGATATAGATCCCTCAGCTTTTGGTCGTCGAAGTATTTAACTAATCCTCTGGCTATAGCCATCCTAACCGCCGTCGCTTGTCCCATGTAGCCGCCTCCATGTACCTCCACATCTATATCGACTTTACTCGCAAGATCTCCCGCTAGCAGCAACGGCTCGGCCATCTTCTGGCGGGCGAGCTCTATGGGCCAGAGCTCAAGCGGATAGCCGTTTATCCTAACGCGGCCGATACCCGGCTTTATTATGGCCCTAGCCACCGCCGTCTTCTTCTTGCCCACAGCTAGCACTACCCTAGGCGATTCTTGAACCAGATAAGCGCCTGGCGACCTCGCCGTTGTCTCAGACATGGCCTACTGTTTACCAGATCCTTTTATTTTTTCCAGCAACGATTGCGCCTCGCTCCATTTTCCCCACGCCTTTGGATCTATATGCCTCCAGAGCTCCTCGAGCGTTATGTATTTGTACAAGGGCTTGGGCTTCATCAAGGCCTCGGGGACGTAGTATAGCTCTCCCTTCAAGCCCGGAGGTACCGACATATATACCCTTAATCTCTTCAAGGCTTGTCTCCCCTCGTAGCTCTTACGAGGCAACATATCGCGTACTATCCTCTTAAATATCCTGTCGGGTCTTCTAGGTATCTTCGGCCCCACCTTCTCGGGATTATAGTGGGTTCTCCATTCGGATACCTTCTTCATATACCAATTGATAACCATCTTCTTGTCTCCCACCACCACGGCCTTGTCTATATTCACCACAACTACGTTGACGTTTTTATTCACGCGAAGGAACTTCGCAACGGCTGTCGCCAACCTCCCGGCTACGTGGTTTGTGGCGTCTATGACCACAACGCCTTTCTCTACTTGAGGAGGTAGAGGCTTGCTCATATCACTATCTTGACGTTTGTACCCCTCGGGTTCCTCTTGGCGAGCTCCGCTATGGGTATCAACTGGGCGCCGGAGCTTACGACGGCTGCGGCGGCACCGCGAGAGGCGGAGACCGCGGCTATGGTTATCTTCTTCTGGAGCTTACCGCCGCCGATCAACTTGCCGGGCACCACCACCACATCTCCATCGTTGGCAACGCGATTAAGCTTGGCCAGATTGACGGCTACCCTCTGCCTCCGCGGCCTCGATATTAAATCGGCCACGTAAGCCCAGATGGGGGCGTCGTTAGATCTAGCTACCTTCCTGAGGAACCTCACGAGCATCCTCAGCCTAATGTTAGTAGGACCTGTGGGATTAGGCGGCACGCCGTCTCTCCCCGAGCTATATTTAAACGTTCTCGGCCTTGGCCTCCCCCTGCGCGGCCTCCAACCTCCTGCTGGCCTCCCTCTCGACCGCCTCTAGGAAAGTCGTGAACTTCACTTTAAGCACGCGGAAGGCCTCTTGGACCATCTTGTCGACGCTCATATTTCCGTAGGATTCAAACGTCATCACGTACTTATTTTGATCCCAATCGACGACCAAGGCGTCGCCGCATAGCTTCTCGCAGGTCTTGAGCTTGCCGAAGCTACATCTGTAGGGATCGAACTCCTTTAAGCTATTTCCGAACGCATTAGGGCATATGGATTTGCAGTAGGACAAGCATTGCGGGTCGTCCTTATTGACGATAAGCTTAGGGAAGTAGTAGTAAGAAGCTAAGCCCGCCTGCCACTTCGCGTGCTCCTTGGCGCGCCCAAGTCTAGCGTAGGCCTCCAACGATATCGATTGGCCTTTAGCGAGCTTGACTATCGGTATATCGGGATAAACCGGCGCCACCTCGGGATGGTCCGACACCAGATCCCGAGAATACACGACCCTGGTCTCCTCGGCGGTGATCTGTAACGTCAATCTGACCGTACACTCCGCGGGGTCCACCAGGCCCGACTCGCATTCCTCTATCTTAGGGAACAGATCGAGCGGGGTTTTGAGGGGTATTAAGCCGAGCCTGTGGGCGAGCATCTCGTCGTACATAGACGATGTGTTGTTCACTATAATCACTTGATCTATGGCGAACACAGGCACCTCCGAGATAACAACGCGACGTATCGAGTTGACTAAAGACGGCCTTACGCCCTCTATGTAGACCTTTAGATTTAAGGCATCTCGTTCTAAGATCTTAGCCGTCGGCATTAACGAGTCGGCTTCTGCTTTTTGCCGCGGAGTACCGCCAGGAGGGATACTCCGTTCACCTTAGTGACCTTGAACCTAATCCCAGGTATATCTCCAAGCGAGCGGCCCTCAGGCCCGCCTATGCGTTCTATAATCACCTCGTCGTGTTCGTTTATGAGGTTGAGCCCTCCGTCGTAGGGCACGAACGCCGTGACTACCTTCCCGTTCTTCACGAGCTGTACTCTGACGCATTTCCTCACAGCTGCGTTGGGTTTACGCGCCTCGACGCCTACTTTCTCCAACACTATGCCTCTAGCCATAGGCGCCCCCTCGAGAGGATCGAAGCGCTCCGCTATTCTGAGCACCCTCCTCTTGTAGGTCACGTCGTTCCATCGGAACCTCTGCCTTTTCTCCCTCAGCTTTCTAGCCGCGAATAAACCTACAGGGGATTTCTTGCCCGGCACGTGCCCTCACTTAAGTCCATATATAAAATTTAACGCGCGCTCTAGGCGGCTTCAAGCCAACACGACTCTATCCACGTCGTAATACCGCTTAGCCAGTAGTTTCGCCTTCGCTATATTCCTTCCGTTTTTACCTATAGCTATCCCCTTATCCTCGGGCACGACGGTAGTTATCGCCACAAGGTTGCCCGAAGGAGATTTCGTGACCTTAACAGCGATAACCCTCGCTGGATATAGGCTGTTCTTTATCAGCTCCTCGGGCGTATCGGCGTACTCGACGACCTCCACATCCCTCCCTATTATTTGCTTCAACATCCTGACGTTGCTCCCGCCCTTCCCCACGGCCAGAGCCGCTTGGTTTTTACCGACTACAAATATTATCCTGTTGAAATCTCCGTCGATGACCACATCGATAGGCGTGACGCCGGTCATGGACTCGAAAAGCGTGGCGTATCTGATCTCCTCGTCCGTGAGCCTTATGTCAGGCATATCCCGCCAACTTCAGTATTTCGCTTTGGCCCGGATCTATTATGGCCATCGAAGATATCTTAAATGGCTTCCGCGCGGCGGCGCCCAGCTCTAAGCTCGAGCCGGGGAAAACGAATATAGGCGTGCCCGCCATCTTGGCGTAGTACTCCAAGTCGTTTTTTATCCTCGGAGGGGCGTTCGCAGCCAGTATTATCATCTTCGCGCGGCCGCTTAATACGGCGTCCTTAACCCTCTTATAGCCGATGGAGACCTTGCCGGTCGCTATAGCGACTTGAAGCTCTCTCGCTATATCTATAGACGCGCTCACGGTCCTTCGAAACTGGGATGCATATATAAGTTTTCAGCTTAGAACCGCATCAATAACCTCACCATCCCGGTCCCTATGGGGATATGCCTCCCCGCGATTATGTTCTCGAAAACCCCTCTGAACTGCTCCGTATCGCCTCTAACCGAGGCCTCGACCAAAGTCCTCACGGTCACCTCAAACGCCGCCTTAGCCAAGGGGGACTCCTTGGACCCCACCACTCCATGTCTGCCTATGGGCCTCACCCTTCCGAGCCACGTCATGGCGTCCGCGACCATGTACATATGTCTGTTATCGACGTCGAGTCCTTGTTCCGTCAACACCTTCTTTATCTCGAGCGCTATCAAGGTCCTCGCCGCCTCTATGCCCAGAACCTCGGCAACCTCGTGTAGATCGTTGCTATAAGTCCTCGTGTGATCTACCTCCTCGAGCTGCAAGACGCCCTCCAAGTTGCTACCCTCGGTGATGATATACCACTCGCCCGTATTCCTATCTTGATCCACCAAGACCTTCTTTACGCCCTTGATGCCGCTTATCTTCGTCTGTAGTATCTTATCCCTTAGCTTCCTGAGCTTCAACATATCCGGAGCATTAAGGCTTACATTTATCACGTTCCCCTCCATCTCTATGGATATCCCTTTGCCCTTCATCCTCGAGAGTATCTTCTCGACATCTCTAGTGCTAATGCCTCTATACTTCATCTGCTCTGGATCCAGCTCTATAGTGATGGTATAGGTTATGTAGTCTATATCCACCGACTTGGCGACGCTCTCTATTGTGGTCAATTGTATCTTCTTGGCGATCTCGGTAGCTGCCTCCTTAGATTTATTGTAGGGAGGCTTCAAGTAGACGTACATCAACGGCGTCGACGGCTTCCTTCTGGCGTCTACTATTTCTATCATCCTAGGCAGACCGCGCGCCATGGAGAACTCCCTAAGCCCCGCGAAGTGGAAAGACCTCAATATCATCTGCGTCGACGGCTCGCCTATCGACTGAGCCGTGACGATACCTATGGCCTCGCCCGCATCTATAAGCGATAAGACGTAGAGCCTCAAGGCCCTATATATAAACCTCAACGCGACCTCCTCGTCGAGCCCCTCCACGGACCTCCTCAAATCCTCGTAGAGCGTCTTAGGGATTACAGAGGATAGATCCTCCAGGAGCTTGGCGACCGACATCACCTCACGTATAGCTTCATTATATTTACATTTACCGGCTTGCCGTGATCCGACTTAGATACATCGGTTCCATCGTCGCCGTACAACGGCTGGAGGAGGAGCCCGGACCCGTATCTCACCGTGCCGTCGTAGGCCACGTAGGCGTCTTGCAACGCGTTTATGATGCGGCGTTGCATATAGCCGCTCTGGGCAGTGCGGACGGCCGTGTCTATCAAGCCGTCTCTACCGCCGGCGGCGTGGAAGAAGTACTCGGTCGGGGTAAGCCCCTTTACGAACGACGATGAGACGAAACCGCCGGAGAACGGCCCTATGTCGCCCACGGGGAAGTGGGGCAACGTCCTCGTCCTATAGCCTCTCTTCATCCTCTCGCCTCTTATGGTCTGCTGCCCCAACGTGGCGACCATCTGGACTATGTTCGTCAAGCTGCCGCGCGCCCCCGTCTTGGCCATCAGATACGCCTCCGAGCTCTTGTCTATGTACTTCTCCACGACGCCCTCGGCATCGTTGCGCACCTTCGAGAGGACCTCGGCCAGCTTGTTCTCAAGGGTTTCCTGCACCGTATAGCCCGGCATGGCCTCCAGCTCGCCTTTTTTATACATCTCGATAAGCTCCATGGCCTTATTTATGCCGTTCTCTATGATCTTATCGATCTCCCTCACGGCCTCCTCCGGTATGTATAAGGAATCTAGGCCTATCGTGAAGCCCTTTATATCCAGGAATCTCAAGAAAGTACGTAAAGATGAATCGAGCCAACGTCTAGCTACATCGGGCGGATAATCCCTCGCTATGCGGTGCCACAAGGAGTCCACCTGCTCGGCACCTATGGACTTCTTGTCCAATACCCCTGTCACCATGTTGCCGTTGATTATGATTATCCACTCGTCGTTCTCGCAGGTGTACGGATCCTTGCACGTGGACTTAAACGCCGTGGGCTGAACCCAGTTGAGATCCTTGGGCAGAGTCATGCTGATAATCTGCTTGCCCGTCCACAGCTCCACCGGGTGCAATATGGCCGGCTCCGGCAGGTCGCCCTCGTGCTTCATAGCGCCGACCAGGTAGGCGACCTCCTTCTTGGTGAGCAAAGTCGTCTTGCGGGACAAGAGGTACGCGCCTATTATGTAGTCCTGTCTAGCGCCTATGATCGCGCCGCCGTAGCGCGGAGTCACTATGTGCTCCTGCACCAACATCAAGGTCCGGGCCTCGGCCCTGGCCTCCTCTGTCTGCGGTATATGTAAGTTCATCTCGTCGCCGTCGAAATCGGCGTTGTAGGGAGGACATACGGCTAGGTGTATCCTGAAGGTTCTGCCGGGCAATACCTTCACTATATGGCCCATCATGGACACCCTGTGGAGCGACGGCTGTCTGTTGAAGAGAGCTATATCGCCGTCCTTTATATGGCGCTCGACGATCCAGCCCGGAGCCAGCTTCTCGGCTAGTTGCTTCCTATCCTTGACATATCTTAAATCTATACGTCTGCCCTCCGGCGTCACGACGTAGTTGGCGCCCGGCCAAGCCTCGGGGCCTCTCATCACGGCTTGCCTCAACTCCTCCACGTTCCACTCCGTGACCTTCTCGGGCACGGTCAAGATCTTGGCCACGTCTATCGGGACGCCCACCTCGTTTATGCTGAGGTTTGGATCGGGGCTTATCACCGTACGCGCCGAGAAGTTGACGCGTTTACCGGATAGACTGCCTCTGAACCTCCCCTCCTTGCCCTTCAGCCGCTGCGCTATGCCCTTCAAAGGCCTCCCGCCTCTATGTTTGGCGAGAGGTATGCCGGGCAGCTCGTTATCGAAATACGTAGCTATATGGTATTGAAGCAGATCCCAAAGGTTGTCGATGACGTTGGTGGGAGCCCCCGTCTCCAACGCTATCTTCAGCTTCTCGTTCATCCTCATTATATCGACGAGCTTATGGGTAAGATCATCCTCGCTCCTTATGCCGGTTTCGAGCTGTATCGAAGGCCTTACATGCGGCGGAGGCACGGGCAGAACCCTCAATATGCCCCACTCCGGGCGCGCGACGGCTGGATCAACGCCGAGAAGCTCGAGATCGCTGTTAGGCACCTTGACCAACCGCTCCAAGATGGTCTCCGGATCTAATTTTATCAAGGCGCCGGTCTCGGTCTCCTCGTAGAAATTATAAGGCCGCTCGAACCTGACCTTATTCCGTTTAAAGCCGCAGTGAGGACACGTCGTCCTCTCGGCGGCTTTCCTAAGTATCTTCTCATGTAGATTCGTCGCGAGGAGCTTCCACCGGCCTTTAAGCCTCTGCAGCCTCTCGCTGTACCTCTTTATCTCCTCGTCTTTAAGCATTATCCTGCCGCAGTTAGGACACGTGGCCCTCAAGACGTCGAATATGAACCTAGCGAACTCGACGTGTATAACGGGCTTGGCCAACTCTATGTGGCCGAAATGGCCCGGACAGACATCGTAAGACTGCCCGCAGGTCTCGCAACGGGCGCCCGGCTCCGCGACCCCCAGCCTTCTATCCATCAAGCCGCCGCGTATAGGCAATCCGCCCTCGTCATAGATCTCAGAGGTCGTTATTTCGAGCACCGAATATCGCCGTATTAGATCGGGGCTGAGGATGCCGAACTTTATGTCCTTTATTATCTTAGTAGGAATAATATCGCTCTGTTGTTGAACAGCCACGCCGGAACCAATGAGACCCGCTATATAAATTTTCTAGCCCGCTACTCCAATATCTCGGAGAGCTCCAGCTTCGGGTAGATGCCGAGGGCTATCAACTCTTGTAGCAAGAGCTTGAAGGCGTAGGGGACCACGACCTTCGCGAACTGGCCCGACTCGCCGTGTATTGGGCATTTAGGCCTGTTGGTCTTGGCGTCTAGATACGCGGGGAGGCCGCAGAGCTCGCAGACGTACATAACATACTTATCGCTGGATTCCACCATCCTCTCGTAGAGCAACGCGGAGGCTCCGTGCGCTATCAAGACGTCTCTTTCCATTTCCCCCAATCTAAGGCCGCCCTCGCGCGATCTGCCCTCCGTGGGCTGCCTGGTGAGTATCTGGACAGGGCCTCTGGAGCGCGCGTGTATCTTGTCGGCTACCATGTGGTGGAGCTTCTGGTAGTAGGTTATCCCTATGAAGATGTCGGCGACAAGCTTCTCGCCCGTGATCCCGCTGTACATGACCTCCTTCCCGTCCCATCTATAGCCTAGCTTCATGAGGAGCTCTCTCAGCTCCTTCTCGGTCACGCCTTCAAACGGCGTCGCGTCGATGAGCTGGCCCGTCAGCGCGCCCGCCTTGCCGGCTATGGACTCCAGGAGCTGGCCTACGGTCATGCGGGAGGGCATGGCGTGCGGGTTCACGATTATGTCGGGGACTATCCCGTCCTCTGTGAAGGGCATGTCCTCTTGCCTCAGCAACATGCCCACGACGCCTTTCTGGCCGTGGCGCGAGGCGAATTTATCGCCGAGCTCGGGTATACGGAGCTCTCTCAACCTCACCTTGACGAGTTTATTGCCCTCGGGCGACTCGGTTACGATCACCCTATCCACTATGCCCTTCTCGCCTCTTCTGACGGGTATCGAGGCGTCGCGCCTCTCCTTTAGGATCTTCTCGGTCTCCAAGGTCATGTAGAAACGCGGCGGAGCGGTCTTGCCTATGATCACCTCGCCGCCTGTTACGTACACCTCCGGGGGCGCTATGCCGTCCTCGTCGAGGTGGCTGTACGCCTCAGGTCCTCTATATCCTCTCGCCGAGGGGTCGGGCACCTCTATGCGGTCCTCCTCGCCGCCTGGATATTTCTGTTCCTCGGTCTCGTAGGTGCGGTAGAAGTTCGTGCGGAAGAGGCCTCTATCTACTGAGGATTTGTTCATTATAACGGCGTCCTCTATGTTGTATCCGGTGTACGTCAACAGAGCCACCACGGCGTTTTGTCCCGCCGGCTTCCTCGAATAGCCTATCAACTCGAGCCCTCTCGTCGTGACTATAGGCCTCTCGGGGTAGTACAACATATGGCCGCGGGAATCTAGTTTATACATGAAGTTGGCCTGCGGCAACCCTAACGATTGCTTGGCCATAGCCGCCTCGTATTGGTTCCTAGGCGATTGGTTGTGTTCGAGATACGGTATGATCGAAGCTATGGCGCCCAGTATAGAGGAAGGTATTATCTCCATATGCGTGTATTTGCTCATATCGGGCTCGGGGTTGACCGCTATGTAGGCGTTCTCCTCCTCGTCGGCGTCTAGATACTCCACGACTCCCATCTTGACGAGGTCGTTCCAAGTGAGCTCGCCCGATACCAGCCTCTGGACGTGTTCCTTGGTGAGCTTCAGTTTGCCGTTTTCGACGACCAATAGCGGCCTCCTGATGCGGCCGCCGTCGCAGTTGACGTAGATCGAGTTGCCTAGATGCGCTATATTGATCTCGTCGGATATCTTGCCCTGCCTCCTCAGCCTCCGCACGGCCTTGACGAGCTCGTCGGGCTCTTGATGTATACCTATCAGCCTCCCGTTTAGGTAGACCTCGGCCCCTTGTATCCCTCCCCTCCTCGCCTCCAACACAGGCACGACGCCCAGCTCGTAGAGCATCTTCTCGACCGAGGCCTCGTCGACGCCTATGGTTATCTCGGCGAGAAGGGCGAGGTTCTTCACAAGGCCTACGTTCTGCCCCTCGGGGGTCTCGACGGCGCATAGGCGGCCCCATTGGGTGGGGTGGAGGTCGCGCGCCTCGAAGTGCGGTTGCGTCCTGCTAAGCGACGACACGACGCGCCTTAGGTAGCTCAGGGTGGAGAGGTAGTTGGTCCTGTCCAGGATCTGCGAGACGCCGGTCTTCCCGCCGACCCAGTTGCCCGTCGCTAGGGCTTGCTTGACGCGTTCAGTTATTATGTCGGGCCTCACTATGGTCTGGAGGTGCGGTATCTTGCCTCTTGCGTAGTATTTCTCCAGTTGGCTTTTGAGCTCCTGGAGGAACTGCTTCATCACGGTCCTGAAGAGTTGCGCCAAGAGGTCGTTGACTAGCCTCACGCGTTTATTGGCCACGTGGTCCTTGTCGTCGGGCCCCCTCCTCCCCAGCTGCATCTCGATCAAGCCCTTGACGACTTGGCCTAGCAGCAAGGCTTTCTTGATCCGGGCCTCCTCCATGGACTTCTCGTCGGGTTTCTGCGGGTTTAGGTTGGGCAGGAAGTACTTGTCCAGTATCTGCAACGCCCTCTCGATCCTTATCGGCCTCGGCTGGCCCACGGCTATCTTGCCCCCTATGAAGTCAAGCGCGTCGTCTTTGGTGGTAGCTATCTCCTGGCCTGCCAGCAACGACGGGAGGAGCTCCTTCTGTATGTCGGGGTCGTCGGAGACGGCCAAGACTATGTCCTGATCGCTTTCGAGGCCCATGGCGCGCATGTATACGGGGAACGGGATCCTGACGGGTATGGCCGAAAGCGTGACGTAGATAACGCCGTCTTTATGGTACTCAACGGTCATCGTGGCGCGGTAGCCCGGCCCCGTCGAGATGACCTTGGCAAGATATCTGATCGTGGGCTTGTCGCCTACGTCGTATATGGGGCGATCGGTGACCAAGTCCTCCTGGCTGATCACGACGCGCTCGCTCCCGTTGATTATGAAGTAGCCGCCGGGGTCCTCGGGGTCCTCGAACCTCTTGGCGTATTCGTCCGGCTTTAGCCTAGTCAAGTTGCACTTCTTGGACTTGACCATTATGGGGAGCTCGCCGGCGTATATCGTCTCGGTCGCGTAGGGCTCGTCGTCTACGTAGAGAGTCATCGTGAGGTACATGGGGGCGCTGTAGGTGGCGTTGCGGAGCCTGGCCTCCATGGGGTATATCGTGGTCTCCGAGCCGTCGGGCTCCTTCACTCTGGGCCATCCTATGTCGACTCTCTCTATGACGACCTTGAGCCCCTTTATCTCGGTCTCCACAACCCCCATCTCCTCTATTATCTTGGGGAGCCTCCTGTCTATGAAGTCGTTGAAGGCCCTTATCTGATGGTCGACGATGCCTCTATCCCTAACAAATGCCTTGACCAAAGTCCATCTATCCTCGGAGGTGGGGAACCCGCCGTCCTCGGATCTATATTTTATGGGTAATGGAAGAAGATCGACCATTAGCCCGGCACAACGAGCCTGTATATAACTGATTCTCCCGCCGTCTCGGAGCGCCTAACTATTTTAAGCACGTCGCCGGGCTTCGCGCCAACGGCCTTGACCAAGGGATCGCTCGATCTTATCCAGGGGATCTGCCACGGCCTGACGTGGAGCTTTCGCAGTAAGGCCCTGGCCTCTTCCTTAGGGAGTATAGAAACTTCCAGGGGGCCGAAGACATGTTCCAGTACTTTTCTGCTCACGCGCCAACCGGCTCTGCCGTATTAAAAACTTTCGCCTGGAGATATGCGCCGGCTTTAAGGCCGACGTATCGCGGCTACCTCTTCTTAGCTATAAGCGCCTCTATCTCCGCCTTCATCTCGTCGATGAACCTAGCCAACGCGGTCTCGACCTCCTCGTTCTTGACCTCCATGCGTAATCTAGGCAAACGCTTAACTGTGTTGAGCTCCCTCAGAGCCGAGGCCGGCACGCCGGCCTCTATGGCCTTAAGCCCCTCCTCGTAGTAGGTGCGGATGGCTCTCATCAGGAGGACTTGCTTCTTAGGCATCGACGGGGTATCCACCGGGTTGAAGGCGTCTTGCTTCAAGAAGCCTTCTCTTATGAGGAAGGCCGTGTTCAATATGTGTTTCTCGCCCTCGCTGAGCGCCTCCGTCCCCAATATGCGGACCACCTCGAGCAACTCGGCCTCTCTGCTGAGCAACGACTGGAAGAGATCCCTAGTCCTTCTCCACTCCGGATCGACCTTGGACCACCACTCCTGGACTGTATCTACATAGCGCGAGAAGCCCATAAGCCAGTCGATAGCCGGATAGTGGCGCGAATAGGCGAGCCTGGGGGAGAGCGGCCAGAAGGCGCCGATGAAGCGCAATGTGTTGGAGGTGACGGGCTCGGTGAAGTCGCCTCCAGGCGGGGAGACCGAGGCCGCTATCGTCAACGAGCCGACGCGCTCGCCTTTGCCGAGCAGAACGACGCGCCCAGCGCGTTCGTAGAACTCGGCTAAACGCGTCGGGAGGTAGGCGGGGTATCCCTCCTCTGACGGCATCTCGCCTATGCGGAGCGCCACCTCGCGCATGGCCTCGGCCCACCTCGACGTAGAATCGGCCGACACCAGAACGTCGTAGCCCATGTCGCGGAAGTACTCGCCTATGGCGGCGCCCGTATATATGGAGGCTTCGCGCGCAGCTACCGGCATGTTCGACGTGTTTACTATTATGGTCGTCCGCTCCAGCAGGGACTTGCCCGTATAGGGATCTTTGAGCTTAAGCAAGCCTTGCAAGGCGTCGGCCGCCTCGTTGCCGCGCTCGCCGCATAGGACGGGCACGATGACTCTGGCCTGCGCGTAGAGGAAGAGGGTTCTGATGGTGACGGTCTTGCCGGATCCGAAGGGGCCGGGTATCGCCGCGGCTCCGCCTTTAGCTATGGGGAACATGGTATCTATGGTCCTCACGCCGGTTATGAGAGGCTCGACGGGCGGTAGCTTATCTCTGAAGGGTCTAGGCCTACGCACAGGCCATTTATGCCACATCTTCACCTCGACCACGCCGGACTTGGTTCTTATCCTGGCTATCACGTCGTCCACCTTGTATTTACCCTCGGCTATCCACTCCACCACGCCCGGAGTGTTGCCGGGAAGCGGCGGGTACATTATCCTGTGTTCTATCAGAGAAGTCTCTTGGACGGAGCCCAAGACGTCGCCCGGCACGACCTCCTCGCCTACCTTCACGGCGGGCTTGAAGTCGTATTCGGCCTTGAGATCCAGCGGCGGCGCCTGCTCGTAGCCTATCCCCCTGGCCACGAAGGGCCTATTCGTGGACTCGAAGATCGCCTTCAAGGGCCTCTGGACTCCGTCGTATATCTTGCCCAGCAAGCCGGGCCCCAGCCACGCGCTGAGAGGCTCCCCGCTCCTCACCACGGGCTCGCCCGGCTTTATGCCCGTCGTGTCTTCATACACTTGTATGAACGCCTTATCGCCCTGTATCCTGACGACTTCTCCGAACAGCTTCAGCTCCCCTACGAACACCAGCTCGTACAGCCTAGCGCCGGGGAGATCCGCCTTGACTACAGGCCCCGATATATACTCTATACGGCCGCTCATAGTATCGCAGATATCGTTCTCTTAATTTCGTTTAGATTAGTCTCGAACAAGGAGTCGACGGTTAAGTCCACCACGACGGAGCCGTCGCGCGACGACGCTATGAGACCGCCCGATATATCTTTATCCAAGACATCTCCTCTTAACCCCAGCTTCCTCATTAATGCCGCTACGGCGTTTTTGTCCTTGGGGGATGCTTGGACCACGAGCTCCTCGCCTATCAACTCTTTTGCTTTCAACAAGGCGTTCTCCAAGAACTTTATATATTTTTCATCTGTTCTATTCTTATCTATATAACTATATATATCTTTTTTTATTTCGTTTAAGATCTCTTCATAGGTTGTAGCTATAATCTTTCTACTTTCCACAAGTGCCTCGTATAGTATCCTTTCCCTTTCGAGCGTAACTTGGCTTTGTGTATTGCTTATTTCTTCAGAATATTTCGATAGTAATTCATATGATTTCTGCTTTATTCTTGTCTGGACTTGATCATAAAGTTTTTGTTTTAATTCCTCAAGTTCTTTAATATGTTGATTTATGAGATCTCCGAAAAGACTCATAGACGCATTAAAAACATCGATTTAAAATATTTCGGCATCATCAACCTCCCAGTATTTGGCGCACTAGCTGTAGGTAGTTCACCTCCCGCTCCATATTCTCCAGCACGCTGGGCACCTCGACGAATATCTTGCTAGGATTTCTAAACCTTAATTCATCTAATTCTTTTCTAATTTGTTTTGCGAAATTAGATGAAATAAAAAATACATTATATGTATTTATATTTTTAATGATATATTCATATAGTTCTCTTGCGTCGTCGAAGGAGCGGCCGTTGAAGCCCATCAGCTTAAAGAGGTCGACTGTATATCTATCGCCGAGAACTATAGACATGCGAAACCTCCTGTTCTATGTTTAAAAGTATTACCAAGGCTCCTTTTTGAGCCTCAGTTTATATGCCGCCATGTTCGTCGCCCTATGTATCGCCGGCGTTATCACCACCGCGATCAACACTACGTAAATAGGGATGTTCCTATATAGCGAGAAGACCAGTAAAGACATGAGTAGAAAGTCGAGCTGATCCAACGGGAAGGCCGGGTAGCCGCGCGGGAGGCACATCCTTCTTTTTATGAAAGCCCCCAATAGATCGCCGGCTAACGCCGACGCTGAAAGCACGGCGGCATCGCCTATGCTCAGGACATTATAAAGGAGGTTAGGGAGCCAGCCCACCGTGGTGCCTAGGACGAACCCTATGGCGAAGCCCTCGAAGGTCTTCCCGTCGCCGAATATCCTGGAGCCGCGCCATTTCCTGCCGAAATCTATAGGATGTCTTTTAGGCAACCTGGAGGCTAGCACGGCTAGGCCGTTGGCCACGTAGGGGGGCCATATCAAGATCAAAGAATATGCTACTAGCTCTAACGCGTTCATTCGTGGCTTTTCATTATATGTACGAGCAAGCTCTCGCGGTCTACGAACTCCCTTCCGCAGACCCCGCAGAAATACCTACCGTTTTCCTTCACGGCGAAATGCTCGCGGATATGTTTACGTATTTCCGTCTTCTTGACCTTGGAATTACATATGCCGCACACGACGTCGTTGCCCGACGTCTTGACGTGCTTCATGTAGTGCGCCACGGCGTCTTCCCAGGTTATCGAGGCGCCGCAGATGGTGCATTTATACTGGGTGGTCAACACGACGTAGTTCTCGCCTTTGTTTTGGCAGATCAGACACACCTCGCCGGCCATAGCGGCTGAGGAAGGGCTTTTTATTAAGTTTTAGGTCTCTCATCGTGTTCGGGATCGCCATGCCTGACTGGAGAAGCGGCGCGATAGCCGTGGTGAAGGCCGACGAGCAGATGGAGGACGTGGTTAAACACATAATGCGTTCCTGCGGAGTATCGACGTTAAACCCCTCGGAGCTCCCTAGGTACAAGCTTTCGTGTATAGATATATTGTTGAGGAGCTACCGATACGAATCGACGATCTATCTAACCGATATATACGGCGTAGTGAACAAAAAAGCGCTACGCCTAGGGATCGGCAGAGATATCCTGTTCGAAAAGGCGTGGTCGTACCTATCTTCGATAATATGTAGCGGCGTGGATAAAGCCCAATGCGACGACGAGGTTAAACTGCCTTGTTGCGCCTATAGTTGCGGCGGGCTCTGCGAGCTGGCTAAATTCGAGGCGTTTAGACCACAGGGGGTCGTCGTGGATCTGACCAAGAAGCTTGAGGAGATCCTAGACGTATCTCAAGACCTCTAGGCGTTTTTCACTCCATTTAGCTCTCAACATCTCCTTGTAGCGTTCAATGTCCTCCTCAGCCTTATCCAGCCTCTTCTCCACGTAGTTTATGAAGTAGTTGGTCAAGAGCCTTATGGGCGCGTACCTCAAGCCCTTGAAGTAGAACTTGTTGACGATATCGCGGGCCCAATATATCGAGTGTTTCGCGACCACCTTGAGGAGGTCTATGTGCTCGGGGTATAGGTTCATCTTGTCCAGCCAGCCCGTCTTCTCGGCCTTCACGTGGCTCATCGGCACGTAGAAGAGCGGCACTATGAGGGACCTATAGGGCTTGAGCCTCTCGATGAGCTCTATCGTCTGGACCACGTCGTCCGGCTGCTCCCCGGGCAAGCCCACTATCAAGGTTACGGCGGGTATCAGCTGTAGCTCGTGCATTATGGCCATGGACTCCTCCACCACCTCGTGCCACTGCTCTATCTTGTAGGGAGCGGCCTTGCCGGGCATTATCTGCTTCGCCATCCTCACGGATCCCGTCTCTAGGCCTATCTCGGCGCCCCACCAATCCTGGTGCTCGTCCTTGATTATGTCGGCTATCTTGGTCATGAGCTTATCGTATTTCTTCTCGGCGAGTAGGACGGCGACAAACGTCGTGTGGCTCCAGCCGACTTTTCTGTAGTAACGCTTGGCGAGCTTGTGGAGCTCTATCAAGGCGGTGGGGTTGAGCTCGATGCCTTGCGAGCCGTAGAGCGGCACCTCGTCCGCGTGGAGTATCCCGTCCACGACGCCGGCGCGCGCGTTCACCTTAAGCTCCTCCTCTATCTTGCTCAACGGGTACCATCGGAGAGGCCTCAAGGTCACCGAGCAGAAGGCGCACCCCCTCGGACAGCCTCTGCCTATCTCCACCAAGCCGTTAACGCTGGCGCCTTTGATCGTCGATATCTCGTCGACGCTAGGCGCCTCGGACGCGCCTACGTAGATATATCTAGGCGGAGTTTTCCCGTCCAAGGCGTTCTTCACCACCTCGACAACCAGCTTCTCGCCTTCGCCGTCGAATATCGTGTCGATGCCCCACCTCTCCACCAAGTCGGGGTAATACAGCCACTGCCAAGCCGCCGGCCCTCCCACCATGACCTTCAAGCCATTGGCCCTCTTGGCCTCCCATATATCGTCCTTTATGCTCTCCATGAACCTCCTGAAGAGGTAGGCGTTGAGCGTCTCTTTACCCAATATGACGCCCCAAGTGCTCGATGGAGGATTGACGCCGAAATAATCGTGATGGCTCAACATGAGGATCTTGGCTTCTTTCAAATACCTAGGGACGTAGTCGGGATCTATTATGGCGGCGTTTATGCCTGCGTCCAGCAACTTCGCCTCTATCTTCCTCATGCCATATGGAGCTTGGACGGGGCGCCCCAACTTATCGGTCTTCATCTTAGGCGCGAACAAGAAGGTGTGGAACCTCTCGGAGAAACCGAAAGGCAACTCGACGAAAACAGGGCCCGTGGTACCAAATCCCAAGAATTCTTTGCCGTGGTAGTTGCTCATCATGCCTCTATCGGTGGTCAACACGACGTCAAAACCCATAGCGCTACTCGATCTGATGATTTAAAGTATTGACGTCGTACTAACCGTGGACGTCCTTGAGCTCCGACAAGTCGAAAGGCAGGAGGTGGAGACGGTGCTCGCCCTGATTGAGGATTTCGGCGCCGTCCCCGTGGAGTTCTCTCTGGTCTTCGTCGATAGGGGTAGCGCCAAGGAGCTTTTCGGAGTTGATGTGGAGAAGGCCAAGGCCTTGGAGAAAGATGGGCAGTTCTTCCTTCTGGTGGCCGAGCCCGATAGGTTCTCCTTATGGCGAGAGCTGGCGGCCATCAAGGCTCTTGTTGATATCGACGCGGTCTCGATATGGGCTCGCCCCGAGCATATAACCGGCGAGCTGGCCGAACTGCTGTCCTTAGCACTATATAGGCGCGTGGTCGATCTATATATAGCGCGTAAAGACGCCAAGCTGCTCGCCGACCGCTTCAATCCTCAAGACATACCTGTGGAGGTCGATGATCTCAGGAGATCGTTGGTGTATACCCTCGGCTTGGACGTCACCGTGAGCATCGCCGTGGCCGGCTTCCGTAGCTTGGCGGAGGAGCTCTACCTACGCGCCAAGAGGACCCCTATATACGATCTCTACACTAGGTTTAGGAACTTCGTTATAGATAATTTCAAGTTTGAATATATCTATAACTATCTTATCTTGCTCAGTCGGTGAGGCCGTCCTCTGTTATCTTAAACGTGGCCTCCCGCTCGGGGTGGTAAGGCGAGTCGAATATCTTAGCGATCCTTATGTTCTCCTTGCTCTTCCTGAGCCATATGCGGTAGGTCGCTCCGTGGGCCAACACGTTGCCTCCAGCAGGCCTCAACGGGTTGCCGAAGAACACGTCCGGCTGAGCCATGACCTGGTTGGTCACAACCACGGCGACGTCGTAGGCGTCGGCTATCTTCAAGAGATCGGCTATATGTTTATTGAGCTTCTGTTGTCTCTCGGCCAAGTTCTCTCTGCCGGGGAACTCGGCTCTGAAGTGGGCCACTATTGAGTCGACGACAAGTAGCTTTACGTTCTCCTGCTTGATGATGCGCCTCGCCTGCTCGACCAAGATCATCTGGTGGTCGGAGGAGTAGGCTCTGGCGTAGTATATGTTCTTAAGGGCTTGGTCGGGATCGAGGCCTCTGGCCTTGGCTATCTGCGTTATGCGCTCCGGGCGGAACGTGTTCTCGGTGTCTATGTAGATGGCCTTGGCGCTCAGCCCGCCCTTCTCCTCGGGCAGCTGGACCATGACGGCTAGCTGGTGGCAGAACTGGGTCTTGCCGGCCCCGAACTCGCCCGCCACCTCTGTCACGGCCCCCGTCTCGACCCCGCCGTTTAGAAGCTCGTCTAGAGACCTCACGCCGGTGGATATGCGCTTTATGTTGACGCGCTTCTTGTAGACCTCAAGCGCCGATACGAAGCTGGAGAGGCCCAGCATGCTCCTGGCGGCCTCTATGATCTGAGCGGCCCTCTCCTCGTTGCCTATTATATCGGCGATCTCCTTGACCGACGCAAACGCCAGATCTTTCACCGTATAGTAACCCCTCTCCTTAAGCTTCTGGCCTGTCACTTTGCCTATACCCTCCAGCTCCTCTACGTCCATCTCTGCTTGTTCGACTGTGGGCTTCTCGACGACCTCCACCTCCGCCGTCCCTACGTCCTCCTCTCTCTTCCTCGGTCTAGGCACATCAAAGAACTGGTCCAGAAAATATAAACTTGTCGGCATACGTCGCGGATCGCCGGGCGAACGGTTTTTAAGATCTTGAAAGGACCATGCTTGGTGGAGAACCTGCTGGCGCCGATAGATGAGGCCGGGGTCAGGGACTGACATTATATACTGGTCCCCTCAACACGTGGCGCTAAGAAGGCTACTAAAGGGCGTGGTGCCCGAGGATCTACTGCCGTTGGTACCTTCATCTTTCGACATAATAGGCTCGCGGCAAGGCGCCGTGGCGGTGTTGGAGATACCTGAGGAGTTGGAGCCCTATAAGATCGAGATAGCCAGAGCCGTGAAGTCGTTAAACAAGAACATAGGGGCTGTGATAAGACGTAAAGGAGCTAGATCCGGGCCCTATAGGCTCTATAGCTACGAGGTGTTGATAGAAGGCCCTACAGAGGTGGTGCATAAGGAACACGGCTACCTCATAAAGGTGGATCCGACCAAGGTGTACTTCTCCCCTCGTGATCAGACGGATAGGGCCGAGATAGCAGACGCCGTGAGGGACGGAGAACGCGTGTTGTATCTCTTCGCTGGCGTGGGGCCCTACGCGGTGGCTATAGCTAAACGTAGAAAAGTGCGCTGGATATACTCTGTGGAATTAAACCCGTGGGGATTTAAGTACATGGTTGAAAACGTGAGGTTGAATAAGTTGAACACGGTGGTGCCCGTGAGGGCCGACGTCGCGGATTTCTGCGTTGCTTTCAACGCGAGGGCCGACAGAGCGCTCATGACTTTGCCGTTAGGCGCGCATGAATATCTCGACTTGGTCCTCAAGTGCGTAGAGGACGGCGGATACCTTCATTTCTACCACACCGGGCCCGAGGAGGATCCTTTCGGCGAGGCCGAGAGCCTCCTCAAGAGCTCGTGCCCGGGATGCCTAGTGGTTAATAAAAGGATAGTGAGGGACTACGCCCCCCATATCTACAAAATAAGGATCGACGTGCAGGTTAGAAGAACCTAGGCGTCTCCTGTCCTCCTCCCCTCCTTCTGCCCCCTCCCTCTCCCTGGCCTTGCGTCCCTCTCTGCATAATGTAGAGAGTTATGACTTCGGGCACCTTCCCCTCCTTGGCGTATTTAGCCAGGAGGTCGCGGTACTCCGATGTGTGATCTATATCGACTTGGATGAACTTCACAGCTACTTCGCGCAACATGCTCTCCAGTCTCCTCAACATGTCCAACGGCATGATAGCGGTGACCAACGGGTTGTTGAGCCACGACTCGAAGTCCTTCAACACGCGCCCTATGTAGCCCAGCATTGCTTGAGCCGAGTAGAGGAGCGTCAGCCTATCCGCCGTCTCCATGACCTTGCCGTGCGCCTCCAGGTCGTTAACTATACGTTGTTGTTCCTTGACCCACTGCTCCAAGCGCTCCATCATGCTCTCAAGGTAATCCATTATCGGCTCCGAGGCGGGTACATCCGACATGTATGTGGACTCGTCCGACATTAATAAAGTTATGTCTCCGCCGAGCTTAAAGCAGAGCTGTTATCACCAACGGGGCTAGGATCAGGTAGGCCAACATCAACGCCCCAAGTCTCTTATAGCCTTCTATCACGCCGCGTATCTGGGCGAAGTTGGGGCCGAACACCCTAGCGGGTATCTCGAGCTCCTTATAGGCTCCGCGCTTAACGCCGAGGGAGCTCTCGGCGGCCGCCACAGCCTTGTCGACAAGTCTAAACAACTCCTCGTGTCTTATCCCGGAGCCCACCGTCCTATACCCGCCGCCTCCGACGCCCATGCCGGTAGACGCGTGGGTATCCGTGGTTATGGCCTCGACCAAGTCGTAGGAACCGGCGAATCTATCTATCAGCTTCTTGTAGAACGTCGAGTCCATGTTGTTCCCGTCGAAGACAAGCAGGAGGTTCTTCCTAGCCCCGCATCGGGTCACTACGGCGGCTATCCCGCCCGCGCCGAGCTCCAGCCTCAGAGGATCCACCAGCGATGTATCGGCCCTCCCTATGCCTATCTCGAAGTCTCCACAAGGCTCGAGCCCCGACAACGCGTCTAAGGCCTTCTGGAGCGATACAACGTCTTCTTCCGTCCAACGCAATGCGCCGTCGAACTTGTTCTGTGCGTCGACCAAGACGAAGCCCTTGTTGTCGATCCTCTCAGCTATCTCCAAGGGGATATCGTCGGATGCCGAGTTTACCCTGGACACTATGGCCAACGGAGGGCCTACGCCCAGCGAGTAGGCCGTGATCTTGATATCGCCGACCTCGAGCCTTCCAGGCGTCAGCCCCCCGCCTATCTTCTCCGCCCTTAGAGAAGAGGCTGTTCTAAACACCTCATCTACTATCTTCTCTACGTCCTCGGAGGACACGGGGTCTCTCTCGTGGCTACCCACGCCGTGTATGAAGATTACGTCGTAGCCGCTTCTAAGACCTCTGGCCACCAGCTTCTCGACCAAGATGCCTCCCCCCACGTTCCTGAAGGGACCTGGATGGAAATCGGAGACGACGATCAAATACTTTCTACTATCTTCTATCAAATAGAGGCGGACCTTCCCCCTATCCTCAACGCCGAGAGGCTTGAAGGCGTAATCGAACATACCCTCGGCGGATACCGAGGAGTACAAGAAGCTGCTAAACATACAGAGCGCGTTGCCTCCGCGGACCCTTCCGGCTAAGTATCTCTTCAGGAGAGGCGTTAGGACCGCGAACGCCGCGCTGGACGCCGCGAGCAAATAATTATGTAGATACAAATAGAACAACGGAGTCGCCGCGATGGGTAGCAGATACAATCTGCTGTTGCACCTCAAGGCCATCGCCATCGACGACGCTACCAACGAAGATAGGAGTAGGTAATGTAGAGGCGGCCTGCCGGTGACGAGATCCAGCAAGGCGTCGATACCCACCGAGAATGACGTCACCTTGAACACGCCTAATTTCGACCAAAGCCCTCTCCCAGCAAAGAAGAAGAATAAATAAAATAAAAGAAAAATAATAATATATAATTCAGATCTTTTAATAAGTAATGCAATAAAAGAGACAATAAATAATATATATGAAAGTATATTGGGAGCTTCGCTGAAGATATTGTTGTAAGCCTCCTCGAAGGTTCGCCTCATAGGCTCTCTATATATGAACGTATAGCCATAGCTTGAGAATGTGCTGATATATATCTACTTAAATATATATTGTATTTAGGAAATTTATATATGTACAATATTTCATTAACAATATCGAGAACTAAATAGCCGCTGGGCGAGATATCCAGTTCGTTTATCCTATTAGCTACATATCGATGAACTTTATGTTCAGTATAGGGGTGCAACAACACGGCGTAGTCCAAGCCGTATTTTAGATAGTCGTCGATGGCGGAGAACCCCATGTGTACAGTCTTCCTAATATCGACATATTTGACTCCTAATATATATTTATTTTGAAATCTAATTAATATATCTATTTGAGTATTATATTTATTTATAAGCTGTGGTATAAATGTTATTTTGCTAATTATCTTCTCGATCTTACCCCCTAGGAAGTACCCGGCTGAGTTGATATATGTCGAAAACGACTCGATCGGCTCGCCTCCTCCAAGCCCCGAGACGCTCGCCAGGTAGGGCCTCTTTATGGGCTGTGCCTCTTCCTCGACGGGCAGATATTCGATCAGCCTATCGCTTAAGGCGGTGTAGGGCACGTAGAAGAAGCCGCCGAGGTCTTCGGCTATCCCGGCCTTGGCCATGCTGGAGAGAGCCGCGCAGACCCCTCCGCCATCTTTACATTCGACGACTAAACTCCCCGAGAGGAACGCGAAGACGCGGTTCTTCACGTTGTTGCTCCGGAGCTGGCCGAGAGCCTTCATGACGTCGCTGGACACGTCCACTATCCTCTCTTTCAGCAGATCGAGAGGGTAACGCTCGCCCGCCCTCTCGGCTTCGACGCGGTGATCTTCGGGCGTACAAGATAGCCTCTCGGCGCAGAGCAGATCCACGGGGGTTCAAAGTGGTGTAATAAATTTTCAGTCAATCGAGCGTTCTTCATGGATCCAGCCGGGGATAACTCATCACGCGCAATTATAGGTATCTTAAAAGATCTCCTCCGGGGCCGCCGATGAACCTCGATATATCTTCTTCCAGCACGGACTTAAGCTTGGGGTTGTACAAAGCCGCAGCTGGATGATATGCAACGCATACAGTGGTCTCCACGTCGCCTATCTTGACCTTGAAGCACCTCCCCCTGACCTCGGAGATCTTGTATATCCTACGGCCCGCGAGGCCGAGCAAAGTCTTAGCGCTGTAGAAGCCCAGAGCGATTATCAGCTTGGGCTTAACCGCTTCTATCTGCTCTATTAGGTAGGGCAGGCAAGCCTCTATCTCGTCATCTAGCGGCTCTCTATTGCCGGGAGGTCTGCACTTAACCACGTTGGTTATGAAGACATCGCGCCCTCTATCGATGCCCCTCTTGGCTAATATCTGCGTCAAGAGCTTTCCGGCAGGCCCCACGAAGGGTCTGCCCTCCTCATCCTCCTTCTCCCCAGGAGCCTCCCCGACTATCATAATGCCCCTCTCGGCCTTCCCCTCGCCGGGGACCGCTAGACGCCGCGTCTCGTGGAGCCTACATTTACTACATTCACGTATCCTCCTGGCGATGTCGGCCAGCCTTCCCTCGTCCACTTGATCTATCTCGATTGAATTTATGTCGTTAGCGTCTATCGGGAATATACAAGCTTTAACTACTACCCTTTTTATTCGGGCGGAGCATATCAACGTGTTTTGGCGCCGTTTGTTCCCGGAGCAGAAGCAGAAGGACCTCCCTAGGGTAGGAGGAAAGCCTGTGTATATAGGCGGCATGTTGTTGTTAGGCACCGCCGAGAAGGGGGAGTTCGACGTACGTAGGCATAAGCTGACGGCTATATACATAAAGGACGGCGCCGGCCTTTACAGGCTAGACACCAGCGACGTCAAGGTGAGGATAAGCAAGGAGAGCATAGATCTGGACGTATCGGCTGTGCCGAAGTTCTTCGAGATAAAAATGAGGGAGTTGAACTCAATAGTGGAACGGTTGGGGGAGGAGAGGAAAGGCATAGAGGACTCCTATAAGAAGCTCGAGGAGGCCTTGATAAGAGGCGCTATAAGCATCGATATATATAATGAATCGAAGAGGAGGATAGCGGAGAAGGAAAAGAGGCTGGTCGCCTCATGCGCCGAGGCGGAGAGGAGCTTCATAAAGATAAGCGATGACCTGAAGAGGCTTCTTAACGACGTGGAGAAGAAGAGAGAGACGTTGGAGGCGAAAAGGCTTCTCGATAGGCTTGATAAAAACGAGGAGGAGATGTTGACGAACCTCATGGCCTTGAGGACCAGCATCTTATCCATAGAACAGATGCTCAACACGTTGCTCCTACAGCTGAGATTAGTCTGCTAGTCGGCTATATCTACCCCCGAGAACTCGCTGGGAGGCACTAAACGCCCCTCGTCGTAGTAACCTAGGACTTGGTGCTCCCTGTTGGTTCTGCACTTTCTGCAGTAGATGTAGAGCTTGCCTCTAAACACGGTGAGGTTAAACCCAACGTCCAGGACGCGCTCGTTGCCGCATACGGTACATTTAAGCAGCCACTTGGTCATCTCTTCAACCCCTCTATGTATTCAACTATATATTGCGCGGGGTTTATGCCAGTGCTTGATTTGAAACCACGCCAGTCCGGAGACGCGTTGACTTCGAACACCACGTAGCCGTCTTTGCCCTCCCCTATATCTACCCCCGAGTAGATCAAGCCCAGCGCCTTGGTGGCCCTCACCGCTATATCTTCCAGCTCCGCGTTAAGCGCGCACGGCTCCGCCCTGGCCCCCTGCGCTATGTTCGTTTTCCACATGCTCGATATTCTGTACATACACCCTATGGCTCTCCCGTTGACCACTATCACGCGTATATCTCTGTTCGGCTTCTCGACGTATTTCTGAATATAGAGCGGGTTGTGGGAGATCAAGAGTGTTCTCATGACTTGAAAAGCTAGATCGGGATCGGAGAAAAGCATGGCGCCGAAGCCCCTACTGCCTTGTATCGGCTTCACGACGATGGTCTCCAGGACCTTGGCCGCGTTGTATGCGTAGAACAGATCCTCTGTCACTACAGTGGGCGGCACCGGTATGTTGGCCTTCTTCAATATGTAGAGGCTCTTCAGCTTGTCTCGCGACGTCATCAAGCCGCGGACTGGGTTTATCGCGATGGTCCCCTCCTCCTCTAGTATCTCCAAGGTGGATACCCGTCTCGTCATCATGTTGGCGTCCAGCAGGAATCCTATTCCTCTGATCACTATAACGTCCGGCCTTAACGGGCCTCTCCTAGTCTCGACGAACACGCCGTCTTGGCCCAGCTTGACGGAGAGCCTCTGGATGGGGATATATCGGTATCTAATGCCTCTCCTCTTGAGCTCCAAGATGACGTCTCGGGTCGGCTCGTCCGGTATTAAAGATTCCGCGACTACCGCCACCTCCACGGACGGGTCGCGCCTCAGTCTATATAAGGATAGACGACGTCAAGTAAAGTGAGGTTACGTACGTCGAGCGGGATCTCGTCGTGCCCCTCTTGTGGGTTCACCATGCCCGGCCTAGATATATGCCAAATGACCAATACTTGCGTCGAATGCGCGCGTAGGATCCTAGGCGATGTATGTAACACGTGCCCCGAGAGGAGTAGATGCGACGCGGCGCTTGAGGGGCTTAGGTTCGTGAAGTCGCTGGAGCCCAAACTCGATGTTTTCATAGACGTGTCCAAAAGGATCGTCGAGAAGGTCGAGAGGTACGGCAGGGTCGACATAGCGATCGCCTTCATGAAGCTTCTGATGGGCTTGGTCAAAGCTCTTGAGGGGGCCAGGCCGCAGGAAGTCTTCCCGGCGTGGGTGGCCGCCGTGTTGCGGCGAGACGTCGTGGTTAAACTCGTGAGGACTCCATATGTATTTCCAGGCGATTTCTACGAGGAGTTCAAATGGTTCTGTGCAGAGTTTAGATGTGGAGGCCTCGAGGCGCCTCTATCGAACCTCCTCGCCTCGGTGCTCAGCCTATCTCTGATAGAAGGCGTCTCGGATCCATCTAGGTATTTCAACCTCTCTTGATCTGGCGCGGCGCGTAGTAGGCGAGCAGATGGCCCAAGGTCCTCCTCGCGAATATATACGTGATCACGGCGCCGACGTTTATGAGCAGATACGCCCCGAAGGCCGCGTATACATCGAGTCTGAAGCCGTATATACATGAGGGCAGGCTCGACTCGGCGATCACGCGGGTTTGGCATATCTCGAGGACTATGTTGTTCATGAGCGGGGTGAACGCCGAGGCCGCGAGGACTATGGAGACGATAGAAAGCAACATAGCCGCTAGGAGCAATTTGGAGGCCGAGCCGTACTCGCCTCTGAGCACGCCCGATTTAGATAGATATCCCGCTATCGCCGAGAGGATAGATAGGACGAACGAAGTTATGAGCATGGCGCTAGGCAACTGGCCGAATAAGAAATAGCTGGGGAGGCCCAACGCTATATATACAGCTATGCCGACTATAGACGCCGTTATGGACAGAAGCACGGCCATCCATATATATCTAGCGTATTGCGCCCTCCTATCCTCTATCTCCTTAAGCGTGCGGGCCCGGCTCATCTCGACAGATATACTATCTCGCGGATCTTAACCTTACAGTGAGGACATATGAGCAATCGCTCCAACACCTTGTTACCAGTCAAATGCTCGATTCTCATAATTCTACTGTCCTCGTTCATAGGCCTCCCGCAGGACGGGCATATCAGGAGGTAGTCCAGATCCACAGACACGACAGCATCATCTCGGCCCTATTAAAAGGTTTGAGCTTAAATAATGCTGGTTTGAAGGATCCATGGAGAAGGTCGCCATATCGGCGTTGGTGGATAGGATAAAGGCTGGGGAGAACCTAGAGGTGGGCGGCTACGAGGGCGAGTACGTCCTCGTGGATAAGGTGAAGGGCGTCGTCAAGGGGGAGATCTCGGCCGACGAGCTCGCCGACTTGAAGAGGAGGAAGCCCCGCGGAGGGCCCACGAAGAAGCAGCTCGAGACCGCCGGGGAGATAGCCAGAAGGCTCGCCGAGAACAAGATAACCTTCAAGGTCGTCTTCGGGCCTAAGGAGGCCACCATAAGGATCGGGAAGGGGTTCATAAGGCTCGTCGACGACGTCAGGATAGCCGGCTTCTCCTCGCTCGAAGAACATCCGCTGCCTCTGGTGGTCGATATCTTGAGGAAATACGGCGAGATCAAGCTATTGAAACCTCTGAAGTAACCATAGGCGTTAAATTACGAGGAGCCGCGAGGCACGTGCTCCCATCGTATGTAATAACGGAGGCGTTCCCGCGTCTGTTGATCGAAGGCGGCCTCTGCGTCGAGTACTCTAGGGGCGGTCCCTTGGTCAAGCGGAGCTGCCCCGAGGGGCCTATCTACCTAGCGGTTGAGCCCTATAGGGGAGTGCGCCGAGCCGACAGCCCGGCGGCGCCGTTTAGGCTGGATGGAGCCGAGATGTTCGAGTTCTATGTGGTAGACGGCTTCGGCCTCAGCCGATATAGGATAGTCGTGAGGCGCGGCAAGGCGTCGATGCGCCGCCTGCACGAAATAGATCTCTTCACGGGGTTCGTGAAGGCAGGCGAATACAAGCCGCTGGAGAAGGCCTTCGAGAACTACGTGAGGGATTACGTATCTAGCTGTATATTCGGCTGCCTCGCCTCGCTCGCCTTCGCCGGCCTTCCCGACGCCGAGAGGTTCGCGGCGGGACTTGCGCGTAGAGACAAGATCTACTACGCCCCGGGCCTGGCTCTATACGTAGAGAGCCGAGGCAGGTCGAGCGCCATCGTCGAGATAGCCGCGTCTACGCCTAGAAGCAATGTATTCAGAGACATCGTAATGCGGATGTTCGAGGAGGCGCGCGGTCTCCACTGGGCCTATATGGGCAGATTGACGGTGTCAACGCCCTCGCTCTTCCTCGACGTCTTTATGCCGAGGGTCAGGAAGGAGCGCGTTCTTTAAGCGTAACCACGTTGATCCTGCCCTGCCGCCTCACCTCGACCAGCCCTCTCTCCGATAGCCGCCTGATGGCCTTATGGACTGTGCTCTTCGGCAGATCCAAGTCCCTCACTATATCGCCTTGATACGCCATGCCGCCGCGATCCCTAAGGTACTTAAGTATCTGTGCGTCCACGTCGTAAGCCTCGTCTTGACCGCCTCGCGTCGTCGAGTTGCTCAAGGCCTTCACTATACGCCTACGCCCCGTGTACGCCGTCAGGACCAACAAGGCGAGCTCGAGAGCCAGGAGTAGATACCCTAGCATGAGCTGGTCGCCTGCGCCAAGGAGTCCGCTAGGCTCAAGGCGTCCACCAAGCCCCTCACCCGCCTTTCCCCCTCGACGCCTATCTTCAAAGCCCGTGTCTCGAAGCCGTATCTCCTCAAGACATCGCCGCAATCCGCCGTTGAGAATACCCTCAAGCGGCCGTCGACGCAATTACACTCGATTATCAACACGCGGTCCCGCCAAGCCACGGTCTTCCGCATCTCCGAGAGCGACCTATCTGCTATCCAGCCGTCGCCTAGAAGCGCCTCCAAGAGGTCCAGCCTTAAATCGCTCGGCATGGCGGAACACAACGAGCGCAAGGAGTCCTCGACCCCCTCTATGTAGGGGACCGCCCTTATCCGCCCGTCGATCTCCTCGACGCGCTCCGCGAGGCTTTTCAACGATAGGTACGCGACGGCTCTCTCCAGCTCGGGGGCCTCGAAGATCAGAGCATCTCCGTCTCTATAGGCTATGCACACGACGCGCGGCGCATCGATAAATATAAAGGTTTTATCGCAATACCGTGCGGGACGGCTTGGGGCTGACGCTCAGCTTCAAGGAGAAATACCTGGGGAGAGTTCTCAGCGGCGAGAAACGCGTCACGATAAGGCTAGGCGTCTTGAGGCCTCGCTTCCAGTTGGTATATATCGCTTGCTGCGGCATGCTTTACGGAGAGGCGGTGATAACAAAGGTGGAGTACGTCAAGTTAAGGGATCTAAGCAGAGACGTGCTCGAAGAAGAGGGCTTCAGGAACTTAGACGAGGCCCTTGCTGAGCTCAGAGCCATATACCCCGGGATAGATCTAGACGACGTTGTCTCGATAATAAGGTTCTCGTTGGTGAGACGCTACGAGAGGCCAATATCTATAA
>CAYFGI010000004.1:0-11543 GCA_964342785.1 uncultured Thermoproteaceae archaeon
CAAGCGCAGTGGGATGCCACTGGACGAACTCCATATCCTTAAGCGCCAGGCCCGCTCGGAGCGCATATCCCAACATCTCGCCGGTCGTCGAGTGTGCAGTTGTCGTGAACCTATAGAGCCTGCCAGCTCCTCCGGTGGCTATTATAGCCGCCTTCGCTAAGAAAAGCTTAAGCTCGCCGGTCTTTAGATCTATCGCGGTAACTCCCTTAAACTCACCATTTTCTATTATTAATTTTGTTACAAAATACTCATGATATTGCTTTATATTATCAAAACGTAAAATATTCTGATATAATGTAGACATTATGAAGAAGCCGGTCTTGTCGGCGGCGAAGGTGGTTCTCGGCACCGACATGCCGCCGAACGGCCTTTGGTACATTCTGCCGTCGGGCAAGCGGCTCCAAGGCACCCCTATCCTCTCCAAGAACCTAACCTCAACGGGAGCTAAGTTGACTAGAAGCTCCACAGCGTCTTGATCCGCCAAGTAGTCGGATCCCTTAATCGTGTCGTATGCGTGAAGCTCTAGACTATCGTTGTTCTTATCCGGATATAAGACCGCCGACATGCCGCCCTCGGCGGAGACCGAGTGCGACCTCATTACCTGTACTTTGCTGAGGATCGCTATGTCTATCTTGGCCGTGTAGGCCGCTTGCAGGGCGGCTCTTAGACCCGCTATGCCTGAGCCGATTATAAGCAGATCATGCTTCAAAATCTCCATAAGCCAAACTCCACGAACTATATATATAATTGAATTAAGGCAGAAGCCGTTACGCGCTAAGCCCGTAGCTAAATCGGCGCATCGCCTCGTCGCTTGTAATTTTTTAAAGAAATATCAAGATCGATCCGTGAACGCAGGAACTTTGGTGGTTTCTGTAAGCGATAGGAGCGGCGCCGATACATGCGAAGGACAGAAAATAGCGCGATGTTGTATAGGCAATATATGCGTGGACGCCCCGGTGGAGCCCGACGTTAAGTCCGGCGCCTACGAGCTCTCGAAAGCTCTCGAAAATCCATCGTTACGTTTCTGCGTAGAGGCGATAAGAGCGAGGGCGCTCACCGCCGCTAAATCCGCCTTTGCGTGCCACCCCCACGAGAGCAGTAAATGCGTCAATAAGTTCGCCGAATATATCGCCTTGATATATGGGGGCCCCGTCCTCCTCGTCGGCTACAGCGAGAGGGTGGTCAACGCGTTGAGCAACATAACGCCGGAAGTCTATATATACGATCCAGCTAGGATATCCCTAAAACCCGTGGGATTTGTCGACGATAATGCCTTGCCGGAGATATTACATAAGATAGGAGTGGTGGTCATAGCTCCAGGCGCTGCGAGCTCCGTCGATGTGAAGACCTTGGTGGAGCTCGCCAAACAAGCCGGAAAGCCCGTCGTTGCGTACGGCGTGAGCTTCGTGGGGCTTGCGAAACAACTCGGCATTCTGCACTTCTGTCCTTACGGCAAGAAGTAAGACGTCAGCTCTGGTGTGCTTTCGTCAAGTGTCGGCAATACCAGCCTACATCACCGTAGTGAAAACAATGTAGTAAAAAATCAAGATATCGATGCGACAAAGGGTATCGGGTAGCCGTTGGCTACGAGCGTGCCTTGAGCCGAGGACGATTGGATGCGGGGACAGCTTGCAAATATCTCGGCGGTAGTCCCCTGCTTTATATATGGGTTGCTGGTTATATTACATCGTTCTCCGTTTAGATATACCGCGTTTATATTAGCGGGATTGGGGCCGGGATTCACCACGACGAGCTTCAACGTGCCGTTCTCGTAATACAACATGGCTGCTCTTATGGTAACCACGGTGCTCGCAGTGGACGTAAAGGTGGTGTAGGCGTACCAGAAAAAGGCCAAGGCTACGGCCACCGTGAATAGTAGGAGCACCAGGAGAGCTATGGAGTTCATCAATCAGCTCTAGGCGCTAGCACCATCACGAACCTACCTGTGGCGAACTCGTAGGTAAGCCTCAGAGGCTTCGCATCGCCGAGCTCGGCCTTGACCCTCTTGCTTATGCTCTTCAACTTCCCCGATACATTCCTGATGAGCTCCACGGAGTATTTGGCCTTGACAGCGCCTTGAGCGTTGACATCGTATAGAGATTCGCTATCGCGACCGAACTCGCTCATAGCTCCTCTGCCTCCTTCCCCCTCGGCGCTGAACACAACGGAATCCGGACCTACTTGTATCGTGACCGCGTCCGATACGTTCTCGGCTAACGCCATCATGTCGTCGAAAGTAGACGAGTCCATCTCGAACGAGGCGTCGTACTCGACATTTATCTCTGGTATCTCTTCCTCGGCCAGTTGGACTATCGGGAAGGAGAACCTCCTGTATATGCCGGCCTCCCGCCCCTTCTTTGGGTACACCATCATAACGAAGCGCTGCCTCTCCTCGTCGACTCCTATCTCTAACTTCTCCGTTGCGCCGACTCGCTTAAGCGCGTCCTTCACGGTGGATAGTATTAAGCCTATCTTGACGTCGTGATCCACCGAATACTCCTCGAGGCCGCCCGCCGTGAATTCAAGCTGTAGGAGCGCCACCTTGCTGGGATCAAGAGCCTTCATGGATATACCGTCCGTCCCGAAGTTGAGGACTATCTCGGGCAACATGGATATCAAAGCCTCAAAGGCGTAGCGCGGCTCCTTGCCCTTGGGGAACATAGCCCGTGCCGCTAAGCTCATGCTAGTAAATGTCTCTATATTAAAAAGGATTGTTGATATGTGATGAACACCCTGATCGCCGAGAGATGACGTCTGGTATTACGGCTGAGATATAAAGAACGGCGTTTTGTTTATACAACGCCTTTAGCTTTCTTTATCTCCTCTATAAGTATAGGTATTATCTGTTTGTAATCCCCAATTACAGCGTAGTCGGAGTTCTGCACTATAGGGGCGTTCGGGTCCGAGTTAATAGCGACGATGTACTTAGCTTCTTGTATGCCCATCATGTGTTGTATAGCTCCCGAAATACCCACTGCTATGTATAGCTTAGGCCTAATCGTCTTGCCTGTCTGCCCAACTTGTCTAGTATGCGGCGCCCAGCCGGCTCTGACGGCCATCAGCGAGGCCCCCACGGTTCCGTTCAATAATTTAGCTAGCTCCACCAACAACTTGAAGCCTTCGGCGGAGCCCAGACCTCTGCCGCCAGCCACTACGACGTCGGAGGATTCGATAGGCGGAAGATCGGCTATATCGCGTTCTATCCTCCTCTCGGCGCCTAGAAAGACGGTTTTCCTACTGTTTAGCTCCACCGACTCGTGTATTATATCGCCCTTCCTATTGGGATCGCGAGGCGGCTTGGGGAACACGCCAGGCCTGACAGACGCCATCTGAGGCCTTCTGTGGGGGGTCTTGATGGTGGCCATCTGGGTCCCGCCGAAGGTCGGGCGTATCTGCAGGAGGTCGCCCGTCTTCGGATCGATCTCCAACGCCGTGCAGTCGGCCGTGATGCCGGTGGCCAAGGTATTCGCTATAAACGCCGCGATCTCCCGCCCTCTCTTGGTTGCGCCTATCAGAAATATCTCCGGTTTGTATTTCGCCACAACTTTCGCTATGGCGTTAGCGTACTCGTAGGGCGTGTATACCTTAAGCTCTGGGTTGACTATTACGACTACCTTATCAGCGCCGTGATAGATAGCTTCTTGCGCCATTTCGTCCGTGCCAGCCACCAACACGCCGCCTACAGGCGCGTTGCCTCTTTTTGCCGCTAGATCTCTGGCCTTGCCTAACAACTCAAGCGCTACGTCCTTGAGCTTGCTCCCATCGTGCTCTAGATACACCCAAACGCCTTTATATTCCTCCTTGTTGACCGGAGGCCAGAGGTGGCAAGGCATGGTCACAACAAGCCCTCCTTCTTTAGTTCTTCGACTAAAGCCCTGACGGACTCACGCGGATCCCCTCTGAATATCTTCTTCTTCCTGGGCGGAAACGTCGCGCCTGTTTGAGTCGCGACGAAGGTAGGAGAGCCCTTCAGCCCCACGCACTCAGGGTCTAGGTTCAGCTCCTTGTTGGTGGCTTGTATTATCTTATCCCTTGCGTTCAACTTCCTAGATAGGCTTACCTCTCTCGGCATCTGCGTACCTTTCGCGACTGATATCAACGCAGGTAGCTCCATCTCGTAGAACTCATCGACTCCCTCATCCTCAAGGAACCTCTTCACCCTTACCTTATTCCCCTGAATCTCGGCGTCGTACACGTAGTAGATGTAAGGTATGTTGAGGTGAGAAGCCACTTGGGCGCCTACATGCGCGGTCGTGCTGTCTATGGTCTCCTCGCCCGCTATGATCAACGTGAAATCCGGTATGTATTTCTCTATGGTTTTAGCCAAGACGAACGAGGTGGCCCAGGTGTCGGCCCCCGCGAAGACTCTGTCGGTGGCGAGTATGGCCCTATCCACGCCCATTCCTATTAGGCTCTCCAACGCCGGTATCCCCGAGGGAGGCGCCATAGATATCGCGACGACCTCCCCTCCGTATTTATCGCGTAGTTTCAAGGCGAACTCAACTGCATCGCGGTCCCATTGATTGACCGAGAGAGGCACCCCTTCTCTCACCAAGGTGCCCGTCTTTGGATCTATCTTTATCGCCGAAGAGAGAGGCACCGCCGCCTTTGTTAATACGACGAACTTCATCGCCTTCATCGATAAACCGCTCTTATAAATGTAATTACATATAGCGCAGAAGCTTCATTCGACTAAGACTAAAACTTCGTCAGGAGCTATGCGTTAGGAGAATCTATACCACACGCCCATCCCCGAGCGCGGGTAGTTCCAGTCTATGTTCTCGTAGGGGCACACCACGCGGCAGGTCCCGCACTCGAGGCACGCTTCGGTGCTGAGCACCACTATATCGCCTTGTTGGACGTAGCACTTGGCGGGGCACATGTAGGTACAAGGCTTCTTCTCGCAGTATCTACACTTATCTGGATCCTTTATCTTTATATGAGGCCTATATATATCGACGTCCCATGCATTTACGTTGAGACGCTCCTCTATCGTCATGAACTTGACCGTTGGTTGTTGGGCGCTCATAGGTACGCTAGTGCGTACATCATATTTATCAATATCTTGCTTAACGAGATGTTCGCCTCGCCTAACGTCGCCTTGAGCGTCGACGCCACTGTCGGCGGTCTGTCCTCTATGGTGAAGTAGTTCTTCAGGAAGGCGTTGGCCAGCTTGGGCATATCGTTGAAGGCGAACTGGCCCGATAGGATCTTATCGGCGTTCTTAAACGCGGCCAGGTCCCTTATTATGAAGCTGCTTCTCAGCTTGTCGTCGTAGCGGGAGAGAGCGTCGGGGCGTCCGGCCTCCTTTATGGTCTCGGCCGCGAGGACGCCGGAGGCCACGGCGAAGTCCACGCCTCTTATCAGAACGCCGGCGTGCATCAAGAAGCCGGCGGCGTCGCCTACTATCAGCAAGCCGTCGTAGGAGAACCTCGGAGGGGCCATGGATATCCCGGCCACCGGCGTGAGATGCGCCGAATACTCCTGTAGGTTAGCTCCAGCCACCAGCTTAGCTATGTAGGGATGCGTCCTGAACCTCTCGGCAAGATCGTAAACTGGCGTCGTCAATTGGCGCCACGCGGACAGGTACAAGACCACGCCGAGCGCCACCGAGTCCCTATAGGTGTAGAGGAAGCCGCCGCCCGGCAAATACTCGGTGGGCCACCCTGCGAAGGCCCACGCGAGCCCCTCGTCCTCCGAGAGGCCCAGTCTGTCCTCCATCACCTTTCTGTTCTCGAACTTGAGGACCTCCTTGGCCCCCACGGCCACGAGCTCCGGCCTCAGCCTCGGCACTACGCCGGCCCTCTCCAGCAGAAGCCGGTTCACGCCCTCGGCGTCGATTATATAATCGGCGTATATCTTGTCTTGGCCCGACCTCACGCCGATGAACCTCCCCTTCTCGTCCCTCAGGAGCTCATCTACGACGACCTCAGTCACTATCTTGGCGCCGGCCGACGTAGCGAGCTTGCCGAGCCAGGATGTGAACGAATACAGCGACGTGACGAAGCTTGACTTCTCCGGCTTGATGACCTCGAATTCAACAGTGGTCACAGACTCGTCCGACATCAGCGATATACGCTCCTTGCGGACCCAGCGATCGGCCGGCGCGTCCTTGCGGAACTCCGGGAGGTATTTATCCAGCCAATATGCGTATATCCTTCCACCGTAGACTTGTTTAGAGCCCGGCTCTCTGCCCCTCTCGAGCACCAAGACCTTAAAACCTGCCGAGGCTAGTTTGTACGCAGCGGCGAGGCCCGCTGGACCCGCGCCTATAATTATAACGTCGAATTTAGATGACATCAGTAAAGGGAATAGGTCATCTTAAAAATATTGGCGACAGCTGGCCGCGAAACGTGAACCGCAAAATGACGATATAGGCTGGCTACTCCACTGGATCCCCAACGCCGATGCTCCCGTCGTTAAGGCTTATAACGCCAGAACCGCGTGGTTTTCTGTGAAGATCAGAGTGAAGTACTTCTCGGCGCTGCGGGATATAACGGGCAAGGTATCTGAGGAACTCGACGTACCCGACGACTATACTTTGGGCAAGTTAAGCGACTGGTTCTTCAAGACGTACCCCAAGGCGCTTGCCTATAAGGACGACGTTATATTCCTGGTCAACGGCCGTAACGCCACGGAGAACTATTTGCTCAGAGAAGGCGACGAAGTGGCCATAATGCCGCCGGTTTCAGGCGGGGGCGGCCTAATAGCGAACGAGATCGATCTCGATAAGGAGGTTAAGGACGTGATCTCCAAGACGGCTCCTCTGGGGGCTGGAGGCGTGGTGGTGTTCGTGGGCTTCGTGAAGGGCCGTGTGGACGGTGCAGAGGTGGGCGAGTTGAGCTACGAGGCGTACGAGCCCTACGCCAGCCAGAAAATAGCTGAGATAGAGCAATGGGCTAGGTCCCTCGACGGCGTTCTCGACGCGAGGATATACCACAGGGTTGGATCGCTTAAGCCGGGCGACCACACCATATACGTCCTAGTCGCCGGCATAAACAGAGAGATCTCCTTCGCGGTGGCGAGACAAGCCTTGGAGCGCGTAAAGCATGAGGTGCCTATATTCAAGCTGGAGAGGCGGAGCGACGGCGATTACTGGGTTATCGGCGACGGGAAGCGCGTGAAGAAGAGCTAGCTTTCATCTATTTCAAACGGCGCTTTGTCTACGGACACGGTTCCCTCGACCTCGCTCACGTATCCGTTGCTCTTGACGTCAACGCTTATCGTTACCACGAGCCCCCTCTTGGTTACTATGATAACCTTATCGTTATCCACCTCGAAGTCCAACACAGAGTCGCCTTCGGCGTTTATCATCTCAGCGACCTTCGAGGCTAAGCTCCATCTAAAGGTCAACGTTATGCTGAGGCCTCCTGCCTCCACGTCCATGGGGCCCCTCAAGGCCTTGGCCAGGAACTCGGCGGCGCCTTTGTTCAGCTGGACGTCGCCCGATTCTATAGTCACCAGGACCCTCAAGGGCTTGATGCGCGCGATGCTCTCGGCCAACACGCTCGGTATCAACGCCGTGTTTTAAAAGGATATCTCGATCGCGGGTATTCGAGGGAATGAAAATATATAGTGGTGGTAATATGGGCTACATGGCGTCTCCTGGCGTGGTTTCCTACGAGCCTAGATACTCAGATAACCTATTCTACGAGACGACACCGACCGGGATAGAGGGATTGGATCAGCTTCTAGGCGGAGGCTTCATAAGGGGGCGTACGTATCTAATATCGGGCGAGACGGGTACAGGCAAGACGCTTATTTCGCTCACGTTCCTCCTACAGGGAGCTCTCAAGTTCGGGGAGCCCGGCATATACGTCTCCGTCGACGAGACCTACGAGCAGCTCGTCATGGGCGCGAAGCGTTTCGGCTGGGATCTCGAGGAGCTTAGAGCCAAGGGCCTCATAGAGGTGCTGGTGCCCGAGATGGATCTGATAGAGCGCTTGAGGGAGAAGGACCCCACGGCCATCGCCAAATCGCTAATAGCCTCGCTAAGGGACTACGTAGTGGCGCTCAACGCCCAGAGGCTGGTCATAGACCCCATAGCCCCCCTCGTGACGTTGGACAAGGACGTCCAAGTCCTCCGCGAATACATACGCGTGCTGGTAATGGGGATAGAGAGGGAGATCGGCACAACGAACATCGTGACCACGGAGATCCCGAGCGGCTCCACGGCCATAAGCCGCTACGGCGTCGAGGAGTTCCTCGCAACGGGCGTCTTGGTCACAGGCATCGCCAGGACCCGCGACGGCAACTTCAAGCGCGTGCTCTTCATAAGGAAGATGAGGTGGTCGCCCGTACAACCTGGTCTTTACGAGTTCGAGATAGTGCCGAAGGAGGGCGTCGTCGTGAAGGCGCAAGTGAAGGAGCCGTTGATGCCGGTCACGTTCCTGCCCTTCGCCCCCTAAGATATAACGCCGATTGTACGCAGCCCTTTAAAAACAGAATACGTACTCAAGCCGTGGGCCTTCTCGTAGCCATAGAGGGCATAGACGGCAGCGGGAAGAGCACCGTCATAGCGAGGTTGCGCGAGATCATGTCGATTTACGCCACAAAAGAACCCAGCGATGGCCCCATAGGCCGTTTGATAAAGGAGTGGGCGCTCAGAGGCGGCACGTCGGATCCCTACATAGACGCGCTCCTCTTCGCGGCGGATAGGCTCGACCACTACCAGAGGGAGATCGCGCCAGCGCTGAAGAGGGGGCTCGTCGTCGTGACGGAGCGCTACGTCGAGTCCAGCATAGCCTATCAAGGAGCTGCCGGGGTGGACATAGGGTTCTTGGAGGCCATAAACTCCAGGGTCCCCCCTCCCGATTTGACGATCTTGCTGGACTTAGATCCCGAGGATGCCGTGAGGCGCATAAACGCCAGGAGCGCGCTGGCCGAGAAATACGAGCGCCTAGAGTTCCTCAAGGCCGTGCGCGCTATATACCTCAAGAGGGCGGCCGAACGGGGCTACCTAGTGCTAGACGCCAGGGAAAGGCCGGAGGCCCTCGCGGAGAGGATAGCCGAGGCTATAAGGGCTAGGCTAGGCCTTGGCCAACGATAGGAATCTTCTGAGCACCTCCAAGCCCTTCTTGCCGCTCCGCTCCGGGTGGAACTGCACCCCATATATTCCTCTGCTTTCGTCGCATACAGCGGCCACGTACCTCCTCTTGAGCTCTATATAGGCCGCCTCATAGGGCGCGCCCTTGGCCTCGACGCCGTAACTATGTAGGTAGTAGAAATAACCTTCCTCAAGCAAGTTGCAAGCGCCCGTAGTCATGGTGCGTTCCCAGCCTATGTGGGGCACCTTATCGGCCTCTATCTTGACGACGCGGCCGGGGAACAGCGACAAGCCGAGGCCTTCGCCTTCATCGCTCGACTCGAAGAACAACTGCATCCCGAGGCATATGCCCAGAACCGGCTTAGATCCTACGTACCGCCTGGCGGCGGACGCTAGCTTGCTCGCAACCGAGAAGGTACCCACGCCGGGTAGTATTATCGCATCAGCCTCGCCGAGATCCTCGCCCCTCGATATATAGACCTCGGCGCCGAGCCTCCTCAACGCCGACATGAGGCTACCCAAATTGCCGACAGTGTAGTCGAGGATAGCTACCTTCATTTGATCAATTTATCTAGAGGTACTACGACGACGTCCTTGGCGCCGGCTGCCTTGAGCCTCATTATTAGATCGGGCAGATCGCCTTCGTCGACCACCGAGAATACTTCATACATATCGCCTCTCGCCAGGCGGGCCACGCTAGGGGACTCCAGAGCCGGCAGAACCGAGATCACCTCGGCTATCTTCTCGGAGGGCACGTTGAGGAATATCATACGTTTATTTTGAGCGTCGAGATAACCCTTTATGTATGCGACCAGCTTCCGCACCACGTAGTGATCAGCCCACTCGCGGTTGGCGACTAGACGCGCTGAGGTGTCCATGATCTTTTCGAGCGGCTGGAGGCCGTGTAGAGCGAGCGTAGTGCCCGTCGCCATGACGTCGACAACGACATCGGCGACACCGAGCAACGGCATGACCTCGACGGAGCCCGATACCTTAACTATCTTGACCTTCTTCCCTCTACCCTCGAAGAAACGGGAGGCTATATTGACGTATTTAGTAGCTACCCTAATGCCGTCGGGAAAATCGTCCACAGAGCTCCATCTGCCCTTGACGGCGGCCACCACTATAGAGCCCTTGCCTATCCTCAAGTCGAGCAACTCCTCGACGTCGGCGCCCGACTCCACCACGTAATCATGCCCGGTGATCCCTATTGCGACCCTCCCCGCGGCCACTATCTGCGGTATGTCCTCGGGCCTGAGCTTTATCACGTTTAGATCGGGCCACGTCGTCGGCAGTATTATCGATCTTTCGTCGGAGGCAAGGAGGCTTATGCCGGCGAGCTCTAGGAGCCTAAGCGCAGGCTCCATTAGACGGCCCTTATTGGGAACCGCCAGCAATATGGGGACTGTCCGTAGGCATGCCGAGCTGGAAGCTCCTCTATATAAAATTTTTCGACACGTCGAGCAGAGCGGCGAGGAACTTCTCCATTATATCCATGGGAGCCACGGTGAAGCGCAGGCAAGACTCGCAGAGAGGCCTTCCGCCGAGAGCTCTCACGGCGAAGCCCCGCCTATAGAGCTCGGCGGCTATCATCTCCGCGTTGTTGAGCTTGAGCGTGATGAAGTTGGCCTCGCCGACATATTTATCGAGGCGTAGCCTGCCCGCCAGCTCGTCCCTCACGGCGCGCATATCGTCCACAGATCTCCTCACGTATTCCTCAAGCTCCAACGCCCTCTCCACGGCCTTAGCCGAGAAGCTACTTATCGGATGCGGATACGCCAACGCTTTAAGCGCAGAGGCCAGCTCCTTACCCGCGACGAGGTAGCCGACTCTGAGCCCGGCGAGGCCCCAAGCCTTGGAGAAAGTCCTCGCCTCGACCACGTTGCCGTATTCGTACAGCCTAGGCCTCCAAAGCCCTGCGAACTCCGCATAAGCCGCGTCGTATATCACGAGGCCCTCCAGGCGGGAGGCTATCTCATTCAGCTCCTTCACGAGATGCCCCGTGGGGTTGTTGGGCGAGCAGATGTAGACAGCGCCGCCTCTAGCCCTCTTGACCACCTCGTCTACGTCCACGCCGAGATCAGGCCTATAGGGAAACTGGACGTACTCGACGCCTAGCTGCTCGGCGAGTATACGCGGCATGCTGTAGGTAGGCTCTAACACCACCAGCTTCTTCTCCTCCGCGAAGTGGAGGAGCTGTATGGCCAGCCGCAGTCCGTCGTCAGCGCCAGCAGTTATCACAACAGAGCCTCTCGGAAGCCCCATGTGGTCCTCTATGCTCGCCGCCAGCGATGCGTTGTTAGGTTGCGTATAGAAACGCGCCTCCCAACTTTCGATCGGGCTAAGAACATTTCGATAGTACTCCTCGGGGAGGAAGAGGTTTTCGTTGAAGTGTAGCCTATATACGTTGTACCCCACGTCCGGCTCCTCGTAGAACTGCGGAAGCCTTCTGAACGCCATCGATCTCGGTAACCTAGATAAATTTTAGTATCATGGT
>CAYFGI010000004.1:11643-19490 GCA_964342785.1 uncultured Thermoproteaceae archaeon
AAGCCTTCTGAACGCCATCGATCTCGGTAACCTAGATAAATTTTAGTATCATGGTGGAGGCGTCAGCACCGCCGTATAGAATCGCTAAGAGACTAGAGCAAAAGCGGGGCCGGCGTATTTCTAGTAAGAACAGTTATTAGCTGATAGATCCTCCCGATAAAGCTGGGGCGCGCGCCGAAGCCGCCTAGAGCTCTCGAGGACGGGCCGGAAGGGGCTTACATCCGGCGATCTCCGCCACGGCGAGAAGATATGGATGCGTTGCCGTCAAGGCCCACGCCTATTGGAGAGAGGAAGCTAGGCGATTGGGCCCCGACGCCCGGAACGCCGTGCATGAACTTCCACGAGAGACGGACCGCCGAATCCGATGTGAAGAAAGCCTACGGGGATCGAAACCTCGTCGATAGAGCTGAAAGAAATTCGAACACATCTAAGCTCTAAAAACCAAGTGAATTCTCGTGGAGCCCAAGCCTCTGGCGTCGGCCGAGGAAGCTTGGAAGATCGCAAATGGGTTGAACTACAGACAAAGGGACGGCACAGTCATAGCGGTGGTGCAAGACGTCGAGACGGGGGAGGTGCTCATGGTGGGCCATATGGATCCAACCGCCGTCTTCTTGACGTTAACCACGGGGCTGGCCCACTACTGGTCGACCAGCAGGAGGAGGTTGTGGCTTAAAGGCGAGACGTCGGGCCATTACCAATACGTCGTGGAGTTCCGGACGGACTGCGACGGCGATGCGGTGTTGCTAAAGGTGGTACAGATAGGCGCGGCGTGTCATACCGGCTCCCGTTCCTGCTTCGGCTCTAAATTCTCGAAGCTATTGCCGAGCCCCGATAAGCTCAAGGTGAAGATCGATTAGGCGGAGCCCTTCTGCGCCTCAGTTCGGCACATACGTCGCTTAGGCTCAGGCCCTGCGCCGCGAGGAGCACGAGGAGATGGTACACTAAATCGGCGGCCTCCTCGACGACCCGCTGCCGTCCTTCTGCGAGCGAAGCCACGGCGAGCTCCACGGCCTCCTCGCCGACCTTCCTAGCTATATAGTGTACGCCTTTGCTATATATAGCGTAGGTATAGCTGGCGGGATCCCTCGAGGATATCCTCTCTCTTATTACGCCTTCGAGCTCCTCCAAGACGTCGCAGCTCATCTCAACGCCTCGGCGTGTTTCTTGAAGCCCTCGTATTCGGCCAGCCTCACCGCGTATTCCCTCAGCTTCGTGTCGGCTAGGAGCCAGGCCGCGCCTAGAGGCTTCATGAAGGTGAGAGGCGTGACGGGCCCCCGCCAACGCGCGCTTCCCCCGGTAGGTAACACGTGGGATATGCCGGCCGCGTAGTCCAGGAGAGGACTCGGCGCGTCTATGGAGATAGCGCCGACGTTTCTCACCATCTGGGCCAGCCTAGGCGCGCCCCACACCTCCAGATGTTCCGGCGCCGTCTCGTCTATGATCTTCGCCGCCTCTTCAAGCGACGAAACGAGCCTCGTCCTTAAAGGCCCCATGGAGCTGGTCCTCTCTGAGGCGTAGATACGCTCCACCTCTTTGAGCAACCCAGGATCCCTCGAGAGAACCAAGGCGAAAGACGCCGGGCCGTGCTCCAGCTGCGCCAACGCGCCCGCGGCCGCGCGCCTCGGCTCCACGCCCTCGGCGTACACGACCAGCTCGGTAGGCCCCTCTATGCCGTCTATACCTACATAACGCGAAAGGACGTATTTAGCCGCCTGTACGTAGATACCTCCAGGGCCGGCCAGCATATCGACGCCGAGCTGGAAGACCGCATAGGCGAGTCCCTGGGGGCCTCCCAACCTCACCACGCCCTTCACGCCGAGCTTCTCCGCCACAGCGAGGAGCTCCGACGTGGCGCCTTTAGGCGGAGTTACCACATAGATCTCCGAGACGCCGGCTATCCTCGCCGGGACGGCAAGCATGACCAAGGTCGATACGTAACGAGCCGGCACATAGAGCGCGACTCTCTCGACGGGCCTCCACGATAGAAGCCTCAAGATGCCCTCGTAGTAATCCACAACGTCGGCGGGCCTGGCCTTTACGTAAAGACGCTCCAAGGATCTCGCGGCCTCCAACGCGGCCTCGACCACCGAGAGATCTACGTCGGGCTTCAGCGCGGGGGTGGAGACAGGTTCGTCGGGAGCGACGCCGTCGAGCCGTCTGGACCACTCGAGAGCAGCCGGAAGGCCTCTATCCCTCACGTCCTTGACTATCTCCTCAGCGGCCTTAAGGGCTTCCTCCGAGATGGCCTCCCTCACACCGCCGAGAGGGACCATGTATATAAGCTAGGCGCCGGCGGCTACAACGTAAAACTTTTTAAAAAACCTACAACTCTCTATGTGCAATCGATCGAGGTAGCGGTTGTAGGCTTCGTTATAGTCTTCTTCATAGCAATAACGTTCTACATAGCCGGAGCATTATCGGCCGGCTCTCAACAGTCCGGGCAAGCCGAGCTGAACGTATTAGCCCAGCAAATACTCCAGAGAATAACGAGCTACTCGGCGTATAACCTCTCCAGAGATGTAGGCGTCGCCAGCCCCACAACGCCGGGCTACCTCAGCGACTACGCTATAGACTACTTGGCCCTAGCGTCGGCCCAGCTGTCGGGATACCCGGCGTGTAACGTGTGGAACACCCAGAGCACGCTGGCGCAGTATGTGGGCAACACCGTCTACATGGCTGGATACGGCTACGTCATACCGACGGCCATATACGCTACGCTGAACTTAACCGCCATAGCCAAGAACTTCTTCGGCAGCAACTACAATAGATACGACGTGGAGATCCAGATAAAGCCGCTGGTGAGGCTGGCCATATGCCCCTACGTAGTCTTCGCCAGCGGCTTGTCCTTCAAGAACCCCAGCCCCATCTGCCAGCAGTTCTACGCCACATATAGCAACCTGCAGAACAAGACGATATATATCGTCGCCAGAGGCGTGGGCTCGTACCCCCAGGGGCAGGTAGTGTACAACCTCTACTACTGCACGACCTCTACGTGTTATCCCCCCTACACAGGCACGGCCGCGCTCTCGCCGCTTTTCAGCTCGGGCGGCTATTACTACAGCTACGCCGCCGTCTCCACGCCCTCCTTCATAAGCTATAGCCAAATAGCCCAGCTGAACGCCGCGTTGGTCGCCTACGTCCAGAAGGTCACTTACCCCTACAGCGCGGCCTTCTACGTCTTCAACGCGACGAGCGTGTCGCTCATATACGGCGCGCCGTTTCCCGGCTCCACGTCCACGACCCTCTACCTCATACACGACGCCGACTACATCTACCCCAACAGCGTTACTCCCTGCGACAGAGCTCCGACCACGCAAGGCCACCAATCGCTCGGCGTGAGGTACCTATCGCTTTATACCGGGCAGGGCTTCATGACTTACGCCTCGGGCATAACCCTCGATCCCGGCACCGGCAACTCCAACGTGAAGGTGCTCGATTGTAGCTTGTGCACTCAGTCGGCCCACTGCACGGCTTGCTGGGTCAACCTCCCCACCGACGCGCTGTTGGCCATCGTCTACGTAACGCCCAGCTCCAGCTCCGGCAAGATACCCAGCGCGGCGCTGGTGCCCATACCCCTCTTCCCCGCGCCTCCCGCCACCGATGTCGATATAAAGACTTGGCTGAGGTGGGGCTTCGCCAACACGCCGCAGACCTACGCCGCATCGGCTTGGGGCATCTTCAATTCGCTCACCACGACGTATCTAGTGAACGTAACGGTCTACGAGTACCCTAGCCCGTTGAGATGAGGTGGGTCCTCGAGCTACTGTTCGCAGTCTTATTGGTGGCTCTAGCAGTATACGCGCTCACCATGTTGCCGAGGAGCCCCGTCTCCGTGACCATGGGCAGACAAGACGTCGAGACGGCCTACAACACGCTCCTCCAGCTGTCGCTCAGCCCCACCTTCCTCACCGCGCTTTCGTCCTCCATATGTACCAACAACACCGCCTCCATAAAGGCGATACTGGACTCGACGATACCCCAGCCCTACGTCTACAACTTCACCGTGTATCTAGCCGGGAACTCGCCGCCTCCTTGCCTAGTCTGCGCCTCGTGGAGCCAGAAGCTTTTAAGCGTGGCGAGACCCACCGGCTGGGGCGGCACGGCCTCGACGTCCTCGGCCTCCATAACGGCGGTTCTGCCCGACGGGACCCAGGTTAAGCTCGTGCTATACATAGCTAGGCCGTAGCGCCGCCGTCGAAACAACGTAAAAAATATATTAACGAAGGGCTTTACGCTAGTGTCTTCGCGTAGGTTAAGGGGGCAATGGATCATCCTTACAGCGCTCGCCGTGGTGGTAGCGGTCGCCGTGATCTACATGGCGTATGTCTCCACCACGATAGTGCCCGTTGCCTCGATTCAAAGGCCCGCCTACGGCATAATGAGCCAGAACTGGCCGGAGCTGGTGCAGCTCCTGGCGGGGTACGCCGCCTTCCTCTCGCAGAGCGGCGCGTCCAGGGCGTCCGTGGCCGCAATCGAGGCAGGCTTGTACAACAACTTGGTCCAGGGCCACCCCGCTGACTCCTACTTCCAGCTCCAGTCGGCCTCCCAGTACCTCGGCCAGGCGCTCTCGGCCGTGGAGCAGAGCTTGATTCCGCTCGGCACGTTCGTGACCGCGAGCTATAAGGTCGACCAAGGGGGCTTCGGCGGCACCGTTGGCCCCTACCCCGCCGCCGTGGTGCTGAGCGATGCGTACAACTTCACCTACTGGTGGCAACAAGGCGCGCTCTCGGCGCCCGGCGCCTATAGGGTCTACAGATTCGTGGTCACGCCGTATACACAGATACAGAGCGGCTACGTCGTCATATATTCGGCGGATGTCAGGAGGCCCACCGCAGTGGGCGAGCCATATAGCTCCGCGATAGCCGACATTCTCAACCAAGCGAGGAGCGGAGGCGGCTACGACGCTAATCTGCTCAAACAGAAGCTGTATCTAATCCTCGTGAACAACACGGCGCTTAGGGAGGCCTTGGCCTACTACGCAAGCCAAGGTTGCAACTACCACAACCCCAACGTCGCCGAGCAGTTCAACTCCATGTTGGCCAGCGCCTTCGTGCAACTACCCTGGTGGTCCGAGTACCTGAGGTGCCCCTTCTGCCTCTTCGACTTCAAGATGCCGAGGGGGTCCTTGACGTCGCCGGGCGTATCCGACGAGGTCATGGTCCTGCTGTACAGCCAACCGACCAGCGACGTGTACCTAACGCTTAACGTGCCGTTGATGATGTCGCTTTTCGGCATCACGCCGCCTTCGACGGGGCCCAACTTCTGCAACGACCCAGCAAACTACCAGTACGCCTACGAGGTTCAAGCCTCGCCGAGCCTTAACAACAACCCCTACGCAACGTACACGATAGGCGGCTTCCAGGGGTTCGTCAGCGCGGCCGGGCTGATCAACTGGCCCAGCGCCGTCGTCTCCAGCACGTGCCACGCGGTGGGCCCCCAGTATAGCCCAACGCCGATAGAGCAGATCGTCCCCACCTCCGTCTACGGCAACGCGACGCAGGGGCTCCTTCTAGGCGCCCAGTACCCGGCGGGCACATACGACGTGGGCTACCAGATATGGAACAGCTACTCTATACCCTCCAACTGGCCCGGCTTCCAAGTCAGGGTGTTGGTGAACGTGACCGACATAGGCGCCGAGAAGATGGGCTATCTGGCCCTCTTCTGGGGCGGCTACGACGGCAGCACCTTCCCCTGGTGCGCCGATATGGTGGCGGTGCAACCTGAGAGCTACCCGCCGTCTTTCGTCTGGTCCTATCTGCCCCAAGGAATCTACACGGGGCCTTGGCAGACCTATTCATGGGACGTGGGGGGCTCCTTTGTGCCGCTGGAGCGGGGCAGATGGTACGTGCTCTCCATATCGGGCATATTGCAGGGTAGCGGCGCGTGGGATCTATACTTGGCCGTCTATAAGTTCCTCTCGAACACGACGGGGCCCATGACTCCCTACGTGGGGCAGTGGCTTCACAGCGTGCAACTGCCCAGTACCTTCAACGTAGTTCTGGGCACGGATACAGAGGACTTCCCCGAATCCAATACCAATCCTTGGGTCGACGCGGCCGTCTACGACTTCTTGGCCATAAGGCCCTGGACCTACCCCGAGCCCTCCGCCGTCTTGACCACGCTGGGCGCGGCCCCCGTGGTGAGTCCCCCCAGGCAGGTCGTGCTGGCGTGGGGGCGCACATCCTACGTGAACACGACGGTGTCCGCGCTGGGCAACATATCGCTGGCGCTTGTAGTTGGGCTTAACATCACCCAGCGCATCGCCATCAACGCCTCGGCCGTGAGGGCCTACGCGTATCCCTACAACGCTACCTACGTTAGGTACAGCTACGGCGTGTTGGTGAACTCGAACGTGCCCAGGAGCGCGCTGGGCGCCTCCTTCTCGCTGTATGTAAACATCGGCGGCGTGCTCTACAACTACACCTGCGGCGTCGCGAGCTTGTGCAACCAATCCCTCGTCACCTACTACGGCTACTTCGGCGGGGTGGACTCGGCGCTGTACAACGTAACCTTCCTGGCGCCTAGGTACTCCAGCTTCTCGCTTGTGGCGCAACTGCTGGGCGCCCAGCTGGCCGTGAACAACCTGACCTTAGTCCACCCGCAGGTCTACTATCTGTGGAGCGGCAACTCGCTGTATCTCGTCAACTCGGGAAACATGGACGCCGTGTTCTACTTCCCCTGGCAGTCGGGCCGCCCCATGGTGCAGTCCGTGTCGCCCAACGACGGGGTGTTCGGAGCCCGGCTCGACGTGTCGGGCAACGGCGGTAGCTGGACCATCGTGATGATCCCGCCACGCAGCGCAGTCAACGTGACCTTCTACCCGGCCTACGCCTCCCAAGTCCAGTCGGCGTTTCCCAACGGGTACGCGCCCAGCTGGGAGCTGAGCTACATAAGCCCCGTGTCGGTGGGGGCGGGGTGCCGCCTCCTTCAAGTGTACTTCCCCTCGGTTTATGTCAATAAGTCATTCATTCTGGTTATACCCCCGGGCGTCTTGGGGGCCCTAGGAATCAGCACCGGCTTAAATAGGCTCAACATCTATATCTTCAGCAAGGGCACGTGGAGCGGACCACTCCCGTACTTCAAAGCGACTTGGAACGACGTCTGGGTCAATATCACCCAGACGCCGGGCTGGTTCGCCTATAGGGGCACCTTGCTCCAGATCTGCCAGTCCAGCACAAAGACGGCGAGCCCTCCACAGCAAGTGATGACGGATTACACGCCGTTGACGAGCAAAAACCCATATCAATTTAATCCCCAGCGCGTTTCCCTCTCCAGATATCCCTCGGGCTTCGCCGTGGTGTTGAACATGACCTACGCGGTGCTGCAGTCTGGAGGAGGGCCGAGTAACTACCTCTACTACGCTTACCTAGCCAACACCACGAGCCCCAGCTACCAGTGCCCGGAGGGCACTTGGGCCGGCAAGATGCTGGAGTTCTACAACGGATACGTGTCGGGGATCTCCGGCTGGACGGACTGGTGGAACCAATACGCGAGCGTGTGCGGCGACCAGAACGTCTGGACCATATACGGCTCAGGCATCGAGACCTACTTCATATTCGCGCTGACTCCGCAGTTCGCTAACTTCCACATAGCCACAGAGAGCGGCGGCTACCTGAATAATTACAACTCTTGGTGGTACAACGGCTGGCCCAACACGGCGTATAGCCCCGCCCTCCTCACCACGAATCCGCCGTGCACGAACCTACAGCAATGCAACGGCCCCATGTGGAGCTTCCAGTATCTAGTAGTTGGGTACCTTTCGGGCTACTACCCCTTCGGCGTCGACGTGATCCCGTATATGTGGCCTCCGCCGTTCTTCGTCCTAAACGGGAACGTCTATCAGACGA
>CAYFGI010000004.1:19590-40755 GCA_964342785.1 uncultured Thermoproteaceae archaeon
CCGTATATGTGGCCTCCGCCGTTCTTCGTCCTAAACGGGAACGTCTATCAGACGATATGAGGGGGCTGGAGGCTCTCGAGACCGCCATACTGCTCTCCATCTCGCTGGCTATAATATTCGCGGCGATACCCTACATAATCCAGAACATATTCCAGATAGAGGCCGGGCTGGAGGCTAAGAACATAGCCGCGTTCCTCACGGCCCTCGCCGACTCGCTCGAGACCGACTTCGGCATGACGGGCGTCCAGAGGATGTACCAAGTGCCCTCCACGTATTTCGGCACCTTCTACGTCAGAGCCTCTAGGATGGCCGTGACGATTACGTGCGGCAACGTTCAGCAGACCTTCTACTTCAGGGAGCTCGTCGTGGGCTACAACTCGACCTACGTGGAGTTCGGCAACAACATGCTGAGGGGGCTGGTCGGCTCCCTCGCCGTGCCCATCGGGGAACCCGTCGTGGCGGTGAACTCCACCTACCCGCGTACCGTCAAACTCTACAGCAGAGTCGTCTACGTTAACGGCTCCTCCTCCCTCTACCTCTACACCATATCTGCATCCTTCGTCCCTCAGGGGACGGGCCAGGCGTTGGCCTATGTGATCGGGCCTCTGAACTCCACGCAACTGGCTTGTTCCGGCTCGGCAACTGTGACCGTCTCCAGCAGATACGGCTCAACCACCGTCGTGTTCAATAAGGTGAGCACAGTATATCTGGTTTGGAACAACGTCACCGTCCTCTGGAAATGAGGAGCATCGCAGCGATCGAGGCGGCATTGCTTTTCGGCTTCATGGCAGCGGCCTATATCGTCGCCGCTTATCTGGTCTGGCTCTTATCCTTACAAGCCTTTCAAAACGAGGCCGCGACAACGGCCTCCTTGATGGTCCGCTACGTGGCGTCACAGACGGCCGATCTCATCTCGTCGTCTCTCACCCCCGGCGTTAGGACCATAAGCTACAAGCTGTTTCTCCCCACGCAATTCCCCAATTTCGATGCGTATGCCTACTCCATAGCGCTTATAAACAACTCCACGAGGCCCGGCGTAGTGGCGTTATACGTAATAGCTAACTTCACGGCGTACCGCGGCTCCTTCTCCGCCTCCCTCTACAAAGTGTCCGCGTTTGCATATAGCGTAAACGCCTCGTTCGCCGGCGTGAAGATTTACGCCACTAATTTCGACAGCGCCTTGGGAGGGCCCTCTTGCGTCGTCCCCTCCCCGGCAGTCCCGGGCGCTCTGGCGGTTAATCTGACCCAGCCAGGCTGCGGCGCCCTTTGGTACGCGCCTACGCCCGCGAACTACAAGCTGCTCACAGTGGTTAGGGGGAGGTGACAGGGGGGAGGTGGCTCGTCGACCCCCTCGAGTGGCAATACGTCATGACCTTGGCGGGGGCCCTCCTGCCCGAGCTTTCCTTCCAGAGGGATCGAGAGGCCGCGGAGCTGGCCTCGCGCCTCGGCGGCCTGCCCATAGATGTGCTCGGTAGGTTCGACTGGTCTAAGCCCGTGGTCTACATGCCTCCATTCGAGAAGCTGGCGGAGGGCTCGGTCGTTGTGGCCGTGGAGGGCTTCACGGCGCGGCGCCTTGTAGAGCTTGGAGTGAGGCCGGACGTGGTCGTGACGGATCTGGACTACGAGCCGGAACACGCCGGGGCTGGCTACGTGGCGGTCGTGCACGCCCACGGCGATAACATACAGCGGCTTCTCTCCGCGCCGCCCCGCAGGGTGTTCACGGTCCAGACGGCGCCGCCGCCGGGCACTTACAATGTAGGCGGCTTCACCGACGGCGATAGGGCGGCCTATCTGGCGTACGCTCTGGGCGCGCGGGAGGTGGTCATAAGCGGGTTCCGCCCCGACGTCCCGATTAAACGCGTCGATTCGATCAAGACGAGGAAGCTCGCGCTGGCCTCGGCCCTACTGCGCAGGCTGTCCAGGCTCCTCCCACTTCGCTTTCTCTGAAAAAGCAACTAGCATCTCTAGCGACTTGGCCAGTTGCCTCAGCCTCTCCTCGTCGTCCTCGAACTCCAGATAGCGCTCCAGGGGGAGCCTCATGTCCATCATGTCCTCCCCGGCTATGTAGACGCAGATAGCGCCTCGGCACACCGTGAGCGTATATATCGTCCTGTAGGGATATAGCTCCGTGTAGTACCAGAGGAATCCCCCTATGGAGCGCAGAGCGTCGACGATCCTTGGATCTCTCGCTAGTTTTATCATCACTTCCTTATCCATACCCAAGACGTGTTTTACATTTATAACGATGCTGCCCGAAGTTCGGGCCCTAGGTTAGTCCAGTCGCCGCTGATCGTGATCCAGCTGTCTGGGGAAATTAACGGCGGAGCTCATCGCTGACTCGGGCTATGCGCATCAACGTAAAAAATATATTGGAAATCGATGTGGCTTATGTGGTCAATATTTACAATTTCTTCATGAAAGGAATTGAAAGGACTGATCTAGATCCCTTAAGGTTTCGTCAGACGATTAGGCTGGCTCTGCTCGGAGGCGTTGCCCTCGCGGCGCTCGGCGCGTTCTTCACGGCGGTCCACGCGTTTCCTCTAGGGCCTCTCTTCCTCGGGCTGGGCGTCTTCCTTATATTTATGCCTAAGCTACTCATCGGCGTTCGTGCGACGTCCATAAGGGAGCTCCTCAACATGGAGATACCTTTCTTGACCGTGTTGGTGCAGATGACTTTCGCAACGAAGGCTCCGCTCGATCTAGCTATTCAACGCATGATGCGCTACAAGGAGCTGCCGGGCATAAGGACTCTTGCCACCACTGCCTGGAACAATACACGTATGTTGGGCATGGAGCCTCTCGATGGCTTGAAGAAGGCGGTGGAGAAGCTGGCGCCCCAGAAGCTAGTGTATCGCTTCAACTCGCTCTACACCGCCTTGAGGGTCGGCGAGGACATAATAGCCAAGCTGTCGCTCTATATGGACATGGACATGGTGGAGTTCTCCACATCAATGCAGAGGAGGATAGACTCCCTCGTGTCGGCGATATCGGCCACGATAGTGGGGTTGGCCATGTTGTCGGTCACAGCCATAGTGGTGGGCCGCGGCAACGCGGGGATCTTCGTGCTTATGGGCGGCCTCCTACCGGCCATCATGGGTGCCATTATGGGCATGATGATCAACGTCCCGCTCCTCAAGATGGACTTCAGGATATGGCCTCTCGTCATAGCCATAATATCCGGCGTCGCGATGATAGTCTTGGGCTTCTTCCTCAATTTCGGCATATATACGCCTCTTATCGCCGCCGTTATATCCGGCCTCGGCTACTTCATAACAAAAGAGAAAATAAACGCGCGCTCCTTCGAGAGGGGGTTCATGGACTTCTCCTACGTGGTCCTCGACGAGCTAAAGCGCTCGCCGTCGATCGTCAGAGCCATGGAGAACGCCGTTACCTACGGCAATTTCGGCGACTTCACGCCTAGAGGCGCCGCCATGCTTAACGCCGTTAAATCGGGAATGGTGGAGCTTGAGGAGATCGTCGTGAGGGGCATGCAACCGATCATGGCCATAGTGACTAGGATGTTCTTCGACATCCATAGGCTTGGGACCCTCCCCCGCTCCACAATAGATCAGCTCCAGAACTTCGTCGCCAAGCTTTTCGACTACCGCGAACAGCTGAGCAAGTCCTTGGGCATAGTGAGGCTTCTCGCCGTGCTCGGCGCAGCTATGGTGGCCTTCGTGAACGCCTCCATGATAATAATGAGCCAAGCGATGGCGGGCGTCGCCGGCGGAGGGGGCGGCGTGGGGATCCCCGTCGGTGGACTCGCCGGGGGCGGAATAGGCATGAACTTCCTCTATCTAGCTTTCGGCATGCTGGCCATAGGCTACTACTTCTTGTTCGCCAAGGTGAGCTTCTCTACGCGCGGAGGTCTTATATACCTCTCAATCTTCTATCTAGCTATGTTTATCGTGATAATAGCTACCACAAGCATCTTAAAGCCTCCGAGCAACCCCTCGTCGGTGGGGGCGCCATGAGTACGCGCAGTCTAGGCTTCCGAATCGAGCAGTGCCCTGGGATTCCCGTCGAGGAGTACTCGGTCGAGGGGGCCAGGATAACCATACATAAGTTCGAGGATGGCTTCTGCTACTCGGTCAACTACGCGTTCCCATATTCGGACAAGGTGGGCGAGTACGTCTACAAGATCGTGGAGTACTTGACGGCTAGGCAGGTGGTCAGGCCCGACATGACCAGGGAGGAGCTCGGGAAGCTCATCGACATGGCCATGGCCGATATAGGCGTCCCGAGGCCCTTGAGGGCGCCCGTCCGCTTCTACGTCCAGCTCGAGGCGGCCGACTACTCCTACCTCACGCCGCTCCTCTACGACGTGAGGCTCGAGAACGTCAACATAAACGGGACCGACAGCCCCATCTACGTAGACCACAGGGATTACGGCTATAACATACGGACAAACATAGTGCCCACAGACAAGGAGGTTATCCTCAGGATTGTGAGCAGGGTATACGCCGAGACGGGGAGGCCGTTGAACGAGCAGTACCCGATACAAGACACCTACCTACGCCTGCCTAACGGCGCTCTGCTGAGGTTCGCCACCGCCATGTCCGGCAAGACCTCGCGCAATCCGCCGTATGTCTCGGTACGTATCCAGCCGCCGGAGCCCATATCGCCTACGAAGCTAATAAAGAACAAGACCATCTCGGCGCTCGGGCTGGCGTATTTGTGGTACCTCTTCGAGAACCTCAAATCGATACTCATCATAGGGGGCACCGGCTCCGGGAAGACGACCCTCCTCAACGCCTTGTTGGTCCTCCTGCCGCATAAGCGTATAGCGGTTGCCGAGGAGACGCCGGAGATACGTCTCCCCAAGAGCTTCACCAACTCGGTCCTCCTCTTCACCTCGCCTCTATACGACTACCAGAAGAACCTCCCCGGGTCGGAGTCCGCCATATATCTAATCGACTTGGTCCGCTATCTGCTACGCGCCAGGCCCGACATAGTGGTGATAGGCGAGAGCCGCGGCCGCGAGATACACGAGTTGATACAAGGCATCTTGACGGGCCACGGAGGCGCGACGACCTTCCACGCCGAGGATATGGTGGAGGCGTTCATGAGGATGACGGGCGAGGCCATGGGCGTCTCGCCCGAGCACATATCTGCGTTCAGCGCAGTCGCCGTGGTTAAGAAGTTCGATTGGGGGAGGCGCGTCACCTCGCTCACCGAGGTGGTGTGGCTGAGGGCGTATCCCTACCCTGCCCTCAACAGGATAAAGATAAAGGAGGAGGAGTTCGGCCTCGTGGAGGTGGGCGTCTACGACCGCAACAAGGACGTCTTCACGGTCGACCTCAGGAGGTCGTTCTGGCTCCAGAGGCTGGGCGGCATCGAGGAGGTCATGGCGCGCGCCGAGCTCCTGCAGGCCTTGGCCGACAAGGGCGTGCTCGACGCGGAGGCAGTCGCCGAGGCGGTTAGACAATATTATAGGTTGAAGAAAAAGACGCCGTGATAATCTACGGGACGCCAGAGGAGGTCATAAAGGCTATCGAAGAGGAGACCATGAAATTATCTTCGCTTAAGGGTAAAGATCCGCATTTAGATAAATTTATAGATAAAAAGGTAAAAATTCTGAAAGAATGTTTAACTAAACTAAAGAAAGCCGAATCCCACGAGATCCAAGTAATAGCTATTTCCTCCTGCTTTCTAGTGGAGCTATGAACGACATATATGCAGTTCTCCTAGTACTAATACTCTCGGCCCTCGGCGGCTACTTCATAAGAGATTTGCTCGCGTTGATAGTCTTCGTGGCGCTGACCGCCGCGGCGGGATTTCTGACAGCTTTATTGCTCAATGCGCCAATAGCCGTCCTCGGCCTCTTAGGTCTAGCCGTGGCAGCCTATAGGGTAATCAGCAGGCCTCAGATAAAGAGACCTGCCATGAGAACCTATAGATCTAGGAGGAGACTAGAAGAGCTTGAGGAGATGACGCGTAATCTCGCGCGTATACATATAGTTGACGTCGTGCCGGCCGGCTCTAAGAGGGCGCTTCACCCAAAGATCGTCGAGATGATAGAGGTGGCCGATAGGGCCTACTCGCTGGGATATCACGTGGAGGAACCTGGCTGGCTTAAAGACGCGAGACTCTATAGGAGGCTTCTCGGCTCTCAGTTCGTCTCGGACGAAGACATAGTGGTCGGCGAGACCGAGGTGTTCCCTCTGGAGGAGTAATCAGTAGATCAGTATTGCGTCTATCCCAGCGGCCTTAAGCGCTTTAACCGTATCCTCGTTGTCGTCGAAATGAGCCAACACCTCGATCCCTTTCCTTCTGAGCGCCACAATGGCGTCCGCCTTGTAGAGGTGGTCGCGTCTTGTATCGCCTTCCGGCCTCATGTAGAGCGCCTTGTACACAACACCATAGGATCTAAGCTGGAGTTCAGTACATTTCCTCATGCGCTCCGGCCTCCCCGTGATGACCACGACGTTGTATCCCCTCTTGGATAGCTCCAAGGCCAACTCCACGTTGCGTCTCTTGGGCGAGTCCAAGGCCAACTTCCCGCAGTCGAGGAAGCAGTCCCAGTCCACGTCGCCGCCGTTTAGGCATAAATTCAACCGTTTCGATGCGTCGACTAGCACGCCGTCTATATCGAATGATATCACGCCGATGGCCACGCCTCCCTTAAAGCATTTATATTTATAGATGCCGTAGGCGCGTGGCCTTCGATCTGCTTAGGAGAGAGCTGAGGGAGGCCATAGCCGAATTAGGCTATAGAGAGCCCACCTCGGTGCAACAAGCGGCTATCCCCGTCGTCCTCTCGGGCTCTCACGTCTTGATAGTGGCTCCCACCGGCTCCGGGAAGACCGAGGCCGCGGTGTTTCCCATATTCTCAAAGATGCTGGACGAGGGGCTTAAGGAGTGCGTGCAGGCGCTGTATATAACCCCGCTCCGCGCCCTCAATAGGGATCTCTTGAGGAGGCTCTCCATCGTCGCCGATATTGTGGGCATAAAGGTAGACGTGAGACATAGCGATACCGCTGAGTCCGCCAGGAGGAGGATATACCGCTCTCCGCCCAACCTTCTTATAACCACGCCGGAGTCCCTGCAGATACTGCTCCTAAATAGGTCCATGAGGCACGCTCTGAGGTGCGTCAGCCATGTGGTCGTAGACGAGGTTCATGAGCTTGTAGGCAACAAGCGGGGGATCCAGCTGGCGCTTGGGCTTGAGAGGTTGGTGGAGCTCTCCGGCGAATTCCAAAGGGTGGGCCTTTCTGCGACTATCGGCGATGTGGAGCTCGTCGCCAGCTTCCTCGGCGGCGTTGGGCGTGACGTCAAGGTCGTGGACGTCTCGGCGGCTAAGAAGTACGATATATCTGTCGTCGCGCCTACGCCTTCGGAGGAGGATTACGCAGAAGCTGAGAAGCTCGACGTAACCCCTGAGACGCTGGCGCGCCTTAGGTATATAGCCGACGTGGTGAGACGGGAGAAAGGCAGCGTCTTGATATTCACCAACACTAGAGATGGGGCCGAGTTCCTCACGGCTAAGCTCAAGGTCCTGCTGGGCGATGTAGTCGAGGTTCATCATTCGTCTCTATCTAGAGAGCATAGGCTTTCCGTAGAGGAGAGGCTGAAGTCTGGAGAGCTTAAGGCCGTGGTCGCTACGTCGAGCCTAGAGCTGGGGATCGACATAGGCCATATAGGGCTCGTCGTGCAGTACGGCTCCCCCAGGCAGGTGATACGCCTCGTGCAGAGGGTCGGGAGGAGCGGGCATAGACTTGATGTAGCCTCGCGAGGTATCGTGGTGGCTTCCGACCTCGAGGATTATCTAGAGTCCGAGGTCATAGCCGAGAGGGCCTCCGAGAGGAGGCTAGAGAGGGCCGTGGAATACCACGAGGCGGCGTTAGACGTGTTGTTGCATCAAGTAGTCGGCATGACGTTGGAGGCGCGGCTAGACGGGAGGCAGTTGACTTTCGACGACATACTGCGTATCGTCAGGAGGGCGCATCCTTATGTAGGGCTCACGCCGGATGATCTTAAGCTTGTTCTGGACTTTGCCCAGAGGCATAGGCTCCTCGATGGGCTTAAGCCGAGGAGGGGCTCCATAAAATACTACTTTGAGAACGCATCGACCATACCCGACGAGAAGAGCTATAAGGCAGTCGACCAGACCACGGGGAGGGTCGTGGGCGAGCTCGATAGGGAGTTCGTATTCACGATAGAGCCGGGCACCAAGATAATTCTGTCGGGTAGAGCTTGGACGGTCTCCAAGGTGGAGGGGAGCGTTGTTTATCTATACCCCGAGCTGGACTTGATAGGGGCTCTCCCCGGATGGCTCGGCGAGGAGATACCGGTGCCGAGAGAGATAGCCGAGGAGACGTGTAGAAGAAGGGCAGATGCCCTCAAGGCGGCATTAAGAGGCGAGTACATAGGTCTCGCCGATGTGGAAGGCCTATCCGAGGAGTATATACCGACCCCGGACGCGGTTAGGATACATCTATTCGGCAGATACGCCGTCGTCCACGCCTGTCTGGGGTCTAAAGGCAACGAGGCCCTCGGCATGTACCTATCTCATCACCTCTCGGCGTATTTAGGGCCTGTGGGCTACAGAGCGGATCCCTATAGGGTCTTGTTGATACATAAGGAGCCTATAATGCAGAAGCCCTTGCTGGAGGCCTTCTATAAGGATCCGGCGTATGTGCAGAGGACTTTGATGAACGCCATAAAGGCCTCCCGTATGTTTAAGTATAGATTTATGCAGGTAGCCCAGAGGGTGGGCCTTTTGTCTAAAGACGCCGAGGAGATCCCGCCGAAGCTCGTCGACGCTTATACGGACGATCTTCCGGGCATAGAGGCTGTCAACGAGATCTTCGTGGAGAAGCTTGACCTTAAGGCGCTTCTAGATCTAATAGACGGCGTTAGATCTGGCAAGTATAAGCTGGAGGCCAAGAGGCTCGCCGCGCCCACCGCCTTGGAGAAGCCGCTCCTCGAGGAGGCGTTGCGCGTTGATTTCACCTATAAGGGCCTATCGCAAGAAGCCGTGAAGGATCTCGTGAGGAAGAGGATCTTGAACAGAGAGGTGTCGTTGCTCTGTCTAAACTGCGGTTGGACGTTCAGAGGGAGGGCCGCGCTTCTACCCGAGAGGATTCACTGCCCTAGATGCGGCGTGGGGGCTCTGGCTGTCGTCAAAGGGGATATCGGGCGTGCGTTGGAGATATGGAGGAAATTTAAAGCGAGGAGGAAGCTGGATAGGGAGGAGGCCAGGGAGCTAGACGAACTTAGGCAAAGCGCGTCCATAGTGTTGGAACACGGCAAGATAGGCGTATTGGTCCAGCTCGCCCACGGCGTAGGGCCTAAGACCGCTGTAAAGATCTTGAACAAGCTCGTCGCCGGCGACGATTTGTGGAGCGCTATAATCGACGCCGAAAGGCACTACGCCGCGACTAGGGCTTTCTGGGATTAAGCGCTGCGTAGATCTCCTCAAGCCTCTTGTAGGCATCCCAGCTTAGCTTCACCGAGAGCGCCTCCACGTCCTCCTCTAGTTGCTCCAATCTCGATACCCCTATTATCGGCACTATCGTCACGCCTATATCTTCCGATCTTTTAAGCAACCAAGCCAGCGCCAGCTGGGAGTCCTTAACGCCGAGGCCTACAGCCACCTCGTGGAACTCTTGAAGCGCTTTAAGCCGCTCCGGCGTCAAATACCTCTTGACAATTTCTCTGGACAGTTCGCCCGGTCTCGTCGCCCTAGAGCCTTCGGGCACCCCGCCTAGATATTTGCCCGTGAGGAATCCCTGCGCAAGCGGGGAATAGGCCAGCAGGCCCAGCCCATACCTTCTCGCCACCGCTAGCTTGTCCTCGTTTTGCCTCTCCAGCCAATTGTAAAGCTCTTGCGCCGATATAAAGGGCACGTGTAGCTCTCTGGCCAAGTGGGCCATATACGCATAACTATCGCCCGGGAAGTTGCTGGCGCCTAGATAATTGACAAGCCCTCTATGGACTAAATCAGCCATCGCCTCCATGGTCTCCTCTATGGGCGTCGAGGGGTCGGGGGCATGCATTTGGTAAAGATCTATGTAGTCGGTCTTCAGCCTCCGCAGAGATTCCCTTATCTGCCACATTATGTGTTTCCTCGAGAGGCCCTCGCCGTTAGGCCAAGAGGCCATCTGCCCTCTGACCTTAGTGGCCAAGACGTACGAATCCCTGTCGTATTCGGAAAGAATCTCGCCAAGTATTCTCTCGGCATTCCCCACATGGTTTAGATCCACGGGGGCCATGACTCCGTGATATCTATTAGCAGTATCTATGCAGTTTACGCCCAGGTCGAAAGCCCTCTTTATTATCCTCCTTAGCTCCTCCACGTCCACCTTAGGTATGCCGTATTGATCGACTTCCTTAGACGCAGGCAGATACCAACTCCCTAGGCATAGCCTAGACACCTTAAGCCCGCTGTGACCCAGGTTAACGTACTCCATCGAACCAGGGCTCGACTGACCCGTAAAAATATTATTTAGTTAAATATGGCGTTGATCGTGATATCGATCCATAGGAATGAGGAGGGCGAGAACATAGCTAGAATAATCGATCTAGGCGATATCAGGATAGTATCCATGGATATTTTCCTTGAGGGCGTCGACGTACCTGAAAACGTCGAGGTTCTTAACGTGGCGAACCGCTATAAGATATATATAGCGTCGGAGGAGGCGCCCGACGGTAAGGTCGAGTTTATGATCTACGATAACGGATCCAGAAAGCAGTTGATAAACATAAAGTATATAGGAAGGCTGGCCGGCGATAAGGCCTTAGCTTACCTAAACAAAGTCGTCGAACGCCTCTCGGCGGGATCTAATATCTGATATCTGATAAAACTTAAATATCGAGAGTGGGAAGGTCCCATGGACGCAAAGGCATTAGTATTAGGGCTCGTGGTGGGCTTTCTATTGGGGTCCGGGATAATCTACGTGTATTTCCACGCAGCTCCGGCTGGCAGTGTGCAGACCACCAGCACGGCTTCCTCCGTTGCGCCAAGTCTTTTTTCAGTAGGCGCCGCGGGCACCCTTAAGTTCTCTTTCAACAAGCTCTTAGGGATATACTCTCAGCTATATCCCTATATACCCAGAGGGCAGCCCCTCTACGAGGGCAGTGGAAAGCTAGCACAAGATGAAGTTAACAGCAAACAATTTAGCGTAGTAGCCGCCGCGGATACGACGACTATACCCGGCGTTCTCTTTAAGAATAACTTAACGGATTACGAAATAGCCTTCGGCATAACCCAGATGGCTATAATAGTTAACCTCAACACGACCGCGGGGAGGGAGGTATACGATCTATGGGAACAAGCGCAACAATACCAACCGCTTTCAGCCCAGTGGAACTCGACTTGGGTCAAGATATTCCAGATAATAGCCTTGGATCCCAACGTGAAGGTCGGAGTTTCGGATCCCTTCACCGATCCGTCGGGCTATCAAGCAATCTGTATGATCAAGCTGGCGGGCCTTACTTTCTTCGGGAACTCCACAGTTCTTTACAACGCCATATATGGCAATCCCTCTAAATACGTCATGAGGACCACCGAGACCGATCTGTTGTCGTTAATGGCGACTGGACAGATCGACTTCGTACTATCGGCCTACCTCTCTAACGCCATACCGCAGGTGCAGGAATATAAGGGGCTGGCCTACATTACGCTACCGCCTCAAGTGAACCTCGGATCTCTCGACTACGTGTCCTACTACCACTCCGTGAGCGTCACGTGGACCGAGACGGGGCAGACCAAGACCTTCTCCTGCAACCCGGTGATATACACCTTGACGATACCTAAGACCGCGCCCAATTCGGAGGCCGCGGTGTACTTCGCCCTGTTGGTATTCAGCCCGCAGGGTCAGAACGTGCTTAAGAGCTTCGGGATCCAACCTATATCGCCCGGCGTGGTTTACGGTAACTACTCGGACGTCCCGGCTCCGCTTAAGCCCTTCACGGTGCCTCTATCGCAAGTGCCGCAATACGCCCCCGCCTTCCCCTAATGGTTTGGTTTAAAGCATCGACCGTTTTCCTTTTCCTATTGACGCTCGGCTTTTTCCTATACCCCCTTCTTCTTTTGATCTACCTAGGTTGGGGCGGTTTGGCCTCGGCCCTATCTACCGGGTCGTTCCTCCAATCTCTAGGCATCACCGTGCTCATATCGACGGCGGCTTCGTTCGTGGCAGTTCTCGCGAGCATACCGACGGCCTACGTGCTCGCCCGTTACGACTTTAAGTTCAAGCCGCTGGCCGATGCCATTATAGATATCCCTATAGTGATACCACATACTGTGGTGGGACTTATGGTCGTCCTCGCGTTCGCCGCGTACGGCCTCGGCCCTGCGCTCGGCAAGCTCGGCGTGACGATAATAGATTCGCTGCCAGGGGCCGTGATAGCCGTGTCCTACCTTTCCGCCACCTACGCTATCCGGACTGTGGAGAGCGCGATCAGGATGTTAGATCCAGAGCTGGAGAACGTGGCTAGATCCCTGGGCGCAAGCCCGTTTAGAGCCTTCATGCTCGTGGTCCTTCCCAACATCGGTAGAGCCGTGCTAAACGGCGCTCTACTTTCCTGGGCTAGATCGGTCTCGGAGGCCGGCGCGTTGCTGATCGTAGCGTATTATATAATAATGGGCACATCTTCTATCTATCCCGCCTCTATATACATATATCAAGCGTATATAGGCTTGGGGTTAACGGAGGCTATCAAATACTCCGCAGCCCTCGTACTCTTCGTCCTCGCAGTGTTTCTGGCCTATAGGCTTACGACCAGCTATGTTGGAGCTAAGAGGCGTTAAGGCTAGGCTGGGCGCGTTCCAGCTGGGGCCGGTGGATCTAACCGTGGACGTGAAGTACCTAGTGATCATGGGACCCAACGGAGCCGGGAAGACGAGCTTGCTTAAAGCCACGGCGGGCCTTCTGAGGGCCGATGGATCTATTGTCCTAGATGGGGTTGATATATCTAAGCTGCCTCCGGAGAGAAGGAACATAGCCTACGTCCCTCAGTCATATGCGTTATTCGACCACATGACTGTTTTCTCCAACATAGAATTCGGCTTGAGGATGCGCGGAGTTCCGCGCGAGGATAGGAGGAAGATCGTCATAGATATAGCGCGGAGATTAGGTATAGAGGATCTCCTACAGAGGAAACCAAGCCAACTTTCGGGCGGGCAAAAACAGAGGGTCGCGCTCGCCAGAGCCTTAGCCGTACGGCCGAGGTTGTTGCTTCTAGATGAGCCTATGTCCGGGCTCGATCCGGACATAAGGGAGATCGCCTTGTCCTTATTGAGAGAGCTACCGGACGAATACGGCGTCTCGGTGATCCACGTGACCCACGACCGCGAGGAGGCCTACTCGCTTGGCGATAAGGTGGCTGTTATGTACGGCGGCAGAATAGTTGAGGTAGGCGCTCCGGACGACGTCTTCAGAAGGCCTAGGCACGTGGTTACGGCCAAGATAGTAGGGCTACAGATCTTGAGCCTCGACGGCGGGTGTTTCGGCGTAAGGCCTGAGGACGTCGTGATAGGCTCGGGCCGCTTCAAGGCGCGCGTTTTGAAGGCCTCTAGGTCCTTGAAAGGCACGAAGGTCCTTCTAGATATTTCAGGGCAACAGATATGGGCTTACTTCGACGGACGCGCCGACGACGAGGTCGAGGTGGATTTCCGGGAGCTGGTGCCTTTGGATTGTTAAAATAGAGACGCGATAAACGCTATCAGCGCCATGATGGCCGTTTGGGCTAGGATGATCAAGATCACGGCGGCCAGCTCCTTGCCGCTTATACATCCAAGGATCCGCCCCCTACAGTCCGGCGCCTTGCGGAGTAGGTAGAAATATGTGGCGAACACGAGGACGGCGTATACGGCCGACGCCAGCGCCGAGGCCTCGGCTATAGTCATAATACCCCAGAGGCTATAGCCTAAATTTATATATGCCGTCCCGTGAGGTTCTGTGATCATCATCCACGGGCATTTTTATCAACCCCCCAGGGAGGACCCTTGGCTCGAGACCATATTGCCGGAACCTTCCGCGGCGCCCTATAGGCATTGGAACGAACGAATCACGTTTGAATGCTATGAACCTAACGCGCTTCTGGGCAACTATACCTGGATCAATTTCGACTTCGGGCCGACGCTCTTGGATTGGCTAAGACGTAGAAGGCCCCATGTATACAGCGCGATAATAGAAGCCGATAAGATAGGGCGAGAGCGATGGGGGCACGGCAACGCCATAGCCCATCCCTACTACCACGTAATATTGCCTCTATTGGATCGTAGAGATAAGGAGGTGCTCGTCGAGTGGGGCATAAGGCATTTCGAGAGACATTTCGAGAGATATCCCGAGGGCATGTGGCTACCCGAGATGGCGGTGGATATCGAGACGCTGGAGGTGTTGGCCGATTACGATATCAAGTTCACCGTGCTCACCCAGAGGCAGATAAAAGGCGGTAGAGCCGGCGGACCCTACGAGGTCCTTCTGCCGTCGGGGAGGAAGATATTGGTATTCGTCAGAGACGAGACGCTCTCGGATAGGATAGCGTTTGGAGGGCCCGACGAGCTGCCTAAAGCGATGGAGATGGCTCCAGACGACCGACTGACGTTGATAGCGTTAGATGGAGAAACCTTTGGGCACCATAAGAAGGGCGAGGAGCGCGTCTTGGCCGCGGCGATAGCGCGGTTCGGCGGGAAGCTGGCCAATCTGGGCTTCGCCGCAGAGAAGCTCAAGCCGTTAGGAGCCGTCGAGATAATCCCTGGCACCTCTTGGAGTTGTCCCCACGGGCTGGGTCGTTGGACGCGGGACTGCGGATGCGATGGACCTGCTCCGTGGAGGCAGCCGCTTAGAGAGGCCATCAATTGGTTAAACGAAGTTGTGGATAACGCGTTCGATGAATGGAGCAAAAAACGCGGCGTAAACGGCAGGGCGATCCTCAAGAGGTACGTCGAGGTGCTTCTAGGCAAAGACGCCGAGGCCTTCGCCAGGGAAGTTGCGCCGCAGATACCTCCACGCGAATTGTTGAAGATGCTAGAGGCCGAGAGAGCCAAGCTAGCCGCCAACACGAGCGACGCTTGGTTCTTCGCCCGGCTGGGCCTCGAGGCGGGCATCTCGGTGAAATGGGCCGTCCGCGCGTTGGAGCTTATCGGCGATAAGGACAAACTCGACGAGTTCATGAAGATGCTAGCGGAAATAAAAGGCCAACCTGCTGGCAACGCCGCCGCCCTAGTGCCCACCTTACGCGGACCGCTCGTGGCGGCCTCCATGGCCCTCGCCGCCACTATCTCGGGTTATACGGCCGAGGAGCTAGGCCCCTATCAAATAAACCTCAATGGAGTTAAAGTCAGGATTATGGATAGGAGAACCCTCGAGATATGGGAACTAGACTACTCAGAATTCGGCGTTCCCATGCTGAGATCGGCGGAGCAATAGCCTCTTGGCGAGGTCTATAGCACATAGCTCCATAATCCCCCCGGTTATGAGGTAAATAGTTCCTATTCGGCTCCTTAAGCCTTGATATATGTATATATCATAGTTTATAATATCGAGGGTTCGACGCCCATGTGAGGACCTTATCGGAGAGGCTGGCTTACCTCAGGGAGAGCCCCACCAGGAAGATCGATGCGTTGAGGGAAAGGCTTAAGAGGGAAGGCAGAGATGTCATCGTCCTCTCGGCGGGACAACCCAGCATACCGCCTCCCATCGAGGTGAGGCGCAAGATGGCCGAGTTGCTACAGGAGGAGAGCATGGAACTATACGGATATACGCCCAGCCAAGGCATCTACGAGCTGAGAGAAGCCGTCTCGGAGGACTTGAAGAGGCTGGGCGGCCTCGACGTGCCGCCGGATCAGATAACCATAACCGCGGGCGGCCAAGCCGCGATGTTCTCCACATTGGCGGCGATACTACAGCCTGGAGACGAAGTGGTTTTGATGGACCCCACGTACTTCGGCTATAAGCCTCTCATAGAGTACTTCGGGGGCAAGATAGTGAGGCATAGAACCTATCTGGAGGAGGGCTTCCAGCCGGATATAGAGAGGCTGAAGGAACAGATCACGCCTAGGACGAAGGCCATCGTGTTGGTCACCCCCGATAACCCGACCGGCAGACTGTTGAGCCCCGAAGCGGCTAAGGCGCTCGCCGACCTGGCTGTGGACCACGACTTCTGGCTCGTGATCGACGAAGCCTATAAGACGATGATATATGAGGGGGAACACGTCTACCTCTATAAACTAGCGCCTGACCACGTGATCTCGATAAACACGTTCTCGAAGGATCCAGCTATACCGGGCTGGAGGCTCGGCTACGTATACGGCCCTAAGGACGTCGTCGATAAGATAAAGTTGATCAACGAGGAGATGGTCTACTGCCCGCCTTCGTTCGCCCAGAAGATGATCGCTATATACCTCAAATCGGAGGTCAGATTTAAATATGTAAAGGAGTTTGTGGCCGCGTATAAGGCGAGGCGCGACATAGCCGTCGACGCGCTCAGGCGGTACGTGCCCGAGGGCGCATTTAGAATCCCACAAGGTTCTATGTTCATCTTCGTCGATCTATCTAAATATATAGCGGACGGCGAGGCGTTCGCCCAGAGGCTACTTGAAGAGTACTCAGTCGCGTTGGTACCCGGCACCTACTTCAGCGAAGTCTACAGAGCGGCCATCAGGATATCGTTCGTAGCAGAGAAGCCCGAGAGGTTAGTCGAGGGCATTAAGCGCATAGGCGAGGCGCTTTCTACCTACAAACGCCCCTAGTGAGGCAGAGGTAGCGCTGCTCGTTAGCTCTTATCAACTCGTCCCTGAACTTCAGTAACCTCTTGAGCGCCTCAGACTTCACGGCGCGCCAATCCCTATCCCTAGGCACGGCCAACCGCGCCAGCACTATCACGTAGTCCTTGTCGCTTTGCTCGTTGAGGTAGACAGATCTAACGCCTAGATCCGACAGCAGATCGCGGATCTGCCCCTCGAGCTTGTCTAAGTCCACTACAGATAGGGGTAGCTCAACGCGGACGTTGATTATCTTCTCCTGAGACCATTGAGGCGTTGATTCGTCTACAATAGCGCCGCCGAGGATTATGGAGTTAGGCACCTTCAGCTCGCTCCCAACATCTGTGACGACTACGGTATAGAATAGATTTACCTCGACCACCTTCCCCTTTACGCCGGGCAGTATGTAGTCCGGCGAGAAATATTTGTACGCCGGGCTGAAAGACCATTGGTAGGGCACCTGCCAGTTGAGTATCCTCACGACGTCTCCGACGCGTACGAAGTTTGTCGCTATTACCAATATCCCTGCGAAGAGGTTGCCCAAGGTCGGCTGTAAGGCGAGGCCGAGGACTATGCCGGCCACCGTGCCGCCCAGCAACGCTATCTCGCTGGTGGCGCCGATCTTGAAGAACCCAACGGTTATGGCTGCAATATAGCCCAAGACCTTAAAGGTGTTCCCCACCGAATACGCCCTATCGCCTATCCTCGGCCTTAGCTCCCTCACGAGATAATCCCCGAGCGATTTTACGCCGGCTGTGCCCCCGCCTATTATTATTACAGCCTTAATTAAGTTGAAGACATAGGCCGGCACCTTCGGAAACTTAGCCGCGAGGAGATCCACTAATATGTAGGCGACTGCGCCGACAGCGCCTATGAAGATGAGCTCAGATATAACCCTTAGGAGAGCTAAGGCGCTTCTCCTCATTCCTCCTCGCCTCCCTCTAGATCCCTCGGCTCGGCTGGGACAAGCTTATACAGCTCTTTCCTACGCGCCTCCAACAGCTCATCCTCCTTGCCCAGCAGGCCTGCGTACGTCTTGACGGAAACGCCGGTCTTGGACGCCGCCTCGAAGACCGAGGCGAGCCTCGCCCTCCAATCCAGATCCCTCAGGGCGTGGTGCGCCACCACGAGAACCCTCAAGCCCGGCATTGAGGCCAGCTTCGTCAAGTTCTTAACGCCGGTAGTCCACTCGACGTTGTTGAGATACGTAGGCGGTCCGCCTATTATCGCGATAGTCGGCGCGGCGCTAAACGCGAACTCAAGCGCGGCCTCGTTCGCAGGCCCCTGGACGTCGGGCATGAAGAGTAGCCTCTCGTCTCCCTCCTCCACGACGAAGGCTATGACGAAGCCCGTCTTGGCCCCCTCCGGCCCGTGGGGCAGAGGCGGCGACGCCGTCAAGATCGTGTCGCCGAATCTATAGGTCTTCCCATCGGCGTACTCCAGCTTCGCAACTTGCTCCACAGCCTTCTTGAAGCCGTAGTGGCGCCTCCGCTGGCTCCAGTTAAGCCCCTGGGGCGATTTAGCCAAGACGAGCTTCCCCCTATATATCTCCAAGTGCGTCGTCTCGTCGGTAGCCATATATACGCTTTTATACCACGGCGTGAAGTGGTCGCGGTGGTAATGAGATACGGTTATCACATCCGCCGACGAGGCGTATTCGATAATCTTAGCCCGGAGCTCCCTGACCCGCTCGAGCTCCAACGGATGGGGCGGAAGGCCGAAGCGGCGCGGCGATAGGGACACCCCGGCGTCGAAAAGTATCGACACGTCCCTAGTCCTCACGAATAAGGCCATGGATCTAACGCCGAGGCTTTCCTCCGCTATTGGCACTATCTCCACGGGGGGAGTTCAAGGTCTATAAAAAACGATTACCTTCTTCTGACCAAGAGGAAGGCGACTACGGCCGCCGCAACCACTACGGCCGCGACCGCGGCTATCGCCACGCCGTTCGACGTCTTGGAGGCGCCGGCGCTCGACGTCTGGACGGAGGACGCGCCGCCGGTCCGCGTCGCCGTTTGTGCCGATGTAGCCGTCTGGGTCGTTGAGCTAGTCGACGTAGTTACCCGCGTCGTGGTTGTAGACGCGGCCGTCTGCGTGGCCGCGGAGGACGTCGACGTGGCGTTTATAATTACGACCGAAACCTGCGGTAGATACATCGGCTTAACCACCGCGGGACTTATCTCCACATTGGGGTCGCCGGGTTTCAACGCAACGGTGTTGGGCAGAAGCCCTTGCACGCCGGGCGCGACCAACGCAAGTCCTCCCAGAAGTTGGGCTATCTGCGAGTATTCCAACGGCGCGTAGGCGAGGGCGGCTTCGGCGTCTCTAGCTGGGTTCCCCGTCGAGTTTATTACGGCGACTCTATGTCCTACAAGCGATATGTTGACCGCGAAGGCGGTGGAGTTGCCTTGAGGCGTCGCCGAGATGGAAAGCAATAACCGGAGGTGGCTGGGGGCTTTAGGCACAAGCGGGGCGGATCCCAGCTGAGAGGAGGGGCCTAGCTGAGTTATAACGCCTACCGGCGAGGGCGCAGCGCCTAGAGCAGATGCTATACCCAGCTCGGCGTTTTGAACTATGATCGATATCGCCTCCGATGCGGTTACCCACAACACGTCGTATCTATGCAGATCGCCCTCGTAACGCCAGGAGCCGAGGCCGCCCAACGATAAACGCGAACCAGTTAGATTCATGTAAAACGATACGTTGCCCCCGCCCACCAGCTCGTATTTCCCGCCGACCAGCTCCTTAAAGGCCGCGACGCTCTTGTTGTCGGCACCCGCGGTCGCCGCGCTCTGCGCCGCCTTCAAGAGGTCGAGAACGCCCTCCACGTCAATCTCGACCGTGGTCGAGTTCTCGCGGCCGCCTATAGAGGTCACCCTCAGATAATCCACGCCAGCTTTCGTCAGATTTCTGTTTATCTCGTCGACCGTCGGGAGCTTCGGAGGCGATCCAGCCAGCGCCGAGACGGGGAGGTATAAGCTAAGCGTGAAGTAAGCCGTGAAGTTAGAGAGCGTCCCCGTCAATCGTAGATATATACGTTGCCGAGAGGTGAAGTTCCCAGCTTCAAGCGAGGCCGACAGCCGGAAGCCGCCGACGCCATACGTGTAGTTATCAGCCCAGGAAGCGGCAACGGCGAAATACGTAGAGGAGTTGCCGAAATCCCCTATGAAGACGCCGGAGAGGTTATAGCCGCCGACCTCCAGCCGGCCGGCGTAGTCGTCGAAAGCCGAGAGCACCAGCCCCCCGCCCACCTCGTGCTCCGGCACAGCCACATAAAACGTGGCGTTATAGACAGGCTGGATCGCTCCATCGCTGTAGACTATATAGATTAGAGAAGACCTAGAGACCTCCACCGATGGGCCATAGAGCGTTTGAGCGAACACAAGCGACGCGAGAAGCAGCGACAACAAGAAGATCAACCGCATAGTTCTATATATATTTAGTTTTTAAGAATTACGTCGATCGGCCAGCACGTGGCGTAACCGGATTGCTCTAGGGGCGTGGAAGCTCCTCGGCTATCGCCGCTATGAGCTCCACGACATATTTCAAGTCGTCTTTATGCGCCATCTCTACAGGCGAATGCGAGTATTTGCTCAATATCCCTATGGAGACGGCCGGTATCCCCGACACGAAGAAGGCAGCCGCGTCGGTGCCGCCACCGCCGGCGCCTATTTGGACGGGGATGCCCCTCTTCCTCGCAATCTCGTAGATCCTTCTCGCCAGCTTGTTGTTATAAGCGCCGTAGTTATCGAAGACCCTAATCACAGGGCCGTTGCCGGGCTTGACGTAACCCGTATAGTTAGGATGACAACACGCAGTCGTGTCGACCACCACAGCGCTACGTACATTGGATCTGCTGGCCAACGCCCTCGCCCCCATCAAGCCCACCTCCTCCTGCACAGTCCAGATGAAGGTAGCGTCGACGCCCATCCTATACGCCTCCAGCAACGCCCAACAACCAGCTCTATCGTCTATAGCGGTCGCCGACACGAAACGGCCGATCTCGGCATATTCCCTCTTGAAAGCCGCCGGCATCATGGGCGCGACGCCCATGGACTCAGCCTCCTGCTTAGACGTGGCGCCTACGTCTATATAGAGGTCCTGCCAAGAGGTTTGTTGCTGCTGCTGAAAGTGAGGAGGCGCTATCCCTATCACCCCCTCCAGCCTAACCCCCTCGCCGTACAGGACCACGCGGGAGCCCGGAAGTATCCTGTCGTCTATGCCGCCGACCTTTCTGAACTTAAGCCTCCCATCGTCCTCGATAGAAGTCACGAGGAGACCCACCTCGTCCATATGCGCCACGAAGGCAACGCCCGACTTGCCGCCTACCAGCACGTTGCCGAAATCATCCACCTCGGCCTTCCCAACCACGTCGAGGATCCTCCGCCGCACATCGTCCTCGAACCCAGAGACGCCAAACGCGCTGGTCAAAGACTCCAGACTCATGGTTG
>CAYFGI010000005.1:0-39061 GCA_964342785.1 uncultured Thermoproteaceae archaeon
ACGCTGATTTCGCCAACGAAGCCCCCCACTCCTCCAGCTGTTTAAGGTACTTGGATCTATCGCTCACGGCTCCGGCTCATATCGCAATTATTATCTTTTTCACGGCTATTACAGACGGCTACCTCCTCTTGGTCTCGAAAAGGTTCTCCCTCGACGAGATCTCTCTTATCAACTCCTCCAGCTTGGCCAGGAGCTCGACGCCTTTAGGGGTCAGGGCTATCTCCTCGTCGTCCTTAACCAAGCCTTTCTCTACTAGGTAGTCCAGATATCGTTGAAATCTACGGTAGTTGAGGCCGGACATCAAGGCGAGGCTTCGTTTCTTCCTAACGCCGTTTTTTATCAAAGCCAAGATCCTCGCCATAACGTAGAAATCAGGCAAGAAGTCTTCTTCCCCGCTCATAAAGCTCCATGGATCTAGCCACCGCGTCGTTCATACCGCCTAAGGATCTCCAGTAGGCCAGCAACAAGGCCGATACGACGGCGTTTATCGCGCCTACGAGCGTAAAGGCGTAGAAAGGCCAGCTTAAAGGCGATTGGAGGTAGCGATCGAACAACTGCGCCTGGAGGTACATAGTCCCGTTCCGAGCCGCGGCTTTGTACACGATTATCCACACCACGGTGTTGTTGCTTACACCCACGAGCCTCACCACGGTAGACGGAGGCCAGAAGAAGTAGAGGTAGAGAGATATGGCACCTACTGTGGACAGAACCGCGTAGGCCGTGGCGGCTAGAGGAATCGCCGTTACGCAGAAACGACGCCTCCTATAAAGGTACTCCAACGACCTTATGTCGTCCCAGCTAGACGATGGAAGCCTCGCCGCTATCATCGCCGTTATGGATAACGTCGTTATAGCCAGATACCATACTCGACCAATCTGCCCGTCGACGTACAAGAAGTGAACCGACAAGGCCAGCCACGGCGCTATTAACGATGCAATGAAAAGAATAATGCTTCTCCTACATTTATTTGCATAAGTTGCTGGTTTAAATGTACTATTCATAAAATATAGAAAAGTTTAATTTATAAGTATTTACCAAAGGTATGCTGTTAAGGTTCCTTGGTACGTTACCGTAGCAGCAAATGGATTGAAGACCGCAGCATAGGCGGTATAAACGTCGGTAAGGCTGAACTGATAGCTCAAATTGCCTCCCCAACCGCAATACGCCTCGCCGGTATTGGTCTCGGCATAAAAGTATCCTACACACAACCCTGTGGACGTAGGAACCCACGACAAAGCAAATTCAAGAGCCGAGGCGCTCGGATAAGGCCCGTATATATTCGACGGTCCAGGCGCCAGGGTGCCTTGTATGCCTTGTGAAATAGTTATAACTTGTGGTTTCTCAGTATTTGTAGTATTAATTTTTCTTATACCTGAATCATATATTCTTATATTTGTTATAGTTATTTCGGTTCCGTTGTCGAAGATCACTATTATGGCCTTGATGGTGCCGTTTTCTATCACGGCCCTCAGCCGCGCCTTTATTACACCGCCCGGCGTAGTTACGTTAGGTAAGTTGCCGACTCTCCTTATACCTGAATCGTATACATGCACTATCCTACCCACCGAGAATACGCTTCCGTTGTCGTAGAAGGCGATCAGCCAATCGCCGATTACGACCAACTTCAGATGGAGCAACTTAGTGTTGGCAACCGGCGAGCTACCGACGTGATTCGCGTATACGAAGTATGCTATCGATAAGGCCGCTATTGCCGCCGCTATTGCTATTATATGGGCCCTCCTCACGCCTGCGTTTAACTCTGTCGATAAAAACCTTGCATACTCGAAGTATGCAACAAGCCCTTATCCCGCCGCCTCGGCCTCCTCCTTGATCGAGGCGCTCATAGATAGGGCGTGTTTGGCTAGCTCCTCCGCCGTGAGGCCCAGCTTATTCTCTATCAGTTTGTAGAGGCTTTTCGCCAACGTATCTTTATCCAGTCCGGTCACTATGGCCATGTTATGAGCTATCTCGTCGACGTATTTAGCTAGGGAGACGTATTTATTCAGAAGTTCCATCTCCTTCTCCTTCCTGGATAAATAGATCCTCAACTTCCTAGCGGCGTCCCTCAAGGCCAGCTTCATCTCCTCCTCTATCTCCTGTATTTCGGCTATGGCCTCCTTGCCGGCCGACGCGTAGGGCACCTTCGTCGAACATACATGTATTATAACGGCCAGGGGGGCGGGGAACTTGACCTTGTAGTTCTGCCAGTTGAACTCGTCGACGACCTTCCTAGCCACGTCGGCCCCCTCGTCGTAGAGCAACGGGATCTTGTTGGCGTATCTCAACAATATGGGCTTGTCCACAGGCGCTATCTGTCCGCCCCAAGCTATCGCGGCCTCGACGATAAAGGGATGGCCGGAGTAGCTACTGGGCTTCCTGGTCACTGCGAACACGGCTTCGGCGCCTAATATGGACTTAGCGCCGACCTCCAGCAGCTCGGGCCCAGCAGGCGATAGCCAATCGGCCCTGGGCCTTCTCCAGCCCTCGTATCCTTTCATCTTCTCCACCAACGCCACTATCTCCTCTTGCGTCAAGGAGCCGACCTTACGGTTGGGGTCGAGCCCCGCCCATTCGAGGAACGATCTGGCGAGCCCCTCGCCGACGCCGTCGAAATTATTCATCAAGAACTCGGCGAGGGTGGCGCTCTTGTTGTCCGCTATCATCTGCTTCACCGTATCGACGTCCACGCTCCTCGGGTGGGGCAAGCCCTCTTCGGGCGGCGGCGGTATCTTTATGGTACGTCTCTTCAGGAAGAGCTCGAGGTCGGGGCCTTTGAAGTAGATCTCGGCGTATGGAGATATTATGGCGGTCCTCCTAAGGTATTCCTCTATTCTTTTCTTTGAATTGAGCCAATTGCCTTCTATAACCACCTTAACCGCAGTTCCATGCCATTTATATTTATTATCATATTCTTTTTTATCTATTATTATAGGCTCATTTTTTGTTGTATCAATCATAATCCTATATTCATATATTTTATCGGAACGGATAGTCGCTGATCTGACGGAAAGCGGTTTGTTGGTAGTGCTCTGGGCATATAACACGACCATCTTAAGGCCGAGCCCGAAAACCCCCCTATGTTGTTTTATCTTGTATTTAGAGCTGTAGAAGACTCGCCCGAATACGTTAGGTATCTCGTGGCCAGGTATTCCGACGCCGTTGTCCTCCACATATACGGAATACCAGCTTTTCGCCTCGTCGACAGGTCTTATCGAGATCGATATGTTGGGCAATATGCCGTAGGGCTCCGTCGCGTCTAGGCTGTTCTCCACCAGCTCCCTAACGGTCTGATAGAGCGCTCTTGCGGGGTTCTGGAACCCCGCTATCTCCCTATTCCTTCTAAACCATTCGGCTACAGGAAGCGCCTCGTAGGAATAGGTAACGGTCACATGGGGGGTAAGTGGATCGGTTAAAAGCTTTACTTAGGGCTCAACGCAGACCTCGCGTCTTAACGCCGGCTCTCTTGGACGCATTGGATAGCCTTAAGTATCTTGGTGGCCGCATCTGGCGCGTCGAACCCGAAGACGTATCCATTGGCCTCTATGCCAAGCCCGCCCCTATCGAAGACGACGTCGTAACGATGGGCTTGCATAGCCTCTAGTATATTCTTTATGCTCTCGTCTTCAGTGTTACTAGGACCAACTATAGTATATTTATAATTATTTTTCTTAAAACATTCTATAATTATATTATCATATTTTATATTTATTACAGCTTTTAAGTCTTTATGGATTTTATTAACGTCTAAGATCAATCTGCCGAGGAATTTCGAGCCCCATAGCTGGGGCTCCGACGTGACCACAAGGGATTCCCCAACCACGGATATCCGCCCTGGATATCCCATAGGCCCCTCGTCGCTTAGCTCAACTATATTCATCAAGACTCTTGGAACTAAATTTATTATATACTTATTTGTTTTAAGCATATTAAAACTTATCATTATTCTATTTTTAACTTCATTTATAATTGATATATTTTTACATATGTTACAATCCTTTAAGTAAGGCGCCACGCGCCTATGGATATCGCAGAATCTAAGCGAAGATAGCAACGATAGAGCGAAGTTGTTGACGTATTCTACGGCCTCAGAATAATTCTGTTGATCTATCGCCATCACGATAACTTCAATCATTCTGTGTATCTCGTCGCGGGAAAGTCCTGCCTCTAGAAGCCGTCTCTCGTAGTGCTCCCTCTCGAGCTTCAAATAGGCGCTTACCGCCGGCTGAGATATGCCTAATATCTGGCCTATCCGGCTTTGCGATAGACCGCGTTGAGACAGCTCATGCGCTATCAACCCTTTCAGCGGCTGGATCACCTTCTCCGACAGCAGCTCCAGTGGAAACACGAAGTAGTGGCCTATGGGTATATAAAAGGACGACAGTATACGCTCGAAACCTTATTATTTAACGGCGATCTGAAGCGCGTGATAAACTACGTCGAATTTCAACTGGGCGATAGGAAGGCCGCCGGCGAGTTGACGCCGCTCACCTTCGTGACAGGGACTGGGAAAAGCTTTTTGATAAATTCTATCTATAGGATACTAGCTAATATTGGTAATAAAATACCGAAATTATATTATGATAATTTTTTGATAACTATAACTATAAAAGAAAGAAAATTCACCCTTCAGAAGAACAGGAATATATATAGACAGATCTTGGAGGGAGGCGGCAAGAGGATTGTGTTCGAGCACGGCGTCGTCAAGGGAACTACGATAAACAGGATCTCCGAGCCGTTTGAGCTGACCATTAAGAACGCCGATATCTTGATGCCCTTCGTCGAAGTGAACGAACACGTCTCTATACTAGCCGACGAGGAGATAGAATCCGTGAACAAGATCGTCGAGGAGTTTAGAAGCGCGTTTTCCCTGAAGGTGGTATTGTTAGGCCCTTACCTCGACCCCAGATCCTCCTACGATCTCTCGAAGGCTACGGCTACGTTAAGGCCGGACGGTAGGAACCTAGTCGGTATTTTATCCATGTTGGCCCTCAGGGATCCTGATGCATATGATAGGCTGAGAGGTCTCTTCAGGAAAAAAGGCGTGAAACTCGCGGTGGGGCTTTCAAGGAAAGGCCTTCTCGCAGGGTACGCATATATAAACGGCGTGAGGATACCCATCTCGAGGCTTCCCTGTAGCCTGAAGGCCGCCTTAGTCGTGACGACAGCCGTCGCGACAAAGCCCGATCTACTGCTGGTGGATAATTTCGATTATTGTTTCAACGAGCAGCTCGCCGACGTGCTCTCTAGGTATATAGATGAGCAAATATCCAGAGGCCAGATAGTGGCGGAGCTACACAGATCCGATATAGCCGAGCTGTTCAAGACCCAGTATAAATCCGTGCTTTCCATCTCCCTTTGAATACGTGTACTATACGTATACTTCTAGTCTCTTCAAGATCTCTAACGTCTTCTGAAGTTCTGCGATCTCCTTTTGGGCTATCCTAACGGCCTCCTCTACTACTTCCCGGGAAGGTCCGCCTAACTCGAACTCGTACAAGACGTAGTTCAGCACCGCCCTAGCGCTTAAACCCTCTACTTGCTTTAGTCCCTCCTTGATGAGGTCAAGCGGATCCACGTAGTTTCCTCAATACGTCTATTAAATCGTTGAGGGCTTTATGCGAGAACCTTACCTCCACATGTATCACGTCGTCGCCTGAGTCGAGCCTGACGATCTTCCTATAGGCTTTTTGTTTACTTATTCTTATAAATATTCTATTTTTATAAATTTCTATAGAATTTATTAATATATTAAAATCTAAATCATCTAAAAGCTTTAATATATCTGAAAGAATTTTTGTAGCAACACAACCCTCTACGTCGACGCGTAGGGCGGTGATGATGTTGCCATAATACCCCTCGACTCTTTCGGAGATGACCTCGCCGGGCACGATGTTGATCAACGCCTTGGCGACCTTATCGCAATCCTCAGTGGCGTGACAATACGCGGTGGCTCTGATGTATCTGACCGGACATGTCTCCACAGGTTGCGCCGGGTGCTAATATTTAAATTGGAGAGATAAAGCGCTATCATGTTCCCACCTTCGATGGCGGGCTACGATAGGGCGATCACGATATTCTCACCTGAGGGCAAGCTGTACCAGGTTGAATACGCCGGAGAGGCCGTGAAGAGGGGCTGGCCGACCGTGGGGGTCAAGTGCTCGTCTGGCGTCGTGCTCGCGGCCGAGAAACGCAAGATATCGCAGTTGTTCGACCCTACATCTCTGGAGAAGATATATATCATAGACGATCACGTGGCGATATCTCCGTCCGGCTTACTGGCCGACGCGAGGGTGTTGGTGGATTACGCTAGATCTGTCGCGTTGACTCATAGGTTCTTATACGACGAGCCGATCGATGTGGAAGTTTTGACGAAGGATATCTGCAACTTAAAGCAGCAATACACCCAGTTCGGAGGAGCGAGGCCCTTCGGCGTGGCGTTGCTCGTCGCCGGCATAGACAGGCAGGGCCCCAAGCTGTTCCAGACGGATCCCGGCGGCGTCTACCTGGGCTACTACGCAACCGCCATAGGCGCCGAGTCCACCACCATAGTGGAGTTCCTCGAGAAGAACTATAAGTACGACATGGATATGCCGCAATGTATAGAGCTGGCCCTAAAGGCGTTGAGCACGGCGATGGAGTCCGTTGATGTCGACAGGATAGAGGTCGCCTACGGCGATATCCAGAGCAAAGTCGTGCGGAAGATGAGCAAGGAGGAGCTAGCTCCTATATTGGGCAAGATCAAGAAATAACTCCGCGTGCACACAGCTCGGCGATTGTCAACAATCGTCTTGCTAGCTCGCCCGGCGTAAGACCCCTGGCGGTACATCTATCGACGTATATAACCGCCTCGAGCTTCCCCTCCTCTTTTCGACATATCTTAACCAGCTCCGTCTCGGCGCAATCCCGCGCGGAGACGCCGAGGCCCTTGGCCATACATTCAAGCGGGACTTGCCCGGTTATTTCGCACGGGACGTAGTACCCGCCCTCGCCTTTATATTTAGTATAGGCCATATCGCACTCTATGTGGACGCCCCCTCTATCGGCTGTGTAGACGCTCACAGCCCACCGCCGCTGCTGTTATTTAAGCATGAGCCCAATAAATTTATTTCGGCTACATAAAGTGCAGATATGACTAAGGTGGCTATAGCTAAGCTTGAGCGCGCGGGGGAGCACTTCGAGATCTTGGTGGATCCGGACGCCGCGTTAGAGCTCAAGATGGGCAAGAGCATAGGGCTGGACAAGGTGCTTGTCCACGAGGAGATCTACAAGGATGCTCGCAAAGGTCTCAGAGCGTCGGAGCAAGCGCTTAGAAAAGCCTTTGGCACAACCGATGTACGTAAAGTAGCCGAGATCATAATAAAAGAGGGCGAGATACCGATAACCGCCGATCAGAGGCGTAAAATGATAGAGGAGAAAAGAAAGCAGATAGTGGAATGGATATCGCGCAACTGTATAGACGTACGCACTAAGACGCCCGTGCCGCCTCAACGTGTAGAGAACGCGTTGGAGCAAATACGCGCCGCCATAGATCCCTTCAAGCCGGTGGAGGAACAGATAAACCATATACTGAAGGACCTCCAGAGGGTGCTCCCCATCAAGGTCGCCACGGTAAGGATCGCGCTCAGCATATCGTCTGAATACGCGCAGAAGGTAAGAGGCTTCGTCGGGAAATCCGCGAAGATAGTAAACGAGAGGTTTAGAAGCGACGGCTCTTGGGAAGCCATAGTGGAGGCCCCCGCAGGTCTTCAAGATATGATAATCGGGAGAGTTAACGACATAACCCACGGCGAAGGCGACGTGAAAATACTAGAAGTAGTGTATTGATGAAATACGTATCTCCCAGGCAAGTGATATTTCCAGGCGATCTGATCGCCACCGCCGACGAGGCGGTGGAGGGAGCCGTCTATCTCGATGAAGGTAAGTACAGAGCGTCTTCGGTCGGCTTAGTCGAGTTCAGAGAGAACAAGATAGTGGTGGTGCCTCTGGAGGGCTCGTACAAGCCTAAGCCGGGCGATATAGTGGTGGGCTACGTCACGGACGTGCTAGCCGCTGGATGGGAGGTCGACATAAGAGCGCCGCTACCCGCTTGGCTACCTGTAGGCGAGGCCACGGCTAAATACATAGATCTAGAGCGCACTAGCTTGACGACCCTATTGAACGTCGGAGATGCTGTGATAGCAGTCGTGAAGAGCATAGATCTGACCGACGAGTTCCCCGTCATGTTGACGCTAAGAGAGGGCGAAAGGCTCGGTAAAATCGAGAGCGGTTTCGTCGTGGAGATCTCGCCTGTCAAGGTGCCTCGCGTCATAGGCAAGAAGGGCACGATGATATCGACGATCTCGGAGCTAGGCTGCGAAATAATAGTGGGCCAGAACGGAAGAATATGGGCGAAATGCCCCAGCCACGACGCCGAGCTTACGTTGTTGCAGATACTGGCCAAGATAGATAGAGAAAGCCACGTGGCCGGGCTTACCGACAGAGTGAGGGCGCTGGTTGAAAGATATAAAAGCGGTGCGGGTTCGGGTAGCGCATGAAACAACCGCCTGTGCCCTTACTCGTCGAAGGCAAGAGGGCCGATGGAAGAGCGCCGGATCAGATGCGCGAGGTCAAGATAGCGATAGGCGTCATCTCGAACGCCGATGGTTCTGCCATGGTCTCCTACGGGAACACCACAGCGGTCGCCGCGGTGTACGGCCCGCGCGAGATGCATCCACGTCACCTCTCTCTCCCCGATAGAGCCGTTATGCGCGTGAGGTACCACATGGCGCCCTTCAGCACCAAGGACGAACGCAAGAACCCTGCGCCCAGCAGGCGGGAGATAGAGATATCTAAAGTGTTAAGAGAGGCGCTGGAGCCCGCCATATTCTTGGAGCAGTTCCCTCGTTCTCGCATAGACGTCTTCGTCGAGATAGTACAAGCGGATGGATCGACGAGAGTCGCCTCGCTCACAGCAGCATCGTTAGCGCTTGCAGACGCCGGGATCCCAATGCGGGACCTCGTAATAGGCGTATCGGTGGGCCTAGTCGACGGCACCGTGGTGCTCGACCTCAACGGCCTCGAGGACAACTACGGCGAGGGCGACATGCCCGTCGGCTACATGCCCAATCTAGGCAGGATCACATTATTGCAACTAGATGGAGCGTGGACAAAGGATAAATTCGCAGAAGCTATCAAGCTCGCGATAAAAGGCGCTGAATACGTCTACGGAAAAGCCCGAGAGGCGTTGAAAGAGAAATATTTTGAAATAGCCGAGGAGGTCGCCAAATAATGGCGTCGATATCTCCGTACGGCAAACGCTTCATATCGTATCTACGACGTAATCAGATAAGGAAGCTCATCGCATCTGGGCTCAGGATAGACGGGAGGGCGTTGGATCAGCTAAGGGATATCTCCATCAGAACCAACGTGGTCAATACCGCAGATGGCAGCGCCGAGGTGCTTCTAGGCAAGACTAGAGTCGTCGCTGGGGTTAAGGTAGGTTTAGGCCAGCCGTTCCCCGACACGCCGGATGAAGGCGTGTTGATAGTTAACGCCGAGATATTGCCTCATGCATCTCCCTATAGCGAGATAGGGCCTCCCGACGAGATGGCCATAGAGCTAGCCCGCGTCGTTGATCGCGGCATCCGCCACAGCGGTTTTATAGACTTCAGGAAGCTGGCCGTAGATCAGACGAAGGTCTACGTCCTTTGGATAGATCTCTATGTTCTCAACGACGACGGGAACCTCGTCGATGCGTCGAATATCGCGGCGCTCGCGGCCTTGAGGTCCACGATGCTGCCCGCCGCTGTGAAGGACGAGACAGGGATAAAGCTCGACAAGAACAATAGATCGGCTCTTCCCTCCGATCTATCCAAAGCGCCTATAGCGGTGTCGATAGGCAAGATAGACACCCGCCTCGTGGTCGATCCGGGCTTCGAGGAGGAGCTCTCGCTTGACGGCCGTATAACTATCACGATATCTCAAGATCGCATAGTTTCGATCCAGAAGACCTTGGGCTACTTCACGGAGGCCGAGCTGAGCCAAGCCGTAGACCTAGCTTACGCTGTGAGGGACAAGATAAGGGAGGTTTTAGTGAAAACCCTAGTCTAACCGCCGAGGTTTCTCGACGGCGGTGAAATTTTATATAGCCTAGCGTATTGAGGCGCATGCCATACAGCCATACTAAGGTGGTCGGCCCGGCCGGCAGGTTCGGCGCACGTTACGGCATGGGCCTCAGGAGGAAGGTGACCGCGATAGAGGTAAAACAGAGAGGCTTACACCGTTGTCCTAACTGTAGATCCTTGGTTAGGCTGAAGAGGCTGGCTTTCGGCATCTGGCAGTGCCCTAAGTGCGGTTTCACGTTCGCCGGCGGCGCCTGGATACCGCAGACGATACTCGGCAGGACTTTGACGCCGGAGGAACTCAAGCAAGTTGAGATACAGAAGGCCAAGTGGAGGGGATCCTCTCAAGAGTCCACCTCGTGACGAGAGTCCTCGCTACCTCCTCTCGTTATTACTCGAGGAGGATCAACGAGTTTCTCAACGAGCTCGCTACCTCTCTGCCGGGCGTCGAGAAGATAGTACGCGGCAAGAAATCCTACAGGACCTTGTTGGAGGAGGCCGTCGCGAGAGGGGCGAGCTATCTGCTCCTGGTCGGATCGCGACGGGGCAATCCCGCCTCTATAGAGTTCCTGGGCGTCGAGAGACGCGGTTGGCTTCCTTATTCTCTCCGCATATCGGGGGTTAAGATGAGGGAAGACCTCGGCGTATATATCATGAGGAAGCCCAAGGCGAATAGCGCGGCTATAGTGGACTACACAGCGAGCGAATTGGTCGATATCTTCATGGAGATCTTCGGCTATACCCCCTACTATTCGATAGACTTAGAGAAGCTAAGAGGGCGTTACGATACTTTGATCGTGATAAGGGGGAATCCCGGCGATTACTCGGTGGAGTTAATAGACGGAAAAGACCTAGGGCCGAGAGGCCTTTCATTTAAAGTCAAAGGAATTAAAATAAAATATGTACGAAATATCAGTTGAAATAAATAGAAATTATATTGTAGAGAAAATTTTTAAAATACTGGAAAAAGAGGTTGTCTTCCATAGAGGAAGAATGAAGACGTTTCAAGAGGGGAATAAGCTGAGGATAGTGGGTTATGCGACAGATGTTGCGAGCGCCCGGAGCCTGGCAAACACGATCTTCAGGGTGCTTTACGTCGTGGAGGAGGTCGTCGAGCTCTGACGTGAAAAAATATTAAGAGGGACTTCTAAGCCCTTATGGCTCAACTCCCGCCGTCGCTTCAAGATCTAGTCAATAGATTTCAACAGGCGCAGAACCAGCTACAAAGCGTATTGCTCAGAAAACAACAATATGAGGCCGAGCTACGCGATGTGGAGAAGGCGCTCGGCGAGATAGAGAAGCTTTCGCAGGACGCCAAGGTATACAAATCCGTGGGCAACTTCTTGCTTCAAACTAATAGAGACGCCGCGCTACAAGAACTTAGGGAAAGGAAGGAGCTCCTGGAGCTCCACATAAAGACTCTCTCTAGGCAGGAATCTATGTTAAGGGAGCAGCTAGATAAGCTCAGAGACGATATAAATAAAGAGCTCGCTAGGTTAAGAGGCGGTGGAGGAGCCCAACAAGCAAGCGCGGGGGATAAAGGAGGAGGTTGATATAGCTGAATATATTTCTCAAGTGATATATGATTATATAGCCAGAGAGCTAGGCGATGATATAGTTGAAGCGGAGATAGAGGTATCCTTCAAAGAGAATTCAGTGGAGATATCGGTGGATGCCGGCGCCAGCTTGCTCGTCGACGACGAAAAGCTGAAGGAGGTCGTGGAGAAGGCGGCTGAGGTGGGCGTAGCCGTCGCCGACATGATTAAGGAAGGTGTAATATACCCGGGGGAAGATAGACGTCGTGTACTTAAAGAGGCTCTTAGACGCGTTGAAAGATAGGCGTAAAGTCGCCATAATTACTCATAGGCATGCCGATATAGACGCCGTAGGGTGCGCCTCGATTCTACGCGATGTCCTTAACGGCTTGGGCTATGACGCGATAATAGTATGCCCGGAGGGCGTTTCCAAGGACGCAAGTCCCTACGCTAGATGCGTCGAGGAGATACCCCCCGACGTTGAAATAGCCTTATTGGCGGACGTAGCTTCTCTCTCGCAGATACCTAAGGTCGACGTGCCCATAGTGGTATTCGATCACCATGCCGTAGGGGATCAACTACCGGGGGTGAGGGAGGAGAGGCCTAGTTGTAGCGAAATGGCGCTCGAGCTCGCGCTCGAGGCCGGCGTGAAGCCCGGAAGAGATTCGTTAGTGGCCGCCGCGTTGGGCATATATGCCGATACGGTTAGGTTGTTGAGAGCCGATGGAAGAACCTTAAGGGCTTTGCTGTACGCCATAGACGAGATAGGCCCCCTGGAGGGCTACGTGAGGCGCCGCGAGGAGCCCTCGGCCAGAATGGCTAAGCTCAAGGCGCTTGCCCGCCTCGAGATGTTCGAGACAAGACTAGGCGTGATCTGCGCCACGCATGTAGACGCATACGAGTCCGACGTCGCAAACCTTCTGATCTCGGCGGGTTGCGATGTGGCGATCGTCGCATCGCGCCATGGAGACGAAGTGAGGATAATATACAGATCGCAGTCGGTAGACGTAGGCGAGATCGCGGCTAAAATCGGCGAGCTGATGGGAGGAAGCGGCGGAGGCCATAGGGGCGCCTCGGCGACTCTCTTGAGGAGGAGGATCACTAAGGCCGAGTTGCCCGATCTGCTTAGGGCAGTGGTGAACTCGCTAGATCCCGACGCGAAGCCCTTCAGCTAAGCACCTCTATACGTCTAATCCTAAGGCCGCAGATAGGACATCCGAGCACCATGTGCCTTATGAGCGATCTATATTTGGCTGAGAATAGCTTCTCGTCTATAAAGACCTTGAGATGCGCCCCCAGGCAGTTGGGGCAAATATCATCGTAATCGCCGATTCCCTGACCTATCTTGAAGGGTCTATGGACCATGGCGTGTCCGATCGCCTCCTCAAGCCCCTCCTCCACATCATATACGTTCACTCCTATCAGCTTCACGCCGACATCCCTCCCATACCATCTATTTATCCTATCCAATACGCTTTGAAGCTCGTCTATTATCAAGAAGGGCCTATACGCGACCACGATTAAGACATCGCTATTGAAGAGCTTCAGCTCGTCGGCTAGCTCCAGAGGATCCACATCGAATATATTGCTCCTATCGGGACACCAGAAGGACACGTATAGACCGCCCAAGGCGGCATGTAGGAAGTCTCCCCTCCTTTCGACAACTCTGAACCCTCTATCGGCTATATACTCATCGACCTTCTGGCACTCGTTCACAAGGCTTTAATTACGTTTGTTTTATTAAGCCATGCGTTGCCCCATGTACAGATCTACCTCAGAGGGGTTAAGGTGCATACTCATGCCCCCCGAGGAATGGCGTATAAGTAAAAACCGGCTTGAAAATTATTGCAACAATGGAGGCGCTGGTTGCCCTATATATGCTAAATATGTTTCAATAAGGAAGATTACCTAAATTTAATAATTATAATAGATGTAGCTATCAAGATAGTTGATATAATTAATACTAAAGGAGATAACGCGGACTTTCCCCCCTCTTGGGTTCTATAGGCGGTTATCTCGAACGAGAAAGCCGAAGGGTTGACCGCCGTGGGCAGAGATAAGACGAACTGATACCTCACGGAGCCCGTGCCGTAGATCTCCTCGTATGTTCTCGCTATGGAGCTTAGATACCGATACCGTTGGATAGAACTAGTTATGTTGTACCTATAGCTGGATACTATAGAGTTGACGAGACCTATGTAGAGTAGCTCACCCTTAAGCGCTATGGATACAGACTTGAGCTGCCCCGCCGTGTAGTTCAACGTATTGGACGCAGCGAGCAGATAAGCTACGCCGCTATTTATAGGAGCCGCCAGCTGATCTACTTGGTAGGCTACTGCGGATAGATTACGGGCTATATCCACGAGAGATCTCGAGGCGTTGATTATCACGGGCGGTATCTCCTCTAATATAGCCGTGGCGTTTTGCCTCGTCGCTACAGCCGTCTGGTTCAACACGCCTTCGACTTGGCCGAGCTGGCTTCCGATGCCTATCAACGCGTTCCTCGTATTCGATACTATATTTATCAAAGCCGCTGTTGAGATCAAAGCCGAGTCTACAGCTGACTGAAGATTCTGAACCGCCGATATGGCGTAGTCGAGCTCTTGATTTAATGCCTTCGTCGCGTTTTCAACTAATGTATTATTACTTTTAATTTGATTTATTTTATTTTTTATTGAAATTAAATTATTATATACATTATTTATAGAATTTTGAGCATCTTGAAGCGATGAGTATATTGTTAAAAGATTACCTTGTATAGAATCGAGGGCTTGTACAGACGTCGAAAGCGAATTCTCATATGCTCTTATAGCTATGGCTTGACTTTCCAATGCATTAGCAAGCGTTACTAAATAAGCATACTCGTACTGGACTAATAGAAGCGATCTATTCAAGGTCGACGCGACGCCTAATAAGGACGATGATAACGCCATAAGCTGGGCGTTCAATGCATAGATTACATATCTTGATGAATTAAGTCCCCTCGCCCCCTCCTTAAAGGCTATTGAGCTTAAATTAAGTAGCTGAATTAAATTATCTAGATTATTTGTTGTATTATATATTAAATTACTAAATATTTCTACTGCATAAGTCAAATTATTAAGATAACTATATGTATTATTTAAAAGCGATATAGAATAGTTGGCTTGATCTATGTACCCCGATAAATCGATACTTGCAATAACCTCGATACCGGGGAGGTTCACAGCGCCGAAGCTACCAAAGTCCTTAATCTTATAAGATATGGTGAGCCCAAGCTGGTTGCTCACTACGAAAGCCCACTCGTATACGGTCGACCCTCCTATGTTATCTACGCCGGTAGGCGTGGCGTTACTTATTATATCGATGCCGGAAGGTTTTTGGATTAATATAGTAACAGGTACACTGAAAGGCATATAATTCTTTATAATAATATCAATTTTTATTATAGAGTTATTTGAACAATACAACATATTATTTATTATAGATGCATTGATATAGGTGATGTTGTAGAACACCGCTACCGGGGGAGGATAGGATCCGTTGGCCGTCACGTAGATCACGCTGGCGCCGAAGGGAGGTACGACCTTGCCGAGGAACTGCATGGGCTTCGACGAGTTGTTAACGACGAAATACATATACTGATAGGTTGTCGATATAGAGCCGCTGTAGGAAGCTTGAGCGGATATAATCAATGTGGGCTGTATCGCCCACGTTATCGCGGCCAGCGCTAATAACAACAGCGTAGATCTCATCAACGCCACGCGGAATCTAAGGCTTTGATCTTTTCATATATTTCTTTCGCTTTCTCCAGATCTATTTTTATCTCGCCTCTGGGCACCTCGCCGTCGGTGACGTGGCCGCCCCTCACGGCGTAGATCTTATCCGCGATGGCCGCCACGTCGGGATCATGCGTAGCTATCAACACGGTGGCTCCCCACACTTTATTAAGCGCTAGTATTAAGCTAAGTATCATCGAAGCATTTTCTAGGTCTATGTTGGAGGTAGGCTCGTCTAGGATCAAAAGCTCGGGGCTGTTGGCTAAAGCTCTCGCCAGGGCGACCCTCTGTTGCATGCCGCCTGAAAGTTGTGTGGGCAACCTATCGGCGGAATCCTCGAGCCCGACGAGCCTCAACAAAAGCCTAGCCTTAGCTCTCGCCAGATCTTTAGGCATGCCGGCGGCCAGCATGGGCAACTCCACGTTTTGAGACGCGGTTAGATACGGCACTAGGTTGTAGGATTGAAATAAGTAGCCGATCTTGGTGAGCCTAAAACGTTCAAGGTCTTTCTCGCCGAGCTCCGTCACGTCGACCCCCAACACCACCACTCTGCCGCTGGTCGGCCTATCCAACGAGGATATTATGTTGAGCAAAGTCGTCTTCCCAGACCCCGAGGGGCCCATGAACGCAACCACGGCGGCTCTCGGGATCCTTAACGTGACTCCCCTCAGGGCGTGCACCTCGCCAGCGGCGGTCTTGTAGATCTTGTGGACGTTCTCGAGGTATACGGCTTCGCTCATCTTAGTACCTCCAACGGCCTTAAGGTCACGGCTCTATATATAGGGAGGAGAGCTCCCGCCAGCGCCACGGCTAAGGAGATGGCTATGCTCAGCGCAAAAAATGAAGGGATGAATGGTATGGGCACGTCGAAGAAATACCCCAAGCCTATAAGTAATCGCTTCACGCCGATAGCCCCGAAGTACCCAGCCACGCCGCCCACAACGCCGCCCAGTAGACCCACGGCCAAGATCTCGATGAGGAAAGTCAACGCTATATCGCGTCCAGATATCCCGGTGGCCTTAAGGAGGGCGACCTCGCCGACTCGTTCCCTCACCGTTATCGACATGACGGTGAAGGTCGTCAAAGCGCCTGCGAGGAACGCGATGACCTCTATCACCAAGAAGAAGATATTCAGCATATTGAACACGCTGTTAACCGTGGATAAAGCGCTTTGTTGCGTGTACACCTCGGCTTGCGGGTATTTCTGCTTTAATGATTGTGCTAACGGCTGTATAAGGGACTTGTCGCTCAGCGTGATGAAGACCATGTTGTAGAAATCGCCCAGCCCCATCTGTTGTTGTAGCCAATCAAGCGGGACCACTACTAAGTTTAAGCTCATAGGCCCTATGAACCCCTTCAGCAAGTTGCTCATCACGCCGACCACAGTCACTTGGAGCTTGACTGGAGGCGCCACGCTGCTCTGGTATACGTACAAGGTGACGGTCTGCCCTAGCCGGACCCCCAACGTCGACTCGACCACGGCCTCACCGCCGCTATGCGGCAACCTACCCCCCTCGAGCTCGACGTCAAAATAGCTTATATCACTAAGAGGAACGCCGAGTATGGTCACCGTCTTGTTCCCCAACGTGCCGGTCAACATGATGACGGGCTCGGCGCTCTGGACGTATGGCTGCGACCTCAAAGCTGAAACAAAGGCATAAGGTATATCTATTGAGTTTGAATAAATAAGTATATCTGCTGGAAATATTTGATATAATTGATTTTGTACGTAAATCTTAGCCCCTACGCTTATGGTGCTTAGTGCCACCATTAAGGCGGCCCCCACGGCGATGACTATAACCAATAACGCATATCGCGTCCTCCTGGCCTTAAGGTCGCTTGTCGCCAACATCACGATGTGGCGATAGGCCATCGTAGTTATTTACCGTATTAGTATTTAGTGCCGTGAGGAAGGCCGTCGCCTATATGCTGCTCATATCGTGGCTCGTCGTTTATACCTACTTAGCGCTCCATTCGTCGAAAGTATTCAGCGTATTGGTCTACTCGGAGTCCAAGCTGATGCCGAAGGACGTAGAGCCGGCCATCGTCAACAATATATTAAATAATACAAACTCGAATTCATCTAATTATAAGTTAACATTTATAGTAGTTTATGGTCCTAATCTTTCATATAAATTAGATGAACTTAATAGCACATTGACGCAAGAGGGCTATAATGTGATCTCTCCATTAAATATACAATATATCGCACAAAAAATATATTGGAATAAAATAAATGAAACTATTAATAATTATTCTAGTACATTTTTTAAAATATTAAATAATATATATAATACCACACGTTACAATTGCCAGTCGCTCTATGAACTTAGGAGCGCCTATATGGCAGCGTTAAGAAACGCAACGGCTCTGCTCTACGGTACCTACGGAGCGGCACTCTTGAATATAACGAATCCACAGACCCAGAAATTCCTGCAATATTATAGAAACTATTCGGCGTATTACGATGTAGATACCGCCGTGAGGATGGCGGCGGATAGAGCTTACGGCAACGTTAGTTGGCTTCTACAGGGAATTACGTGGAGGAATTGGGCCTCTGAGAGCTCGATAGAGCTAGTGGCCGAACGTATGCTTTCCACTAGGCTCAACTCCTCTCTAATCGAGTTGGCTAGGAACATCACGGAGGTAGGCGTCGAGAAATACCTGTACCTCCAGCTTGCCTCGAAGTTACCGCAATACCTAAGGCCCTATATCCCCTACGTGCTATGTTCCAACAAGACGGAGGAGGCCTTGGCTTTATTCAAGGAGTCGTTGTTAAACAACTTGACGTCTGAATATCCGCCGCCCACTATGTACACAATACCTCAAGCCGAGGAGCTTCTACACGGCGATACATATGCGTTGGTGATAGCCAACGGAACCGGAGCGCCTCGGCTGAACTACAGCTGGGCCGTCCCAGTGTCGACGGATATCCTGATGTCGCAATTCACCGACATAGTTACCTCGGAGGTGCCCGAGATAGATAAGACCACATCGATAGTAATGCTCGCGGTACTGCTCTTCGTCTTTGGAACCCTGGTGGCCCCGCTCGCCGTTCTCGCCGAGGTCGGCTTGTCGTATCTATCCGTCTTGGGCCTTATCTATCTGATCTCGCCGTATATGCCGCCGTACTACCTCTCCGTATATATAGCGGCGCCTGTGATCTTCGCCTTGGGCGTCGACTATAACCTATTGATGTTGGGTAGATATGCCGAGGAGAGGAACAAGGGGGCTGACGTCGGCGAGGCCGTGGCCAGGTCGATAGGGTTCGGGAAACGCGCCGTGTTGACTAGCGCGACCGTGGCCGGGTTGGCGCTCGGCAGCTTCGGTTTTTCGTTGCTCCCGTTTATGCAGACGATAGGATTAGCGCTGGCTCTATCGGTTTTATTAGTGCTCATTACGTCCTTCACGGCTACGCCAGCCCTATTGACAATATTAGGCGATAAGCTGTTCTGGCCTAGAAAGATAGAGGACATAAGGTTACACGAGGGTAGGTCCAAATTCCTAGCAAGGGCCGTAGATATAGCATTAAATAGATCTAAGATAATAATATTGATCTTTACAGTAATAACAATAATTTTATCTATATTTATTATAAATAATATAAAAATAACTACAAACCCCATATCGGCCATGCCGGAGACCGCCGGCAAGAAGGCGTTGAATATAGCTGAGACATACTTCAGAAATGTAACGTCATTATCGACAACATATCTAGTTTTTACTCAAAAACCTAATTATACAGTAATTAATTATATAAAATCTATAAAGTATTATACAAATTATACATTATTTAAAAAGGATAATTATTATATAGTCGAATTAAGGCTCTCTCTGACGAGCACTTCCGACGAATTGCTATCTGTCTACAATAACTTATCTAATCTAAGAAAATATGGATTATTATATATAGGAGGCGATGCTGGATGGAAACATATATATTTTACCTATATCTATTTATATTTTTGGCATTTTCAAATATATATAATACTGGCCACTGTGTTGCTCGCCCTCGCCGCGGCGTTGAGGAGCGTTTTGACGCCTCTGAGGCTGGTCGCCACCGTCTTGATGTCGGCCATCTGGGGCCTCGCCCTCAATGTGGCTTTGTTCCAGATGGCTGCGGGCCAGCTGACGTATTGGCTACAGCCAGTGATCTTGATGAGCTTGCTTATCGCCGTCGGGACCGACTACGATGTTTTCATAGTCTCAAGGATAAGGGAGGAGGTGGAAAAAGGTCTAGACGATAGGGCGGCCATAAAGACAGCTATAGTGACCACAGGGCCTATAGTGACGGGAGCCGCGCTCATACTTGCCTTGGCTTTTCTCTCCATAGTTCAGTCGCAATTAACGGTGTTGCAACAAGTCGGCGCCACGGTCGCGTTTTCGGCCGTATTCGATGCATACATCGTCAGACCGTTCTTGGTGCCCGCCATAATGAACCTCTTGTCTAAATATAATTGGTGGCCCTCGAAGATACATGCGCGTTAAGGCTCTACTCCTCGACTTCTTCGGGACTCTCGCCAAGATAGACGACGAGGAGTCCTACCTAGATGACGTAGCCAACGGGCTCTCCCTCGTGCTAGGCCTCGACCGAGGCAAATCGCTGGATTTGTTCCTCCAAGCTAGGAGACTCGCCAACGCGGTGAGGGAGGCTTCAAACGTGGAGATCCCTGTCGAGGGCCAAGCGGCGCTTATTACGGCGCTATCGGGCGGGGACGTACGAGCGGTCCGCGACGTATTGGTCAACGCCATGTTGAGACACCTAGTGCCTATAGACGACTCGCCCGGCTTTCTTAGGTGGGCCGTCGCCAACTTCAAGACCGCGGTTATCTCAAACGTGACGTGTAGATGCTATATAGAGGAGTTCTTGAGGAGGATCGGCGTATCTGTCGACGTTTTGATAACTTCTGATGTGGTGCGTTATAGAAAGCCCCACAGAGCCATGTTCAAGCTAGCCCTCCGACGCCTAGGCGTGAAGCCCGAGGAGGCCGTGATGGTAGGAGACGACGACGTGGATCTCGGCGCAAGGGCGCTGGGGATACTCACAGTGATCGTAGGAGATAAGACCCAGGGAGATCTCAACTTTAAGGATCTGGCGGAACTTAGACGTTGGCTAGAGATGGCGTGATCGCTAGAGAATACATATAACGTGATCTCCGCCTGCGGTTATGATCTGCAACTCTTGGATCTGCCGCGAGATCAAAAGACCGGGTAATTGTGTCGAGGAGAAATACGACGTGTTGGTGGTAGGCGCAGGTATAGGCGGGCTCGCGGCTGCGCAGGAGCTGACTAAATACGGGCTTAAGGTAGGTCTCTTCAGCGAGGGCCCCAAGGGGGGCCACAACGCGCTCGATGGAGGGCTCACCATATCGGGGGCTCCGGCCCGTGAGTACATCGATAGATATTCGGTCGAGCCGCGCAAGGCCGTCTTCGACGGCGATGTTTTGATCTTCGGCGATAATTGCATCAAGCCTGTATACAAACATTTGATCTTAAGCACAGGCGGCGTCGAGATGTATCTGCCCATACCTGGTTCGCCTCAAGTGGTTCTAGCCTCCGAGGCTCTCGAGGCCGGTACGAGCGGCAAGAAGTTGCTGGTATGGGGCACCACCGAGTGGGGGCTTAGGGTAGCTTTGGCATTAGCCGAGAGGGGCAACGAGGTCGTCGTGGCGGATAACTCGGCGTATCTCCGCGACGTTAAGTACTACCAGGGCATCAAGGACAAGCTCCAGAAGCTCGGGATCGAGGTGATGTACTCCACGACGGTTGAGAGGTATAAGGACGGCGAGCTCAAGCTCCGCGTCTATCTGGGCAAGAAGGGCGTAGAGAGAAGGTCGATTAGAGTTGACGCCGTGGTATCCGCCGTGAGGACGGCGAATTTATACATACCGTTGAGGCTGGGCCTTAAGGTTTACTACTCCTTTGAGCTGAACTCGTTGGTGCCTAGACGTAACAGCTTCGGCGAGATCTTGAAGCTAGACGAAAGGGGTAAGTCCGTCGGCGGTACTAATATCTACGCGGTTGGCGAGCTATACGGCGCAGTGTACGCCCACCTGGAGGAAGCCCACGGCAAGCTCCTGGCGGCCTACATAGCTTCTAAGGAAGGGCTCGAGGATAAGGACAAGGTCTCGAAGGCTCTTGAGGACTTCAGGAATAGAATAGCGCTTGAAGTAAACTGGCTATACAACCTAGATCTAAGGCTCAGCAGAGGCACGGACTACAGCGATCTCTACGTGGAGCCTAACGTGATAGACGCGCCCGGCTGGCCGTACTTCTGGCCCAACGCGCTTGACGAAATAGACGGCGACCAGATCCTATGTCCTTGCACGGGATTGCGGCTTTCCGACTTCATGAAGGCAGTAGATAGGCTGAATAAAGGCAGGGTGGAGATAAAGGTGACGAGCGACGAGGTGAATAGATTAAGACACGCCAAGCTCCCCACTATAGATCAGATCCAGAGGGGGCCGAGCCCTTGTTTCGAGACGCTCTGCGTGCCCAATATAGCCATCGTAGCAGGCGCTATATATGCGCAGAAGCCCTCTTATCTGCTTTACGGAAAGCCGAAACAACTATATGAATCAGCGCTTTAAACCATCGTCATCTATCCGTCGCGGCCATATCATCACGGATGTAGGATGACTAGCTGTATTAAAAGGGCTGTTGAGGACGTTATCGAGGGGAAGCCGCTAGACGACGAGGAGAGGAGTTGCCTTGAGGAGCTTGGCCTTTATAGAGACGGCCTTCTAGCGCCGCGCCCCTACCTAGTGTTCAAGGCCCTTGAGCTAGGTACTCCCCTCGATTTATCCAAGATATCTAAATCGCTCAGCTGGCAGGAGTTCGAGGAGATAATACTATATATACTCGAGGGATGGGGCTTCTCGGCGTCGAGAGATGTTAGGCTTCAATGCGGAAACCGCCGGGCTGAGTTCGACGTGATAGCTAGATCGGATAGATACTTGGTGGTGATAGAAGCCAAGCGCTGGAAATACGGAGGAAGTAGATGGAATGAAGTGGTGCGAGATCACCTCGAGAAGATAAGGATATGTCTACCGCAGCTTAAATCCCTAGCGCCTAGAGTAATACCCGTGGTAATTACGCTTACTTCTTTTAACGCCGTTGTGAGCGGCGTGCCTGTTTTGTCCATATCCCTTCTTGCCGACTTCTTGCGAAATATCGACAACCTGGGCGATCAAGTCCTTATATTGACGTAAACAATCTTCACAGGAATATACATAGAGATCCATCTTAAGCTCAGCCTTAAGTTTAACTATATAAAGTCTATCGAACTCCTTAAGGCAGAAGAAGCAACGAGTCACGTCTTCTCCGTCTTCTCCAAAGCGGATTCAGGCATCGCTACGATGACCGTGGTCTTAGGAGGCAACATGTAGTGTTCTGCTAACTCCAACGCGCCCGCGAGCAGAAAGACGAGAGAACCCACCGAGGAGAACGCGTTTGATAACGCTATCAGGGTCAAACCGCTTTGTTCCGAGAAAACTAGGGGCAAAGGCGCCGAGAGGACGACGGCGAGACCCCCCACGAGGAGGGGGCCTCCTCTGGGCTTAACTCCTCTTCGTGTCTCGAAATATCCTACTACTATAATACTGATAATTAGAATTATATATTTAGCTATATTAGTTAATGAAAATAAATAATATTTATTATTTCCAACTTGTATATATAAAGAATTTATATAGAAGACAGGATTAGGGCCTATCGCATAAAGTATTGTGTTAACTCCAGGCAGGAGGGCGAGGGCTAATGCCGCCAAGCCTAACCACAAGAGCTTCACCACATGTAGATGGATACGGGTTTTAAGACTATCCGGCTCGGTGGGGTGCTTATTCAGCTGTTTGAGCTTCTTCATTTATCATTAGACCCTTAGGTCATCACCGTGAAGCTTTACAGGTAGTTTAAAAAATCCTCAAGGAATCTGATCGTCAGGTAGTCTAGATAGATATCTCCCACAGCTACAAGCTTTTTATCTTCTTTCTTTAATATGTATATATATTTATCTTTTACTTTAATTTGAGCTTCATCTACATTTAAATCTATATATTGTTTTAAATCATCGGAAAGGGTGCCGTATTCCTCCTGCCCTATCTTCACGTATTGGAAGCCCAGGAGCTCCGCCAACTCGGACGCGTTAGATGGAACGTAGCCTAGCCTGCCGTATGGAGGAATGAATTTCTCTATCCTCTCCCTAAGCGATGCGAGTTGGCTCAATATTTCTTGCTCGCCTGGCGTGTAGGCTCTGGGCTGTTGCGGCGGAGGCGGCGCTCTTCTGTTCAGCAAGAATATGACAGCTATAAGCGCCGCTATTATCGCGGCGACAATGGCCGCCAAGAAGCTTATTTGTAAAAGCATGATGCAGATCTACATACTTAATTTAAATCATTCGATTAAATAAACAAGGGACTATCGCCGAGAGACCTCAAGGCGTTTCGTTAAGGGTCTAAGAGGATTTAAGCTTATCGTCTATATGGTTTCTACTTCTCTTTCTTAAGAACTCCGCAATGTTGTGGAGATTTGACAGCGCCAGTAGGCCGAGCCCGAAGAAAACTAGGGCGTCCTCGCCGCTTATGACTCCTAGTATTACCAACACTGCGCCATATCCCATCATTATGTAGACGAACACGTGTTGTTGCGTTCATTTGCCTTAATATTAACTGCGATTATTTTAGGGGCAGCTCCCCACGGGTTCCACGACCAGCGGGGTTCCAGTCCTCACGACCCTCACTCTACAACCTCTCCTTATGGGAACCTCTGAGATAGCCTTCCAGTACTCGCCCATGACGATTACGTAGCCGGGTCTATTGGGCGATATGTCCTCCACCGCTACGCCTTCAACGCCTTGGAGCGTTAAGAAAGCTTCCGATACGGGCTTTCTGAGATGAATCGAAACGGCTTTCCATGCGATGAAGACGACCAGGCCGGCGAGGACGACCAGAAGGGCTATCGCGGCGCCCACGAGAGGCCAATAGTCGGCTATCACCACCGGCTGTCCTCTCAGCTGGAACGGCGGGAAGAGGCTCAGGAAGCCTAGAATTATCAAAATAGAGCCTGTGCCTTCCAGCAGGCCGTGCGTGTAGCCTCCTGTGAACATGCCTATGAACAGAAGGACCACGCCCATGACGAACAAGATGATCCAGACCCAGCCGGTGGACACGTAGGGTAAGACGGAGAGGAGGAACAAGACGACTCCCAACGCGGCGGCCAGCGGGTGGCCCGACGCTAAAGCCACTATTATCACCAGCAACGCGATCAACGACAACACGCTTTCGACCACGGGATCCATAAGCCACGCCTGTAGCATCTCGCCGAACGTGGGCTCTATCTGGACGAGCTGTGGGCTCTGTACATATAAGACGACCTTCCTCCCGTTGAGTATCGCGATGGATCCGTTTATCTCGTCCAGGAGTTGCCCTATGTCGTTGGCCACGAAGTTTATCACATGGTATTTCAAGGCCTCCTCAGCGTTGAGGTTTATGTTCTGCTGGACGCAGAGGTAGGCGTAGCTGGAGTTCCTGCCGTAGGAGGCCATGACGGTAGCTAGATAGCTGGCGAAGGCGTTGAGGATCTTAGACTCGTTTATAGGCGTGGTGCCCTCTATGGGTTGACAAGATCCTATTACCGTGTGTGGAGCCATGGCGGCTATGTGGGTTGACAACAATATGTAGGTCCCGCCGGACCAAGCGTAGCCGTAATCGGGATAGACGAAGCCTATAACAGGCGCCGAGGACGCTCCGATCATCTGTATTGCTTGAAGCGTAGAGTCGGCGAGCCCGCCCGGCGTGTTCAGCAATATCAATACGGCGCCTGAGCTCCGCTCAGCCGCGTCTATGGCCCTCGATATCTGGGAGACCGTGTAAGGTCCTATGGTATTGTCGATAGTGACAATATATATCTCTTTAATATAATAGATTTGTTGAGCATATACGAACTGTATTATTAATAAAAGAAGAAGTAGTAATATAGCTTTATTCATTTACTTCTGTTGAGGCTCTCCGCCTCCTTGTTGCTGTTGTTGCTGGACGGCCTTGGATACTGCTAGAGGCAACGAGACGAATTCCAACGACGACGGAGTAACTATAATCAGGTTGTGTTCTCTCGCCATTTCAAGAAGGGCATCTATCTGCCTCAATTGAACCGCCACGGGGTTCTTCGCATAGGTCTCGGCCGCCTCTAGGTATATCTTGCTGGCCTCGTACTCGGCTGAGGCTATAGTTATCTTGGCGCGCCTCAACCTCTCGGCCTCGGCTTGCGACGCCATGGCTCTAACTAAGGTTTCGGGAAGCCTTATATCGCGTATGGCGACTCCGGTGACCTTCACGCCCCAAGGCGTTACGTGCTCGTCTACTATCTCAGCGATCTTCTTCGCTATCTCCTCCCTATGGGATAACAAGGTGTCGAGATCGACCATGCCCACCACATCTCTTAACGTCGCCGCGGCGAACGTCGCCACGGCCGGCACGTGGTTCTTAACCGTCACGGCGACCTTCAAGGGGTCTACCACCCGTTGGTATACCGCCGCGTCGATGGTAACCTCGACGTTATCCTTCGTGAGCGCCTTCTGTTGAGGCACGTCGACGACCTCTATGCGCAGATCGTAACGTATAATCGTGTCGATTATGGGGATTATGAACACCAAGCCAGGCCCCAGAAGACCCGTTATACGTCCCAGCCTGAACCTAACGGCCCTCTGGTACTCCGGTATGACTTTGATCGATGAAGACAATAACGATATTATTATTATAAGTACTATCAAGGCGACAACGGCGGTTAAGACGGCCCCTATTTGAAGCAACATGTAAAAACGGATCCCCCTAAATAAATGTGAGGATTGCGTGGGGACGGTCTGAACGCTGATGATAAGTCCGCGCACCGATCAGCGACGAGAAATTAACTTCATCTAATCGTCCAGTCCTGGGCTCATCACGCGTTGACGTGAATACATTAAAAACACCGAAAAAGATGTTGCCATGTTGAAATTAGACGAGATTTTGAAGAGCCTCGAGGAGATAGATAAGGTCATTAAGGAGACCGAGTTGGTTAAACAAAGGGCGTTGAGCAACGCCGACGCCATAGTGAACAAATACTCGGCTAGGCTCAACGAGATCGTCGAGAGCATAGTGAGGAAGGCGATAGAGGATTACAAGACAAAGGCGTTGGGCGAGGCCAAGGAAGAGGCGTCGCGTATACTGCAGGAAGCCGAACGTAGGAGGAGCTCAATACTCTCGTCCTTCGAGAAGAAGAGGAGGGAGGTCCTCGAGTCCGTCTTGAGGCAGCTCGGTTTATGAGTTCTATCCTCAGGAGGCCTAGCCTGGGGCCTAGGGTCAGAGGTCTCCGCGTCAAGATCTTGCCTAAGGATAAGGCCATAGCTTTAGCCTACGCAAACACTCCCGACGAATATCTAAACGTGCTTAGAACGACCCAGTACCAAGTGCCCATAGATAGATTGACGCAAGAGACCATGAAGGATCTCAGGGAGTATGTTATCAAGACGTATATGGAGAACGTAAAGGAGCTTTACCTCGGTGCGCCGGAGGACGGGAGGGAGGTAATCAAGCTACATCTCAAACGTTTCGAATATGAAAATATCGAGTATATAATCACGGCGATAAGATCCGGCAAGAACCCGGAGGACTTCATAATCATGGCGCCGCTCGAATTCACGGGGAGGCGTTATGTCGTAGCTTCGTTGCTAGGCGCACGGAGCATCGAGGAAGTGGGCGAGAGGCTTAAGGCGTTAAGGCATCCAGCCGCCGAGGCCTTCGACCTAATGCAGAAATTCGGCTACGATAAATTCACTATCTTCATAGATAGGCAATGGATACTGGACTACACCAAATCCTTGAGCGAGATAAAGGATAGGTCTGTGACGAGGCTGATAGATACCCTCACTACATATTTCGATATAGTGTTGGCCGTCAGGTCGAAGATATGGGGCCTCTCGCCGGAGGAGATATCTGCATTGACGACAGGGATGCCCTCGGGCATAGTGAAAGATATCTTTGACGCTACAGCCCGCGGCGAGGTCGCCAAGACTCTAGACCTTATATCGAACATAAAGCCGTGGGGCCAGGTGATAGCGTCGATGGCCTCGGAGGAGCCCACCTTCGAGAACTTATCCGTCGTGCTCGACAACGCCTATCCAGCCATAATGAGGAGACTCGCCGATACCTGCATAGTGGAATGCTCCGAGTTCTCGCTGGGCTCCCTATTATCCTCTCTAGAGTACATGAGGTCCGAGGCCATGTTGATAATCAAGGCGGCCGCCATGCTGGTAGAAGGCGTCTCCGTCGAAAAAAGGCGTAGTTACTTCGCCCCGCTCACTCTTATTTAGAGGCCAGTATAAAGCTTATCAACAGCCCATATATCGCTATCGCTTCGGCCAACGCGACAAAGATCAGATACCATACGCGTTCCTGCGGTTTTTCGACCAAAGCTGATATGGCCGCGGCGCCGGCGATGCCGACGCCTATGCCTGCGCCGAGGCCAGCGAGGCCTACAGCAAGTCCAGCGCCTATATACTGGTTACCTGACGACGTAGTTGCCTGCGCGAACGTTATCGCGCTTAGCAACAAGAGAGGTAGTAGGTATTTCCCCGCCATGGGCCTCCCATCTAGGTGGCTTTTAAATATTGTCTCAGCTTCTCGATCTGGGAGTTTATCTCCTTGATAGATTCTTCCAGTTCCTTATTGGCCTCGCTGAGAATCTTTTCGAGTTCTTTGTCTATAAGTTCCTTTATCTGAAGCTCAAGGCCTTTGGTCGACATTTGAACATAGTATATAGCTCTTTTTTAATTTTTGCATCACTGGACGGCCGCGGTTATGATCTTGCGGCGTATGAAGTCCTCTCTCTCCTGCTCCTCGAGCGCCAAGGTTATGTAACGTATGCTCTCCTGGATCCTAGGCACTATGACGTAATCTATCGCGTTTATCATGCGCTGGTACTCCCTGACCCTGTTGAGAAGCGTGTAGAACAAGCTTTCCTTCTCGGCGAAGGAAAGCAGTTTCGGCAAGAGCTCTCTCATTTTGACCAAGGCCAGATCCAGCTCAGGCGCCTCCGCTATGAGGCTATATACGGGGTACTTGCCGTAGTTCTCCACCTCAAGCCCCATGTAGAGGCCTTTGTTCATAACGACGACGTTAGCGACCTTGGGGGTCATCTCAGCCAACATATCGATCCTATCCGGGCCCTCCTTCGCGACGGCCATCTTGAAGAGATCCGATATCTCCGAAAAGCTAGCGGCTATCTCGGCCCTGTCCCGTTCCAGCTCGGCTATCAAGGCTCTTATTCTTTGTATAGTGCTATTTCGAGCATCTTCAAGGGTTTTCTTTATGCGTAAAAATAGCTGCAACCTCCTTCGTTGGTTTATCAGCTCTAGGCGGGACGGGCTGACGCGCGAAGACACGAGCACTATTAGGAACCTCTTTAAATATTGTATTAGATCAAACGCGTGGACGTGAGGACCAAGGCCGACTTGAAGGCGGAGGTAGCCGAGGGGGTTAGATCCGGCGAGGTGATCAACGCGGAGAGGTACATAATAGCCGGCGATGACGGCAAGCATTACCTCCTAGCTCTATCGGACGGCAAGCCTTTGTACTTCTACCTTATATCGTATGACCTGACTAGGTACGAGGTGTTGGGGAAAGCCGACGTCGTGTGCCCTAAATGTGGAGGACCCCTAGTGAAGTTCCACGTCTATAGGGATATCTACGGCGAGTGCGACAAAGGGCATTTAAACCACATAGGAGTTATCGTGGCGTGGCGGAAGCCTGGAGGAGAGTCAGAAGGGTGATAGAGGACAGCGATGTGGTGCTCGAGGTCCTCGATGCCAGAGATCCCTTGGCGACTCGTAACTCCGACGTAGAGAAGCTGGCGAGCTCGCTGGGGAAGAGGATAATAGCTGCTATAAACAAAGCGGATCTAGTGCCGCTAGAGGTCGGCCTTAGGTGGAAGAGATGGTTCGAGGCGCAAGGGATCCCCTCGGTTTTCTTCAGCGCTAAGGAGAGGTTGGGGACCAGGAAGCTGATGGTGTACATAAAAAGGTTGGCGCCCGCCGTGCCCGTCAAGGTGGCCGTCGTGGGATATCCCAACGTCGGTAAATCCACTATAATCAACTACCTTAAGGGCAGGCACGTAGCCTCGACGAGCCCTAAGCCCGGCTGGACTAAAGGCGAGCAGTTGGTGAGGGCCAAGAGCTGGTTGCTGGTCATAGATACGCCCGGCGTCTTGCAGGCCAGGGAGACCGAGGACCGCGCCTTGGCCGTGATAAGAGGCGCGATCGATCCGGGTAGAGTTGACGACGCAGTGCCGTACGCCGTGGCGTTGATACAGAGGGTGATGCAGCTCAACCCGAAGGCCTTGGAGATATATGGGTACAAGGGGGCCTCGGCTGAGGAGGCGCTCGAATATGTGGGGAGGCGCTACGGCAGATTGATGAAAGGAGGTAGAGTAAACCTAGACGAAGCGGCCAGGAGGGTTATCGTCGATTGGATAGAAGGCAAGCTCACCTACTGGTACGATCCCGACAGCGCTCAAGCTCCTGCTTGAGGTCGCGCTCATATATCTCGCCTCTCGGCGCCTTCTCCTTGAAGAGCTGCGCCTCGTATACATATATCTTGGTCCTCTCGTCCAGCCAACAGTCGGCGTGTAGCCAAGCCTTCATGCAACCATTGGATAGGAACTCCTCAGCGTCCCAACACTCTTCGACGGGCACTTGAGGCAACAGTAGACCCGAGTAGAAGCCTCTCTTGACGACTATGCCGTGTCTCCCCACCTCGACCAGCTTGAGGTACTCCTTGGGGTTTTGGGGCAACTGTACCAGAGGGCTTAGTATCGACACCTCGAAGATCACCTCGTCCAGCTCGTCGGCCGTCATGGCTGGGAAACGGGGGTCTTGACAACACGCGGCTATGGCGCTGTATATAGTCGCGTAGGCCACGTTCCTATAGCCCTCAGGGTACCCTATGCATCCCCTTAGCTCCAACTTATCGCCTGTGAGCTTCTCGATGGTCGTAAACACGCCGTAATCGTCCTTCAGCAACCTGGGAGGCGTGTCGGGAGGAGGCTCTATTACGACGCCTCTGGTGAGGTACTCCTCGACGGCCCTTCTGGCGAGCTTCACTAGGTATATCCCCTCCTCAAGGGAGTACGGACGAAACATGTACTATAAATAAACTGGTAGATAAAGACCATGCCTCGATGCTCGATCTGCGGCCGGGAGGTCAACATGGCCAATATAGCATATATACGCGGCGACGTTTTCGTCTGCGACGACTGTTTCCCTCAATATTACGTCAAGGAGATATGTCGATTGACCCAGAGGAGGCTGAAAGGCGAGAATCCGTTGCCATGTATATACTGTAAATTTAAGAAGCTTTGCGACGAGTACATCTCCAAGACTCTTAAATCACTTGCTTAATACGGCCAAGAAGAAGCCGGGCGCATCGAAAACGTTGGGCATGAAACGCCTACATTCGCGGCACCCCCATCCCTCGACAGATCTCGGAACATCCATCTCGACAAGCCTCAGCCCGAGCTCCCTGAGGGCTTTGAACACGTTCCCCTCGTTCTCTGTATACGTCAAGGTGCATGTGGAGTAGATTACGTATCTGGCGAGTCTAGCCGCGGTGGTTATAAACTGCCACTGATAGCGCGCCAAGGTCTCCACGTCTTTCTTCGACACCGTATGGCTAAGCTTAGGCCTTACGCCTATATCGCTACAAGGCGGGTCCACCAGCGCCACGTCGGCCTTCAAGCGCGGATAGTCTCTATCTACGTATCTGCTATCGTGCGCCAAGACGTCCACGAGGCCCTCGAGGCCGAGCCTGCCGGCGTTTTCAAGTATCCTCTCTACCTTGGGTCTCGACCTATCGAACGCTATGACGTGTATACCTAGCTGCGCCAAGTGCGTGGTCTTGCCGCCCGGCGACGCGTTGAGATCGACGGCCCTCCTGGCGCCCAACCAAGCGGCGAGCCTTCCAACCCACATGGCGGGCATGCTCTGATCGTAGAAGTAGCCAGCGGCGTATTCCTCGAGCTCTCTGAGTTTAGGCGCAACGTAAACGCTCCTGAGAACCCTAACGGCAAGTCCCCTTCTCAGCTTCACCATGTCTAGCCCATCCATCTCGGCTATGCCGTATGCCACCACTTGCCCATCGGGGCTCACCACGTTTACCTCATCGCCTTTCTTGACGCCGGGAGCCTTGAGGACGCCCGGCGCGAAAAGATCGGCGCCTATATATACGCTTTCAGCTGCTCGCTTCTCGGCGATAACCTCCTTCCTTGCCGAGGGTATCTCGAAGGGGCCTTCGACGGGTATCCAGAGCGCCTCCTCTAGGTATTCATCTCGATATATGGGGAACTTCCTCGACAGCCTCCTCGCGAGCTCCTCTACGTCTATCTTGGCCGTATTCGCCCTTATATAATAACGTCGCGGCGGCCTCTTTATCGCCGTCAAGATCTCGCCGATCTCCTTATCGCTGAGATACTGTAAAAATTCGTCGTAAAGAGCTTTGTCGATCCTTATGCCGTCGAAATCAATCCACACCTTTAGGTTCTCTTGACTAGCTGGGTTAAAAGCTCCTTGGCTTTTACCGTCGGGTTGGATCTAACTATTCGCCAGAGCTCGGAGTTCTCGTCGAGGACGTACCTATAGCTACGGTTTTTGCCGAGCCCCTCCGTGCTTGCCTTGACTAAGTTCTGCTTGGAGAGGCTCTTCAATAACCTAGCCGCTCGAAGTATGACTCTGTGGTCGGAGCCGTGTCCCGTCATCTTGGCGAGCGAGGACGCTCTTATGCTTACAACTCTTCCTTTTGAACTTTTTATCAAGGACACTAGAGCATCAACAAGTTTACGTTCCAAATAGTCTAGATCCATACCCCCTTCCTCAAGTTTATTTTTAAGTTTTTCCTTTATATACGTCTAAAATCTATTAAGAGCGTCTATTTAAAAAGTTATCTAGGCGATAGGCTAAGACGATTTAGCTATCTTAGGCATCAAAAGCCTTTTGATGTTTCTATCCAGAGGTTGCGTCAATAAGCCCATCTCGGTGATTATCGCAGTTATATACTTCGGCGGCGTCTCGTCGAAAACGGGGTTGTAGACCTCCACGTCTGGCATCGTCACGTATACGTTCCCCTGCCCGGTCCTCACGGTCCTCACCTCGTCGGGATCCCGCTCCTCTATCTTCACCTCCTCAGGCTTATGCTCGAAGTCGAACGTGCTGATGGGAGCCGCCACGTAGAAAGGCACGCCGAATTCATGCGCCAAGACGGCCTCGTTCAACGTGCCTATCTTGTTGTAGACGGTGCCGTCCGCGAGGATCCTATCGGCGCCTACGATGACTAAATTGACCAGCTTCTTTTTGAGCACAAGACCCACCGCCGTATCGGCTATAACCTTCACTCTAACCCCGTTCTCCCTCAGTTCGTACGCAGTTAATCTAGCGCCTTGTTGCCACGGCCTTGTCTCGGGCGCTATGACCGAGACGTCTATGCCTAGATATTTAGCCACGTATATGGGCGCGGTCGCCGTGCCTAAAGCGCCGGTGGCAAGAGAGCCGGCGTTACATTGGGTGAGGACCCAGTCGCCCGGCTGTATGAGCTGGACGCCGTATACGCCCATCCTCACCTCGGCATCTAGCTCCTCGTCGAATATCCTATTGGCCTCCTCGACGAGGTTTTCCCTCAACTCCTTGACGGTCTTGACGGAGCCGCTTTCGACGAGAGCCTTGGCCTTGGCGTACATCCTGTTCAAAGACCAGAAGAGGTTCTGGGCCGTGGGCCTAGTCCTCGAGAGCTTATCCCTCGCTATCTCCAGAAGCTTGAGCGCCTCCCCGAGGCTCCCGGCCTCCCTCTCGAAGAGGGCCAAGGCCATCCCATACGCGGCGGTGATTCCGATAGCCGGAGCGCCGCGCACCGCCATCTGCTTTATCGCATCCGCCACGGAGTCCACGGTCCTCAGCTCCAGGTAGCGGGTCTCGAAGGGCAATAGCCTCTGGTCTAACAACATCAACCTATCCCCCTTCCATTCTATGACCTTAAGCTTAGGCCTGTAGCTAGTCTTGATCTCCTTAACGAGCTCCTCTATATTCATACGACGATATATGTGGATCTATTTATGCATGTCCCTTAACGCCAGCTTGACTAGGGCCAAGTTCCTAAGCCCATCGTAAGACACAGGCAGTTTTCTGCCGAGCTCCCTCAAGACCTCATCGCATCGATCCACCTTGGAGCAGAAGCACGAGTAGTCAGGACATTGCGCCAACGCCTCGGCCACCGCCATGTCCATTTCGGCCAGCGCCGTCAAGATGTGGGCGGTCGCCCTTATGATCGCGGCCGTGAGGGCGCCTACAAGCTCGTCTATCGACAAGAAGACGTAGTCGGGCAACGTTATTACCTCCACCCCCAGCTCGTCGGCCAGCCTCTTGGCCGACTCGTCGGCATAACCTCTGCATATGACCATAGGAGTCGCGTTGAGCAACTTCGCGTTTATGTACGCTTGTCTCACGCCCGATACGTCGACCTTGCCCGCCTTTATCTCGACCGCGTAGAGCCTCTTGGCGGAATCTTGCGCCAACACATCGACCTCGCCGACCTCCACCCCGTCCTTAAGTATCTTGTAGCGATGTGCGAGGGGCGTAAGCCCCAACGCCGGCAATAGATCCAAGACGAAGGTCTCGAACTTGACGCCCATGTAGTAAAACATTTTAATTAATTCTAGCCTTGTGCTTCCGATGAAGATAGTGGTTCTAGGTTGCGGAAATATAGGGCGGTTTATCTCGCGCCATCTAGCCGATAGAGGACACGAGGTGATATCCGTCGATGTAAGGGGAGGCGACTGCCCCGGCATCGTCAAGGGAGACGTCGAATCGGTGGACGTTAAGACGGCGGATCTCGCCATAAGCGCGTTGCCGGGCTCTGTGGCCTACAAGGCGGCGCGACGCGTGCTTGAGCGCGGCGTTGATCTGATCGACGTATCCTATATGCCCGAGGACCCCCTCTCTTTACACGACGTCGCCAAGAGCTCAAGCGCTCGCTACATCCCCGACGCAGGCGTGGCCCCGGGCCTATCCAACATGTTGGTCGGCCGTCTGGCGTCGGAAATAGGCGATCTGGAACACGTCAAGATATACGTAGGCGGGATCCCCAGGACGCCCGTGGGCCCCCTCGGCTACTCCATAACGTGGTCTCCTCACGACCTCATAGAGGAGTACACGAGGCCGGCCAGGATAATACGCGAGGGGAGGCTTGAGTCCGTCGATCCGTTGTCGGACGTTGAGATAGTCGAAACGCCGTTGGGCAAGATGGAGGCTTTCTACACAGACGGCTTGAGGACCTTGCTTAAAACAGTGAAGGTGCCCAATATGTTCGAGAAGACGCTCCGCTGGCCTGGACACGTCGAGCGGATAAGGCTCCTAAGAGACCTAGGCCTTATGTCCGACGAGCTCGTCGAGGGGGTCAAGCCCAGGCAGGTGTTGGCCGCCTTGCTCGCGCGTTTGAAGTTCGACGTGCCCGACGTGGTGTACATGAGGATCGCCGGCGAACGTGCGAACGAACGCGTTACATATGAGGTCTTGGTGGAGCCTTCAGGCGGCTGGTCGGCCATGCAGAGAGCCACGGGGCTGACTGCGGCGGCGTTAACCGCCGTCGTGAAGGATTTGGATCCCGGCGTCACAACGCCTGAGATGATAGGCATGAGCAACAAGCTGATGCCGAGGGTGCTCGCTTATCTAAAGCAGAACGGGATAGCTATAAACGTAGAGAGAGTCGCGAGGTCCGTTCTATAATGCCGGGCCTCGAGGACCAGCTGAGGAAGCCCGTCCGCGGGATGCGCGATCTAACGCCAGAGCTTTACTACGCGTTGAACTACGTGGAGGAGAAGCTCACGAAGCTCGCCGAAGCCTTCGGGTATAGGCGCGTGGAGACGCCCGCCGTCGAGCACTTCGAGGTGCTCGCGAGGAAGGCGGGCCGCGAGATTGTGAACGAGATATATTACTTCAGAGATAAGGCGGGTAGGGAACTCGGTCTACGCTTCGATATGACGGTGCCGGTAGCCCGGGTCCTATCCTATAGGCTGGACGAGCCGAAGCCCGTCAGATGGTACTACTTCACGAAGGTCTGGCGCTACGACGAGCCGCAACACGGCCGCTACAGGGAGTTCTACCAGTTCGGGATCGAGCTGGTGGGGTCCAACAGCCCCAAGGCCGATGCGGAGGTCTTGGCCTTGATGGCCCGCTCCATAGAGGCCGTAGGGGTGCAGGACTACACCATAAGGCTTAACGACCGCGCCGCTATGGATAGGATACTGGCCTCGCTCGGAGTTGAGGGCTCGCGCGACGAGGTTTTACGCATCTTGGACAAAAGGGGCAAGATCCCAGACGACGAGTTGTTCAAATTGCTCTTAGCCGCCGGCGTGGACAAAAGCTCGGCGGAGTCGTTGATGTCGCTCATAGCGGAGCCCCGCCCCATAGAGGAGGCCCCCGATTTCCTCTCGAAATACGATAGGGATATCGGCGAGAGATACAGAGCTCTCATCAAAGCGCTTGAGGCGTACGGGCTCTCGAGGAGGCTGGTTCTCGACCTCTCCATAGTGAGAGGACTTGATTACTACACCGGCATGGTCTTCGAGGCCTTCGCGGGGGAGTACAAACTAGCCGTGGGAGGCGGCGGCCGTTACGACAACTTGATAGAGCTATACAGCGGGGTGAAGACGCCGGCTCTCGGCTTCGCGATAGGCGTGGAGAGGCTGATGGAGGCGGCCGGGATCTCGCAGATGGCCATCCCCCTGGATTACTATATATATCCGCTGACGGACGACGCATATAACGTCGCGGTGAAGATAGCCGATTTTTTGAGGGAGAAGGGCGCGTCCGTTGCAGTCGATCTAGGCGAGCTCACGTTAAGAGAGGCGCTCGAACACGCCGCGAAGACCGGCGTCAAGTACTTCGTGATCATAGGCAAGAAGGAGCTGGAGAAAGGGGTCGTGAAGATAAGGGATATGTATAAACGCGTCGAGTTTGAGGTGGAGCTCAACAGGCTCGGCCAGCTATAACGGCTCAGTCACCACGAGGGTCCCCCTCCGTCGTTTAAATACCCCGTATCCTTCCTCCAGGGCGCCTATCGCCGCCCACTTCCCTCCGTTTCGGACGAACCTGATAGCGGCCAGGACCTTGGGGCCCATGGAGCCCGCTGGGAATTGACCAGCCTTATATAGTTCTTCCAGTTCCTTCGCGGTCACGATGTCGAGCTTCCTCCGCCTAGGCGTGTTGAAATCGATATAGACGCCGTCAACATCGGTCAATATGAGGAGCGCATCGGCGCCTAGAGCGTTGGCCAACACTTGGCTCGCGAGATCCTTATCTACGACCGCCTCGAGGCCGCCCTGTCTGGACACAGGCACCCCGCCTCCGCCGGCCGCTATAACCACGTGCCCCCTCTCGGCCAACGCCCTTATGGCCTCGATCTCTACAAGCGCCGCTGGATCTGGCGATGGAACAACCCGTCGCCAGCCCCGCGCCGCGTCTTGCTTGACGACCCATCCGTATCTTTTGGCCAGCTCCTCGGCGACGTCCTTGGGGTAGGCAGGTCCTACGAACTTCGTGGGGTTTTTAAACGCCGGATCGCCCTCGTCGACGAGAGCTCTCGTCACGACGGCGACGGCTCGGCCGAGCCCTAGCCTTTTATCTATTGAAAGAGCCAACAGATAGCCCAGAAGGCCTTGCGTAGCCGCCACAAGCGCATCGAGCTTGAAATACCTACGTTCTGCCGCCAGCTGTAGCTCGTCGAGGAGCCCCACCTGGGGGCCGTTGCCGTGAGTCACCACGACTCGATGCCCCTCCTCCACTATCTTGGCGATAACGTCGGCCGCTATCTCGATGTTCCTAAGATGCTCCTCTTGATCTATAGGCCTCCCCGGCCTCGTGAAGGCGTTGCCCCCCAGGGCTATCACTACCAACACTCGTGGCTTCATAGGCTTGGAAAATAAGGTTTACCATATATAGAGATAATATATTAGTATATAGATACGATAGATCAGATCTACGTCGGCGGCCGGCCTTGTTGTACGTACACGAAAGGAGGCATGCCGAGCTCCCTGAGGATCAACGACGCCTCGAACATCACCATCTGCATGAGGGGCGTCGTTATATGCGGAGGCAGGTTCTTCACGTCCACATCTCCATGTATCAAGGCGACGCCGCGTATAGTCAACGTGACGGAGCTCGGCGAGGTCGTCAACGCGAGAGCAAACGGCAGCTCCAACACGTTGCCCCTCCTGACGGCTCTATCCGCCTCCACTTGGTAGCTCATCTGTATTTGCAACGGCGCGTTGGGGGGCGGCGTGGCCACCCTCTCGGCGTGTATGTAGTCGAACCTCACTCCGGCGAGGCTCACTAGTTATAATACGTCTTTTTTAAACGTGGTCTCCACCGTCGTAGACAGAAGCACGCGCATAACGCTGGTCAAAGACGTCCAGATCGTCGTGTCGCCTCTCTGCGGCGGACAGCCGCCGCCCTTAAAGCTGGCGTCTCCCTTCATGGAGCTTTTCGGCGGAGTTACCCGATCCATATACGGAGTGGACATAACGACGTATTTATTCGACCAGAAGGCCTTGGGGCTCGCCGAAATGGACCCCGTGTTGTTGCTAGGCCAACTACCTCTGGAGTCGGCCCATGTGGCGTTGCTACTGCCCTATGCGGGCGATCCAGCGGGATGTATATCGGCTTACCCCACGCCGGCGCTCGCGGCGATAGCCGCCATTAGCTCATCGCCGAGATCCATCGCCGTGGACTTCCGTTTAGATGTTCGCGGCATAGCGGAGACCGTAGACGCCGCTATGCGCGCCGGCGTGGAGCTACAGATAATCGCCTCGAGACCCCTCGAAGTGCCCGGCGCCGTGTACCTCACGGAGTCTGTTCCAAGCTATATAAGGCGTCGCATCGTGGGGGCTTTCAGAGGAAACGTGGATCAACACGGCGAGGAGTTCACGCCGGTAGTACGCGAGCCGTCGGGCGGGCCGTGGAGGGAGGTGGAATATAGAAAAGCCGTTGATAGGGTCGCCGACGTGTTGGGCATACGGCGGGAGGCCCTGGAGGAGGCCGCCGAGCTGGGCTTCCTGGCCTACAGGACGGTCCTCGATCTAGGCATACGGCCAGGCCAGCTCGGCTATCTGATTAAATGGGGCCTGCTGGAGCTGGCCGCCGGAGGCTTCCGCGTGGGCGCGAAGCTCTTGTACCTACTATCCCTATAATCGGTCCGTCGTTAGCAGCTCATCGATCGCACGTCCGGTCTCTCCTCATCGAGCCACATGAAACCTTTATTTAAATCTCCTAGTTCTAAACCTCATGGAGGAATCCCTCTCGACCATCTTGTTAGCCGCCTCGATGTTCTTGCTCGGAGTGATAATAGGCCTCGCCGCCGTCCTCATAGTGGGGAAGCCGAGCGCGCCTCAGTCGGGCACCAAGGCGATGATATATGGAGGCGGCGGCTCGATAACAGTGACCATCTCGCCACCCTGCCAGCTGATCGTGAACTCCACAGGAGTCTATAACAGCTGCACGGGGGTTATCGAACGCCTAAACGGCACTCTCGGCAACCTCACTATCGTCGTAGGTTGAGGCCCCAGTCGTGGCGCTCGACGCAGGGATCGAAGTCGGCGGCTT
>CAYFGI010000006.1:0-37775 GCA_964342785.1 uncultured Thermoproteaceae archaeon
ATTATTATCAACGATATGGCGTATATCACGGGTCTATAGCTGGCTAGGCTCCAGGGATTGATCATACACAGCTCGGAGAGTATGGCGACCACGATCGGCGCCTCGAAGAAAACGCCGGACCAAAGAGCGATCTGGATCACGGTATCTATGACCGAGCCTATGTTGAATATAGGCGTAACCCCCGGCAGGACGCTCGAGATATCTATTAAGAACCTGAGGAAATATCTCGAGATCAAGCCCAGGCCGTAGAGGTTGCCTAGATAGAACAACAAAACGCCGAAAACGAGGTACTTCTTGACCGCTCTTATCTCGTGGGGATACAACGCAGGCTTCACGTAGGCCCAGATCTCGTAGACAAGATAGGGGACTATTACCAACACGGTGAAGTAAAACGAGACGTATAGCAAGGCGTTAAACGGCGTGAACACATCGCCCGAGATCAACATCACGTTGACGTCGGTCATATGTAGTGCAGGCTTTATTATATAGCGATAAAAAACGTCGTAAGAAAGGGTGGTGAAGTTGCCGGTGACGAAAAAACCGGCGAGAAACTGTGCTGGGTTGGAGAAATGTTGGGGGGTAGGCATAAGGGTTAACAAGAAAACTATCACGGACACCACGAGGACTCTCCTTAATCTTACGGCTAGCTCCATCAAGTGCTCCCATATCGTCATCTCCTTGTCTGCAGACACTGGAGAGTTAGGGAGAGGTCTGCTATAAACTTTGCCGCGCCTTCCTTACGGCGTCCTCTACAGCCATGGAGAACAACAACGGCATTATCAAAGACAAGAAGAGCATAGCTCTCATCTGATCGAGCGCCCCCGACTTAGTCTTGAAATATAGGAATAGAAGACCTAGCACGAATAAGACAGCAAGGGCGTAGAGCCTCTTGAAGAATCTCGCTACACGCCTCATTTAAGCGTCGGGGTCTTCCTTTATAAGGTTTTTGTTCGTGCCGAGGTACTACGTTAATTCACTCAGCTACCATGAACTTTCTGGCGATCAAGAGACCTACTGCTATCGATGCGGCGGCGAAGGCGGCTAAATAACCCAGTAGGATCGGATCGTAGGGATCGTTCAATACAACTCCTCTCCCTATCTCGGTAGCGAAGGTTATCGGATTGACGGCGGCTATGGCCCGCATCCACTCGGGGTAGAACGTGCGGGGGAATAAAGCCGTCGAGGTGAACATCAAGGGGAGGTTTAAGATATTAGCGACGAGTTGTGGTAGCTGCCAGTCGGAGGATCTCATGGCTATTGCTAGGTATATGCTGGAGAAACCTACCCCGAGGAGGATCAACGCCGTTATCCACTCGAGATAACCTATGGGATCAAGCGGCAGTGATACCCCGAAGGCCGCCGCGGCGAGCAACATCACAGGTATCTGCACGAGGCCTCTCGTGACGGCGCCCATAACCTTCGAGAAGAATACGGATTCCCGCGGCGCTGGCGTTACGAGTATCTTCTTGAGGAACCCGAAGCGTCTGTCCCAAACTATCGACATGGAGCTAAACGTCCCTGTGAACAACATAGACGTGGCTAGCTGGCCCGGCAGGATGAAGCCGATGTAGTTAGGAGTCCCGAAGAAGTTGATCAAGTACTGCTTCGGCATGCCGTTAAGAGATGAGCCGAAGAATATTATCCATATTATGGGCTGGATGAACGTCATCACCAGCGCGAAGGGCCTCCTGTATATCTTGATCACCTCACGTTTGTAGAGACCCCAGAAGGCGTTAAGCCCGCTCATTGTCTCGCCCTTCGTATCAATGCGTAGAATTTACGGTAATCGACGTGAGATTCCTCTATCCTCCTGCCTGTGAGCTTCATGAACACCGTATCGAGCGTCGGTTTTTCTACTCTCAATGATTTAACGGCGGTGAAGTCGAGGGCTCTGACTATAGAAGGTATTGCCTCGTCGGCCTTCCTCACGGTGATCCTAACCTTGCCGTCAGAGGCAACTACGTCGAGAACCTCCGGTATAGCCTTGAGAGCAGATAAATCTATAGGCCTTTCCAGCTCCAATTCCACTACCTCTCCTCCTACGCTGGACTTCAGATCGGCTGGGGTGCCCAATGCTATTATCTTACCTAGGTTTATTATCGCGACCCTATTACATAAGGCGTCCGCCTCCTCCATGTAGTGAGTCGTCAACAATATCGTGACCCCGAACTCCTTATTGACGGTTCTGATAAGATCCCAGAGCATAGCTCTGGCATTTACGTCGAGGCCTATGGTGGGCTCGTCGAGGAACAACACCTCGGGCGAGTGGAGGAGCGCTGTTGCTATTTCGAGCTTCTTCCTCATGCCTGTGGAGTAACCCCCAACGGGTCTATTCGCGCTCTCTAGGAGATCGAAATATTTCAGCAACTCGATTGCTCGATCTCTCCAATTTTTAATACCCTGGAGCCTAGCTTGCAGCTCCAAGTTCTCCCAAGCGTTAAGGTCGTCGTCTAAAATAACCTCTGACGACACCCATCCCACCCGCCGTTTGACTTCATTCGGTTGCTTAACCACGTCATAGCCGGCGACATATGCTCTGCCCGATGTAGGCGGCGTTAAGCCGGTCAGTATCTTTATCGTGGTGGTCTTGCCGGCCCCGTTAGGGCCCAGCAAGCCAAATATCTCCCCCCTAGAGACCGAGAAGGAGATGCCGGCAAGCGCCGTGACGTTTCCATATCTCTTAACTAAATCCACTACCTTTATGGCGTCGACGTCCATACGATATATCGAATATCGGACTATTTATGTTTTTCGATATCGATTATCGAAGGATCGACTCCAAAAAATCGATGTTTTTAGCGCTCCTCCTCAGACTTTCGGCGGATTTCTCGCCGAGATTCCATAGGGTCCTAGCTCCACTTTCATTTCTCCTCGGCATATGTCCGCTTTGGCTCTGTAGATAAAAGGTTTTTGGTAGAATAAGTGCACCTCTATATATGTCTACTTCACCATATATATCTTCTCCACGTCGTAGCCCGGGAGACAAATCGGGCATTCCACCGTGTAAATATAGGCGCGGAGCTTGTCGGGGCCTATCATCACTATGTCGCAACATTCGGGCGGCTTAGGCGAAGCGACCGGCTCTACGTGGACCACCACGTAGCCTCCCAGCTTAGCCTTTAGTTTACGCTCTACCTCGTCAGCTATCTCGTGGGCTTCTTCAACCGACAGCCCACGCCTCACCTCTATGGTCGCCTCGCCGTGATACACGGGACCAGCCTTCCGAATTCTTACGTCCTTCACAGCCACGACGCCGTCAACACTTCCGGCGATGGCCTTGGCCTCTTCCCTAAGCCTCGGGGGAGAGTAATCGAGGAGCTCCAGAGCCGCTGATCGCAACAACTTGAAGCTTAACGAAGCGAACACAGCGGCTATAGCCACAGCGACAGCCACGTCCACGGCGGGCGCCAAGAGCGCGAATAACGACGGAGCTACCCTAGTCAGCACCACGCCTAGTGCGAACAACGCCAATACGCTACTTGACGCAAATATATCGGTTGTGAAATGGAGCGAGTCCGCGCTAAGAGCCTTGCTGTCAGAAAATCGCCTAAGTATTCTCACCCTACTTGTATCTATTATTATCGCCGCGACGACTGCGGCTATCGCAAAGACGTCTGGCGTATAGGCCTCCCATCTTAACAGCTTCTCGACGCCTTCGTACGCGACGAGTCCTGCGGCGATTAAGACCACGATGGAGCCGAGAAGCCCGCCTAGAGTATCGGCCTTATAATGACCGTAGGGATGTTCTAGATCCGGTGGCTTTTTGCTGGTCTTGATGGCGAAATACGTTGTCGTGACTCCCACCGCGTCAACTAGGGTATGGGCCAGCTCGGAAAAAGCAGCGACGGAGCCTGTGAGCAACCATGTGAATAGATATAAGGACATCACAGCGGCCGTCGCTACTATCGACGTCTTGGCGGCGCCGAGCTCGTCCACGCCATCGCTATGCTCGGAACATATATAGTTTTCGATACTATTAACTGAGATAAAAGGCGGAGTTATCGAAAACGATTTAAAGCCGGCCGGAACGCCGTTATGTGAAGATCTTGGTCGCCGAAGGCTATGCAGATGAAAGGATAAGGATCTTGCCTCCGGAGCTCCTCGAGGCTGTGTCGGCTAAAGGTACTTGGGAGAAATACTCGGCGATACACGGCGGGGCTCTCGCGAATCTCGCCAGAAGACGGGAGGAGGAAGTGCTGGCTGTCGTCGGAATGTTGGATGAGGCCCTCAAGAGGAAAAAGGCCATAGTGCTCGCGTACCCTCCTAGGGGTATCGGCTATGATTCGGGACGCGGGGGCTATCTGAACGCAGTCGCCTACCTCGCCCACGAGCTGGGCGCCGCCGTGATATCCCTGGACGCACATTTCCCTTGGGGCACTTGGGATCTCCATGTAAGGCTTGGTTTTCCGTTCGTCGCGATATATAGCGGCGCCGAGGGGCCGCCTCCCGGCAAGCTGGCTCGTAAAAGCGATAAAATAGTTGCAGTGCCCCTCCCGCCGGGCGCCTCGGATAGATCCATAATACCCGCCCTTAAGTTGATCGAAAGGCTCGGAGGAATTCCTCTGGTGCTTGAGGTAGGCCTCGATCTATACCGCCTCGAGCCCTTGGGTTATTTCTTCGCTACGACCAACGCCTACTACGAGGCCGGAAAGCTGGTGGAGGGCGGCGGATATATAGTCTTGGATTGCGTCAGCTCTAAATCTATCAACGCCTTGAGGGCTCTTCTATCGGGCGCCGAGGGAGGCGACAACCCATCGCCGGAGGAGCCCCAGGAGGAGAACACGGCGGTCAGAAGGGAGGTGGATAAAGTTCTCAGAAAAGCGGGGGAGAGGATCCTAAAAATAGTTAAATCGAATTGAACATGGCTCGCTCCGGCAAGGTGTTAACTCTTACTAGCGTTGCGCATTTCATAAACGATGGGAACACTTGGCTTCTGCCGGTGGCCTACGCCTATATGGCCGAGGCCCATAACATGCCCGCGTATTTAGCTGGCGTAATAGCTCTGGCGTTCGCCGGACTTGGCGCGCTCGCATCGCCTCTAGTGGGTTGGCTTATGGATAAGTATGGAAGGCCCCTAAAGCTGATAGGCCTCGGCATGTTGCTATGGTCTTTGGGGCTCGCTGTATTCGCATACGGCGTAGAGTACTACAATATAGCCTTGGCCTTAACAGGGGCGGTCGTCTCCGGCCTCGCATCAGCCTTCTATCATCCGCTAGGGTCGGCCGCGCTTGCATTGACCTACCGCGGCAGTAGCGGCTATGCCATGGGCGTGAACGGAGCTATGGGTAGCTTGGGGAGAGCGCTTTATCCTGCGTTGAGCACGGCCTTATTTATAGCGTTTGGATCCAAGTATCTCTACGCTCTTTTAACGTTCGCCGTGATTTCGTTGGCGCTAGCCCTCTCTCTGTTCGTCGGAACCGATGTGGAGATCCAGGCCAGGCGAAGCAAAGCCGAAATCTCGGAGAGGCCTAATATGTGGTCTATCGCCGTACTCACGTCGGTTGTGTTCATGAGGGGATTCGCGCTACAGGGGATATCGCAGTACGTCGGCGTGATATTAGTCAAGTTCTTCGGCTACTCCTTCGGCCAGGGGCTCGGCAACGAGATAACGTTCTTCTTATTGCCAGCTATAGTAGGCCAACCGCTCTTCGGCTATCTAAGCGACGTCGTTGGTAGGAGGACGCTCTTAGCAGCCACCACGGCGGGAGCCGCCTTGTCCGTAATAGCGTTGGCAACGACTAGGAATCTCTACTGGTTGCCGGTGTTTGGACTTTTTACATTCAGCGCATTTCCGCTTACATTATCTCTTGCGAGCGATCTAGTGCCGAGATCGTCGACAGGCGTAGCGACCTCGTTGGTATGGGGTCTGGGGAATACGGGCGGCGGCGCCCTGGGGCCGCTGGCCATGGGCCTTCTACTGACCTCAATGGGCCTGGGAAGTATCTACGTCATGGCCGCCGTGGCCCTAGCGTCGGCCGCCCTCACCGCGGCCGTGCCCAAGCCGCCCAAGAGGACGAAAGTGCCTCTATTCTCGTGATCGGCTACCAGAAACCGCCCTCACCCCATCGGAGCCCTGGGCCTCCTCACCAATTTTTTAGAAACGTCGGTATTTAGAATTTGCCGATCCGTGAGGACGGCGGGGTTTGCCGAGCTGTGAGGAGGCCCATCATATAAGCCCCCTGCTGAGCGCCGTCAAGAACGCTATGATGGTCTTGCCGTCCTTTATCTCGCCGCTTTCTATCATCTTGAGGACTTCCCGCGCGGGCATTCTGAGCACCTCCATGTCTTGCTCCTCGAGGTCTCTGTCGCCCACGCCCACGTATTCCAAGCTCCCGGCTAAGTAGATCCTTATATACTCATTACTCACGCCAGGCGTTGGGTAGAACTCTATCAGCGGGACGAGCGACGCGGGCCTATAGCCGGTCTCCTCTACCATCTCTCTCACGGCCGCCTCCTCGGGGCTCTCGCCGGGCTCCAACGTGCCCGCCGGTATCTCCAGCGTCCAAGCGCCCAGGGCTGGCCTGTACTGCTTGACGAGGATCGCCTCGCCGTTTAGGAGGGCCAGCACGGCCACGGCTCCGGGATGCACGAGGTACTCGCCCCATGCCGTCTTGCCGCCCACGTTTCTAGCCCTTCTGACCAAGGTGAACTTCCTCCCCCTGTATATGACCTCCTCCATGGGGCGGTTCGAGGAGTATTAATTAAGGTAGCTGTGGAGGACCTCGGAGGCTACCCCATCGGCTTTGTTTAGCTGCCTCGTCTGAGATAAGTTTGTTATCTTCAAACGATAAAAGTTAAATATCATCAACGCAACAAGGCCATGGAGCTCAAGATAGGCAGGGCGATAATAAAACACGGACTTGAGGACTTGTACGAATACAGCGATGTAGACGTCGCCATAGTGGGAGCCGGGCCATCGGGCCTCACGGCCGCTCGCTACCTGGCGGAGAAGGGCCTTAAAGTGCTTGTGTTCGAGAGGAGGTTCTCGTTCGGCGGAGGCATAGGGCCGGGCGGCAACATGATACCTAAAATAGTGGTGCAAGAAGAGGCCTTGCCGATATTGAGAGACTTCAAGGTTAGGTACAAACCCGCTGAGGATGGGCTCTACACGGTCGATCCAGCTGAGCTCATAGCTAAGCTGGCTACCGGCGCCATAGACGCAGGAGCTAAGATATTGCTGGGCGTACATGTCGACGACGTTATATTCAGAGGAAACCCGCCTAGGATAACCGGCTTGTTGTGGATATGGACTCCAATCCAGATGTCGGGGATGCACGCAGATCCTCTCTACACGCAAGCGAAAGCCGTTGTAGACGCCACGGGCCACGACGCCGAGGTCGTCTCTATAGCGTCCAGGAAGGTGCCGGAGCTGGGGATACAGCTCTTAGGCGAGAAATCGGCTTGGTCCGAGGTCTCCGAGAAGCTGGTCGTAGAACACACCGGTAGGGTCGCCCCCGGTCTTTACGTAGCGGGGATGGCTGTAAGCGCTGTTTACGGTCTGCCGAGGATGGGACCTATATTCGGCGGTATGCTCATGTCGGGCAAGAAAGTCGCTGAGATAATCGCCAAGGATCTCACCGCCGTTACGCATGCCGTTTGAGCTTAAAGTAGCTAGGACAACCGAGCTGAGGTGTTCTAACTGCGGGAAGGTGATAACAAGCACCCCTATAGTCGTCAAGACTTGTTGCGTCAACAAGCCTTGGGTTTTTTGTAGCAGAGAGTGTTATAGGCAGTTCCTCGCCAAATGGACGAGGAATCAAGATGCGGGCAGAGGCGGAGCTCTACGGCGCGGAGTTATCTGATCACTCCAACGCTACGTTCCCGCCTTTTAGGACGCCGTAATTGCTAACTATCCAACGGTTCTTTATCTGCCTCGTTATGACAACCTTAGAGCCTTGCTCTGCTGAGATCGCCTTCCTTAAGGCTATGGTGGCTATGTCTTTCCTAACGGACTGCACAACGCCGAAGACGGTAGCAGCCCCTACAGATACCAGCACCACCTCGTTGGGCTTCATAGGCTCTGCCTTCTCGCCGAATCTAGGCAACTCCCTCACCTCGAGCTCCAACGCCGTCCAAATCGGCGGAAGAGTGCCCGGCTTGCCCACGACAGAGCCAGCCAACGCATCCGCCTTGGCCAATGCCGGATCCAACGTGGTCATTATGCCCACGAGACCCCCCGGCCTAGCCTCTTCGGCTTTCTCGCCGCCGTACTCTATGCCAACTACTTTTGTTAATAACGGCTGATATGGGGATTTGACGCCGGGCCTATCTAGCTTCAGCCCAGGTCTTATTTCTATCTCATCGCCTAGCTTTATCGAGCCTTGTAGCAAAGTCCCTCCGAGCACGCCTCCCCTCAACTTATCGGCAGGCGTTCCAGGCGGATTGACGTTAAATGATCTTAATACGACCATGCGGGCTGGCTTCGAGAGGTCCGGTTCACGTCTCGGCGTTATTCTCGCCACGTAATGCGCCAACACATCTGCGTTGACTTTATGCAACGCCGAGACCGGAATCACCGGGGAGTTCTCGGCCCAAGTCCCCGCCAAGAATTTTCTTATCTGCCGGTAGTTCTCGATAGCCTTCTCCTTTGGGACTAGGTCTATCTTGTTCTGAGCGACCACCATGTTCCTAACGCCTATTATGTCCAGAACCGCGAAATGTTCGGCTGTCTGCGGCTGGGGGACCGGCATAGTGGCGTCTATAACCATAAGGGCCGCATCGACGGCGGCGGCGCCCGAGACCATGGTTGCTATGAGGACCTCGTGGCCCGGGACATCGACTATCGAGATCTTGCGTATAAGCTTCGGCTCCGATCCATCGGGGCATTTCCCGTCGTTCAGAAGGCCGTCCGAGAGAGGATATTCCGAGCCGGAACAATCGTATACGCCTATCTGCGTATAGCCTAGCTTTATCGTCATGGCTTTTTTCACCTCCTCGCTATGTCGCGCAACCCAAACGCCGGAGAGGGCGTAGACGACGCTGGTCTTGCCGGCGTCGACATGGCCGGCCGTCGATATTATACCGTCAGGATACACGAAGCCCATGCCCTCCAGTTCTCCCTAGTTTAAATGGGTTCATCCCGCCCGGAGATAGCTAGGATGTTAGACGCATCCTGGGATCCAGAGCTACGAGCAGAACATCTATGGCGAAGTTCAACACGAGGATCAACGTTATCACGACCGAGAAGATACCTTGTATGAGCATATAGTCATAGTTCGAAATCGCGTTGTATAACAAAACGCCGATACCTGGGTATCCCAAGACCGCCTCGAGGATATAGCTACCAGATGCTACGAGCCCCAATGATATAGCTAGATACGTCAGCAACGGCCCTCTTGAGTTCTTATCCACATGTCTCCTCATAATCGAGTCCTCGAATCCTAGCATCTCTTCGTAAAGGACGTAGTAGCTCCTTAGCTCTGATATGACGCTTTCCCGCGCGTTTAACGTCCACATGCCCGTCATAACGAATATCAACGTGGCTAGAGGCAACGCCAAGTGCCTTAAGAAATCTGCAATGTATAGCAACGAGGCTGAGGGAATAAGCGAATATGTGACGCCCGTAGGCGGAGACAACCCAATAGACGACAGTACGTTGGTGAACAACATGGCCCACCAGAAGTAAGGAGCGCTGCTCACGGCGTAGAGCAACGGAACTGCGATCTTTTCGATCGCTACGTTTCTCTTGGACGTGCCGAGGTATACGCCAAGCCTATCGCCTAGATACCACGATATGAGCAGAGCCGGAACCAACAAAACAACGTCGTATTGGAGAGCTCTGGCCACTAGATAAGCGACCGGCGTGCCGTAGAGCCATAGAGATATGCCGAGGTTCATGTGTAGGAGGTTCCACAGGAACCTGAGGTATTGCTCATATAGTGGGCCTTGTGTGCCCAGTATCCGCGTCAATTGTCCACTCGGCGTATGTACAGCTAAAATTGGCGCCGCTCTGGGTATGAAGAAATCGAACGTGATCGCGACCAGCCATATCGCCAGATATTCCGATGCCCGCTTGGCTAAGAATCTTGCCGTGCGCATTGAAGTACTGACCTCGATAAATATATCCGGAAAGGCTTTTATAAGGCCTCCGACGCACGTATATGGGCGAGGACATCTTGAACGAGATAAGGAGGACTTTCGACGAATTAACGAAGGCGCTCCAGAAGACGGTCGAGGACGTCGTAAAGACCACCACCGGCACCGTCCGGAAGATGACAGTAGAACAAGGGGTGAACATAAAGGAACAAGGCGATGACGCCGTGATAGAGATAGATATGCCGGGGCTAGAGCCAAGCGATATATCTATATACATCTCGAGGGATGGAGACTACATAAGAGCTGAGGGCGCCAGAGGCGAACGTAAATATACCAAGAAGGTCTACCTCCCCTTCAAGATAGAGCCGTCGTCGGCTAAAGCATCTTATAAAAACGGAGTATTGATTATAACAGCAAAGAAGGTGAAACCTCAAGAAATACAGGTAAAGGTTGATTAACTTACCTTTTTCAACCTATATAGTGCTATGACTAATTGGCCTACCGAGCCTATATCGTCCTCCACGGCGTACGCCAGCTTAGCCCCTTGGGGCAACTCTCTTTGAGTTATCGGTAGATCCGATCCGCTGGCTACTATCACGATACGTCCATCCGGTAGATCGCCCAGAGGCTCAACGCCTTTATCCGCCTTGGTGAGCGCGACCACCAGGTCGGGCCTCAAGGCCTCGACGAGATCCTTAAGGTCGTTGAAGACGAGGACCTCGCCGCCCACCTTGAAGGCGTACTTGAACAAATCGCCTATTTGTTGCGCGGCGGATCCGAACACCCTAACGGCGGCTAGGCGCTTGATCCCGAAGCCATATGTAACTCTAGCGAACTCCATGAGTCTCGGCAAGCTCGATATGTTGTAAACAGCTACGGTCACATCCACGGCGTTTCTCAAGGCTTGGTATTTAACGCTAGCGGCTTCTAGCGGCTACGCAGTTCATATCCTCATCGCATTCGATTAGATATACGCCGTTGGCCGCCCTCAAAGCCCCTTTGCGAAACTTAGGTATATCCTCGGAGAGCTCATAGACGTTGCCGCAGATGGATATGAGTTTACCTTTAAGTCTCATGGAGAAGGCGTCGCCGCATGGAACTAAATCCTTCGCATCTAATATAGCTATATCTTTGATATATATCAATTTTATTATCATCAAGAGTCCGCCTCGGCGAGGATCCTCACGGCTTCATCGGCTACCTTTATAGCGTCTTCCACTCCAGCTTCTGCGATAAACTCGTCGGTTTCTCTATTAGCGATCACCGCGTACACGCCGCCAGCTCTAGCTCCGTATATAGAAGCTAAGGTGAAGATCGTCGCTGTCTCCATCTCGAAACTTAAGACGTTTAGAGATCTCAAGGTCTCCACGAGTCCCCTGGCCCAAGGCGGCAAGAAGCCTTTGTATCCAGGCCTTTCTTGACCTATGTAGAACGAATCGGTGGAGGCGACTATGCCTACATGGTATCTAACTCCGAGGCTCTCCGCAGCTTCTATAAGCGTCTTCAAGACGGACCAGTGGGCCACGGCCGGGTACTCGGGCGGTGCATACCATCTGCTGGCGCCATCCCACCGCACCGCGGCGTTTGCTATGATCAAATCTCCTATCCTTATATCGCGTCTAAGTGCGCCGGTCGTGCCTACTCTGATGAAAGTGTCGGCGCCGGCGGCCAGAAGCTCCTCGACGGCTATGGCGGTCGAGCCGGAGCCTATGCCCGTCGAGGTGGCAGCTATAGGCGCTCCCTTGTACTTCCCTACAAATGTAACGAACTCCCTGTTGCGCGCAACCTCGCGGCTTTCATCCCACGTCGAGGCTATCTTGGGGACCCTCCCGGGGTCGCCTGGGAGGAGGACATACCGCGGGATCGAGCCAGGCTCGACCATTATATGGTACAGCTTCCCGCCCACGATAGGTCTTCTGGCGGAGCTCGCCATGGCTGTATGTCTTCAATAGTTATTTTTGACGTTACGACGTAATGCCCTTACTATGTTGATCAGCGAAAGTGCCGACGATGCTGCGTTAAGCGTTGTGAACACAGGGTCTTTCTCCCAGACGGCATATATCGTCAAGATGACGCTGCCAGCAAAATAAACGGCGGTTAAATCCAGCGGAGGCGGGGGCGACCTTCTGATTATAGTAAGGGCCCAGCCTCCTGCTATTAAGAGGAGGCCAGTGAGGCCAAGGATCTCCATCATATCGCCCTGGCGCCGGCGGCTTCTACTTTCACCTCCACGAAGGGCACATCGGTAGCTAAAAGCACCTCCTTCAATTCCTCCTTCCTCCTAGGCAACAACACGACGACGCCTCCGCGCCCAGCTCCGCTTATTTTCCCGCCGTATATATAGGGCTTTAAGTATCTAAGCATAGTTATCACGTCGTATCCCACGACGCCTAAAGCGCCGAGAAGCCAGTTGTTTATCTCCATGAGCTCCCCCACGCAAACTAGATCGCCGGACTCTAGACAACTTTCGGCTTCGTCTACTACGCGCCCTATGGCGTCCATTATCGCATCGACAGATCTTCTGCGGGCTTTCAAGGCCTTCACGTCCGCAACTATATCTTTAGTGAGCCCCCTCCGTGGAAGTAGCGCTAGGATGAAGTCGTTGATCGAGGAGTTGACCCGACGGTATCTAAACGGGTTCGTCTCGATTCTTAACACGCCTCCGATGGCCGACACGGCTGTGTCCATAGGCGACGCCGCGCCTTGCACCTCTAGCTCCACCTTATGGGCCAGCTTGGCTAGCTCCTCGGGGGCTATCTCTATGCCGAGACAAGCCGCATACGCTTTAAGTAGCCCCACCGATACCGACGCGGAGGTGGCGGCGCCTATGCTCGGCGGGAAATCGCTTTTTATCTCGAACGATGCCTTCAAAACGCCGAAGGAACTCTCGGCGATCTTGAGCGCGGAGATCACATAGGAAAGGAACCGCTCGTGTCCTCGAGCTAACGCCGTCCCTACATCGTGTATATACTCCAGATCCACGTAGGCCTTGCCCGTCCTAACGATCGTCTTATCGCTCTTCTCGCAGAGTACCTCAATGCCTTTGTTGACCGCTGCCGCGATAGCCGGTCTGCCGTATACTACTGCATGTTCTCCAAACAGTTTGACGACTCCAGGCGCGAAAACCCGGAACACCTTCTAGAATAAAGAAGCCAAGCCGCTTGCGATATCCTCCTCGCTCGGCCCCTTCTCCCCCTCTTCAGCTGGCTTCTCCTCCTTCTTCTCCTCCCCGCCAGCAGCCTTCTGCTCTACTTGTTGAGACTGCTGGACTTGGATGCCTAGCTCGGGAGCTTTCGGCGCGATCAAGGCGGCAAGCGCCGATGCCTCGGAGGAGGCCCTGGCTAACAACGCCGGCAAGGTCTCCTTAGATATAATGCCGAGCCGCACGGCAAGCGATAAGGCGCGGGCGTGGGCGTTCGGCAAGACTACCGCCAACACCTCAGGAGTCGGATACACTATGTTCAAGGCCAAGTTTCTGGCGGACACAGCGGCTTGTTGGAACATATCGAAATACTTCTTCGGCTCTACGGAGATCTCCTCTATCGGGACGAACCTGCGGCCTCTCCAGATCACCCCGAGAAGCCTCAACTTCTCGTAGATAGGCTCCACGCCCAGCACCCTCAATATATCGGCTATCTCGTCGGTGATCTGTTGGCCGGCCTTAACCACTGGGCTATCCTTAGCTATCCAGATCTTGCCCTCCTGCACCCTCGTCGGGATCTTAAGCTTGCCGAACTTGCTGAGGATCGGGCCTGGCGAGAGGTTCGTAGGCCCGGCGGGGGCGATTATATCGTAAGGCGCCACGTCGCCCGCCCTGGCCTTTCTCCTGACGGCCTTAGCCTCAACTAGTTTTACAAATAGCGCAGGGTTTTCGTTAGTAAAGATATATGCCCTCTCCCCGAAGAGCTCCTTATCCACATCGGGCGGCACATCGCCGTAAGCTCTTTTTAACGCTATCCTTACTAAGTTATGTTTGGCGACCTTAACAACGCCAGAGCCTCTTAGCCTAAAGCGGTACTCGTGAAGAATCCTTGCAGAAAGGCCGTGGAGATCGAAGATAAATATGTAGTTATAACGTTTCGCTAACTCCTCTAGTTCGGCCACTATCTTAGCCTTTTTTGTGGGGTACGGCTTCTCGCGCCTATAAAGACGCTTGCCTAATTCGATAGCCATCGCGGCATCTCTCGGGCGCATTTATAAAACTTGTCGCCGGCGCTGGCCCCCTTCCGGCGATATCCATATTGATATAACGCTCAGATTGCATCGTTAACGCGGTCAGCAGGGAGATCGGCCGCGTACACCTATAGACCCCTATAATAATCCGGGATACCGGGCCTTGATGTGGCTGTTACCTCGTTGCGAAGATCTCCTCTTTTAACGAGATCGGAGGCCCCATGGTCTTCTTGATGTATATACGAGCTACGTGTTGCTTCAGGGGGAACTTAGCGTTGAGCTCTTCAAGCACGGTTAATATATTGGCGACCACCTCCTCGGGCTTCTGGCTCTCGGAGCCGACTCTCAGCTTGACCACCGGCTCGTTTCTAATCCTAAGCCTCACGCTTCTCTTGAGCCTATCGACGACAGATTTTACGTCGACATTAGGCGGCACAACTTCAGGCATCTTGCCTCTAGGCCCGAAGATGGCGCCGAGCACGCGGCCTATTAACGGCATTAGGTCGGGAGGTGCTATAAAGTAATCGTACCTCTTGGCGAGCTTCCTTATCTCTCGTTTCTTCCCGGCCAGAGCCTCTATCTGGTCTCTCCCTATTACCGCATCGACTCCGGCGTTCTTAGCCGCCACCTCGAAGGCGCCGGAAGCAAAGGCAGCGATTTTGTTCAATTTGGGCGGGTGAGGTAAAGGAACATTTATGTTTATACGGTTCTCTGGTTTATTTATATCAACATCTCTCAGTACAATTATTAAGTCTATACTTTCTGTGAACTTATGCTTTCTCCCCTTATTTATAGCCTCCTTGACGGCATTAAGCAACGCATCTTGTTTTATCAAAGTAGCTACGCTCATAGCGTCAACTGTTCTTCGGCCTTTTTAATTATATCATCGTAGGCTCCGGAGTCTAGTTCCTTTATGATATCGCCCGCAGGCTTGCCGTTAACTGTGATACCCATAGCCTTACAAGTACTCAATACTTGTTTAACTGCAGACTTTAGGCTCTTCGATTTAAGCTCTGGATATTTCGCTACAGCTATCTGGATTATCTTATCTATAGGCAGATCTCCTATGGTCTCCTTCGAGGCGTCGTGAGGCCCAGTGTCCTTGCCGAGAATCTTCAGCAATAAATCCCCTATAGGCGGCAACTTAACGAGCACAGCGAACTCCTTGGTGGTCTCTTCAACTTCTAACTCGACCTTTGATATGGGGAAACCTGTATATTTCTTCAATGCTTCTTGGACTTTCTGAGATACTGCGTTAGGATCCAATCCCGCGCTCTTTACCGCGTCTTGAAACTGAGGGTTAGGCGCAAATCTCCCTCCTTGGAGCGGCACATTTATTATGCGTTTAGCCACGCGCCGGTCTTGAGGCCACTATTTAATTTTTGCCGTCATCTGCCGGCCTTCTTAACTACCTTCACCTCGCTCGCCTTTAGATCAAGCGGCATCGGGAAAGGCGAGTCAAGCAACTCGACCCTCACCAAGCCCTTCTCCTTATCGACGGAGACCACGCGGCCTCTGCTACCTTTCAGCACATCCGCAAGTATCTCGACCTCGTCGTTTACATCGATATCTATCGCGGGCTTCTTCGGCTCTATATACTTAACTATCTCCTCCAAGCTGGTCTTCCCCTTCAATACTCCTTTGACGTGTTTGACTCCGTAGGCCACTCTGTAGACTACAGCCAACGACTCAGCCTCGATGAAGATAACGCCGAAAGGTTCCTTGGGGACAAGTATTGAGTACACCGGCTGTTTGCCGGATTCGCTACGTAACTTAAGCACCATCGTGACGTTGTATTCTTGCCTCCCCACTGTGCTTATCGAGTATATGGGGCACTGCTGCGAGGACATCATCCTAACTTAATCACTATGTATATCAACGCGGCGAATATGAGCGCAAGGCTCGACACTACGGCCACGGCTTCTTGCGTCGATGATAGCGTATAGGTAGCAAGCGACGAACCGCTGAGGTACTCTGTCATGTAGACATTAGCTATATAAAATACAAACTGGATCACGCCGACTGCGAACGCTAGGAAGAGCAAGAACTTCACGACTAAGTTGAACTCCTTAGAGCTCGGCTTCTCTGCTATCGAGATCACCCATTTGGCGTCCCTTATGAATTCCCTTATTTTTTCGTCGATAGCCACGCTACGAGCTAATCGGAATATTAAAAACTCTCTCGTCGCCAGCTTGAGCAAATCAACTGGGCTTATATCCGAGGAGCTGGCCTATATAATCCTCCTTCTTGAACTTAACCAGATCGCCGTATTGCTGACCTACGCCTAGGTAGTAGATAGGCCTCTTGAGGGCGTAGAGAAACGTAAGGATAGAGCCGCCTTTTGGATAGGAATCCACTTTGGTGGCTATCATGCCGTCTATCTTGACATATTTACCGTAATACCTAGCTATCTCAAGAGCTTCATTACCTAGTTGTGCATCGAAAACAAATATGGAAAAATGCGGCTCAACTACTCTTTGTATTTTCGAAAGCTCGTCCATGAGGTTTCTATCTGTATGCATACGGCCTGCCGTGTCTATGAGGACAAGCGGTATATCTCTAGCCCTTGCATGTTGAACTGCGTCGTACGCGACCGACGCGGGATCAGAGCCGTACTTTCCGCCTATCACTCTTAAGCCCAGCCTCCGCCCGTGTTCCTCTAGCTGTTCCTTGGCGCCCGCTCTGAAGGTATCTGCGGCGGCCAAAACGCTTTGGAGACCCTTGGATTTGAAGAGATAGGCCATCTTGGCTAAGGTCGTGGTCTTGCCGTAGCCGTTGGGGCCTAGGAACATCAACACGATAGGCCTCGATTGTTTCAATCCGGCGGAGATCTCGGCCTCTAGATCTATGTCGGGTACATCGCCTACTATTGAAAGCAACGCGTCGTAGATAGCGCGCCTCACGACGGACTCCCTATCGCCGAACCTGGGCACCTTCACGCCTACAAGTTTTGATCGCAACGCCGAAGTTACCGCATCGGCCACCTCCACAGCTACATCGCTTTCTACGAGCTCCAAGTATAGATCGTCGACAAGTTGCGATACTTCCTTCTCCCCCAAGACGTCCTCCTTTACCGCCGAGACTACAGTCTCTACAAACTTAGTGAAAGTTTTCCTTAGTTTTTCAAACATCAGCTGACAACTCCAAGCCGCTCTAGGATATCCCTCACCTGGGCTGCCCTCTCGCCTAATTTGGCTAGATTAGATTCCAAGTTTGATTTAACATTATTTAGCTCCTCAAGTCTCTCGTTTAATATACGTTCGGCATTTTGCTTATCGAGAAACGCATAATAGCTGGCGCCCAAGGGCGTCAAGATCTCCGCCTTCTCTACAGAGGCCTTTAGGTACACGCCAGCGCCTATATGGATATATCGCTCAGCCTCTGCGTCAAGCGACTTCAGCCCTTCTAGAGCCGTCTTGAGCTCCTCTATCGAGTCGTTGACTAAAGTCAGCTGGGCTTGTAGGCTGGCTATCAGCTCGGAAAGGAGCTGATATTCATCGACAAGTCTCGCGACGTCCTCTCTGGTTAACCTCGTCGCTGACATTAGTACACCACAACTCTGTCTATATAACTAAAGAGCTTTATGTTGTCGGGGATCCTCTCGAGAGGCGCCTCCTCGATCTTCTCGAGGATTATCTGGTACCTCTTAGCCTTATGCCTACTGCCTATCAGCTCGTAGGCCTTCTCTATGGCATCTCTAGGCTTGACGGCAGGTATGTAGAGCTTGAACTTCATCGTTCCATTCTGTAATTTCGCTACACCCGACACAAGGTACACCTTAGCCACGATGGCGAAAAGGGGGTCAATATTAAGCTTTTACGCCCCTTTCGCTTTCAAAACGCCTAAAGTAGCCGGACTTGTTGTCGCTAAAGACGGCACATCGGCTAGGCTTTGAACAAAGTCGATAGTATACGCATTATCTCAGCGCCGGTGGTCTCCCAGCCGACGAGTGCGCCTTTATCGTTGGCCACTATACCGCCTCTCAGGAAGGAACGGCCTCTATTCACTGTGCCGACATCTGCGTGAACGCCCAGGTATTTCTCCAGCTTCTTAAGGTCGCTATCGGTGGCGTCGGGAGCTACCAAGGCCCCCCGCGAGTTGGCGACTACGACCGAGCCTACTAGCGGCGAGTTAGCTACGGAATCTACGAAGACCTCGACGCCTAAGACGTCCGCAATTATCTTTCTATTCTCGGGCTCGAGTATGGGCGAGACCAAGGCGGCTTTGTTGTTGGCCACCACTAGGTTAGCTATGGCTGTGTACTTAGTGTGCAGAACGCCTAAGTTTAAGCCCAACCCCTTGAGCAAGTTCACCTCATCCTCCAGCGCTATGCTGGGGATCAATATCCCGTTGTCGTTCATCACCACGAAGATGCCGAGCAGAGGCGATTTAGCTATGGTGGTCCTGACCACGGTATCTCCCAGCACGTTTTTAACCTCGTCGTCTATCTTCTCCGGGATGTCGGGAGGCACCAAAGCCATGTTGTTATTAGCCACTATGTATACGCCGATGGTAGAGGAGCCGAAGACCTTGATCGGCACGACGTCGGCCATAATATAGCGTACGTCGTAGTTTAAATAAATGCCTTCGGCGCGTCAATGTATAAAAAGGCGGAGGGTCGTTGCTCCTATGAGCGATTGGCTGGCTTTGACCATAGTCTTTCTCTTGATTTTAGGCCTAACGTTGATCGCGGTTTACGCCATATATTTAATCGCGCCGCAAGCCCCGACCGAGGCAAAGAGGAGGAGGTACGAGGCCGGTAATCCGCCTCAAGGCGAGGCTAAGTCGCGGTTAGCTATGCAGTACTTCGGCTATGTGCTCATGTTGGTCACGCTCGAGCCTTTGATAGCTGTGCCCATTATATACTTCGCTATAAGCCCTCTATCGGTAGAATCAGCCATATATCTGTTGGTGATTGTCGCGTTGATAGTGTTGGTCTCCTTGTATGCCTACGCCCACAGCAAGGATATCAGGAAGTGGATACTAGACTAAAGCCTATTGTTGAGATATTGATTTCTGCCGCGTTTTGGTCCACGATAGGTTTAGCTAGTATATACAGCGGTAACTACGTCGTGTTGGCGTTCTTCAGATCCCTCACCGCCTCGGCCGTAGCCATCTTTTTTGCGAGGCCCGGCGGGAAGGCCGCGGCTATATCCGGCGTGCTGTTAGGAGTCCTCTTCACGGTATATCCGCTCGCGGCGGTGTTGGTAGGCCTCGGGCCTGCCGCCTATCTGTTGTATACAGCCCCTCTTTGGACGACCTCCATCTCGGCGGCCTTAGGCGAGAGGCCTACTAGAAACGACATAATCGCTGTGGCTCTGGTAACGACGGCCGTGGCCTTGATGTTTCTGGAGACCCACAAGGGAGTTCTAAGCGCGATCGGGTTGGCGGCCGGCCTGGCCTCCGGCGCCTCCTACGGCTCGTATATAGCCGTAGCTAGGTTCTACTCCCGGCGGGGGATGGACGTGGACGTATCCCTTAGGGCTATGCCCTACACTCTAGCCGTGACGGCGCCGGCGACGGCGGCCTATGTGGCCCTCTACGGGCCCGGCGACGTCCTAAGGCCCCTCGCCTTAGGGATATACCTAGGCGTTCTGTGCACAGTCGTGCCTTATAGGCTCTTCTCATCGGGGGTCAAGGTTATCGGGGCGGCGAAAGCCTCGGTGATCGCCACGCTGGAGCCCGTGTTGGCGGCCCTCTGGGGCTACTTGTTGCTAGGCCAAAGACCCGATGAAGTTATGTTGATCGCCTATGTGTTGATAACCGCCGCTGCCATCTTAGCCTCTGCTGGAGGATAGGGCTGCTTGCATCAAGCCTAGGAACGTCGGCCTCGGCTTGGTCGGCCTGCTCTTGAACTCAGGATGGAACTGCGTGGCAAAGAAAAACGGATGATCCCTCAACTCGATTATCTCAACCCTCCTTATATCGGTACGCCAACCTGATACCACAAGGCCGGCCTCCTGGAGTTTAGGCAAGTAGTCTAGGTTAACCTCGTAACGATGTCTATGTCTCTCTACGGTGCGATCGGCTCCGTACAGCCTATGGGCTAGGGTTTCGGGCACTATCTCGACCTCCCTATTGCCTAGTATCATGGTGCCTCCTAGTTTGTCCACACCTGATTGCTCCGGCGCGAGGTGAACCACGGGGTGCGGAGTCTCTGGGTCCAGCTCCGTCGAATTCGCGCCTTTAAGGCCCAGCACGTTTCTGGCGAACTCCACGACAGCTAGCTGCATGCCGAAACATATCCCGAGGAACGGTATCTTGTTCACACGAGCGTGTTTAATGCATTCTATCATGCCCTCGGTTCCTCTCCTGCCGAAGCCCGGCAGAACCACCATGGCGTCGATATCTACGTTCTCCAAGATCTCGGGTCGTTTCTCAACCTCATCCGAGCTTATCCATACCGGCTTGACGCCCGCCTTAACTGCGGCGCCCGCGTGTCTCAGTGCCTCCACTATGCTTATATACGAATCCTTCAGCTCTACGTACTTGCCGCACATGCCGACCTTCACGATATGGGTCGGGTTTACCAACGTCTCCACGAACGACCTCCATTCGCCGAAATCGGGCTTAGTGCCCTTTAGACCGAGTTTGTTGGTTAAGAACTCGCCCATACCTTGCTCCTCTAGTATTAAGGGTACTCTGTAGATGGTATCTACGTCGTAGGAGTTGAATATGGCCGAGATGGGCACGTTTGCATGAAGCGAGATCTTTTTGATAGCCGATTTATCGAGAGGTTTCTGCGAACGCGCCACTATCGCGTCAGGCTGTATGCCGTAACGTCTAAGCTCCGCCACGCTATGTTGAAGCGGTTTAGTCTTGAACTCCTCCGTTGTCGGCAGAAACGGAACCCAAGCTACATGTACGAACAAGACGTCTTCCCCGAGCTCTAGCCTCAACTGTCTCGCAGCCTCGAGGAACGGTAGTTGCTCGTAATCGCCGACAGTGCCTCCTATCTCCACCAAAGTTACGTCGAAGCCGTCAGCCGCCTCGATGATCCGCTTTTTTATTTCATCTGTTACGTGGGGGATTAACTGGACGGTCTGCCCTAGGTATTCTCCCTTCCTCTCCTTCTCTATGACGGACAAGTAGATCTGGCCGGACGTGATGTTATTACGTTTCGAGAGCTCCACGTCTAGAAATCGTTCGTAATGGCCTAGGTCGAGATCGATCTCACCGCCGTCGTAGGTCACGAAGACCTCGCCGTGTTGATACGGATTCATAGTGCCGGCGTCGACGTTGAGATATGGATCTATCTTGATCGCGTTCACCTTGAGACCTCTAGCCCTTAAGATACGGCCCATGCTGGCCGTGGTCACGCCTTTCCCTACGCTCGACATTACGCCGCCTGTTACGAATACTAACTTGGGCACTATGAACGTGTCTATTAGCAATAAAAACCTTATGGTCGCCAGCGGCTATTCTGGCCGTAATCCCCCGCGAAGAGGTTTATAACCATGTGCGTCGAAGTATCTCGGTGATGTGGCTTCACCCCCTAGATTAGATGAAGAATCCTTTAAGAACTGAACCTATCTTTAAAGCGATGATGTGTTGAACCCACGCTTATTCGTGACGAGGCCTTGCCACGCAATGGCGGGCGCTGACAGCCAGAAAAATTTTAATACGGCCTTGCCGCGAGTAGGCGATGGGCAAAGTGAGACCTCCGAAGGAGAGGAAATTCGGGAGGGGCGCCATCCGTTGTCAACGATGCGGCACTAGAGAGGCGATAATACGTAAATACGGTTTAATGCTGTGTAGACGTTGTTTTAGAGAAGTCGCCGAGGAGCTCGGATTCCGCCGCTACTATTAAACTTAAAAATACTGCCTTGAGGTGACGCCATGCTCGACGTGCTTTCCAACGCGCTCATATCGATAAAGAACGCGGAGACCATAGGGAAGGGGCAAGTGGTCATCTGGCCTGTGAGCAAACTAGTCTACTACACGTTGAGAGTACTCCAGAGGAATGGGTATATAGGCGAGATAGAGTACATCGACGACGGCAGAGGAGGGAAATATATAGTCAAGCTACTAGGAAAGATAAACGACATCGGCCCTATCAAGCCGCGTTATTACGTTAAATGGAGAGATATACCGCTTTGGGAACAAAAGTTCCTACCCGCGAGGCAGATAGGCATATTGGTCATCTCGACCCCACATGGCGTCATGTCGCATGTAGAAGCTAAAGAGAAGAGAACAGGCGGAGTTCTCCTGGCGTACGTCTACTGATTCGACCGATTCATTGGGTTTGGCAAGGGTTTCTTGTAGGCAAGACGAAGGGCCCTATAGCCCTATAGAGCCCGCGCAGATAGGCGAGAGCCGTTAACGCGGCCAGAACGGCATCTAGGTGATCCTTAGTCGGTGGTCTATACTTTTCCTCCAGATCTTGCGGATTTAAGCCCATGGCCTTCATGGAGGTCCTGGGATGCACTTCGATGGCGTTTCCCAACATCTGGGCCAGCTTGATGCCTCTCTCGGTCAACTTCGCCATGGGCCCCATCAGAGGCGGAAGCAACTTGTAGCCCATCTTACGGAGCTCTTTCTCGACATCTCTAAGCCACCCCTCGGGCCTCGTCAGAGGCGCATCTATGGCCACCACGGCCGGCTTGTAGGGCCTTAAGGCCGCGACGATCTCATCCAGCTCCATAGCCGACAGATATGCTACAAGCTCACAGTCGTCTAACACAGCTATGGCGCTCGGCCTCACCACAGCTAGATCGACGCCGGCGACTCTCACTGGTGATACGATGTGTTCGATAAAAATTATAGCATTCCGTCCGTAGTGATCCCAGCGGTCACCTACATACGCGTCTCCACCGAGGGGCAGGATCCCGAGAACCAACGGGAGTACCTAGAGAAATGGGCGCTTGCTCACGGCATATCTATATTACGTCATTACGTCGACGTAGGGATCTCCGGCGCGACCGAGCCTTGGGAGAGGCCTGCGTTTAGACGGCTGATGGAGGAGGCAACCTCGCTGGACCCCAGGCCAAAGGTCCTCCTAGTATACGAGGTTTCGAGGTTGGTCAGATCGTTCCAAGAGCTCTTCCGCCTACTAGACGTAGTTGAGAACAAGCTAGGTCTAGTCGTGGTCTCTGCCTCTGAGAGAGAACAAGCACTTCAGACGGTCGACGGAATGTATAGACAGTTCCTGAGGGCCGTCCTCGCGTTCGTCGCCGCGATGGAGCGGGAGTTCATCAGACAGAGGACCAAGGCCGCTCTAGAGAGGGCGAAGGCCTCGGGCAAGATATCGAATGTAGCCGAAAGGTTGCCCTCCGATGTGATCGCTAAAATAGTAGAGATGAGGGCCAACGGGGCCTCCCTTAGGGAGATAGGTAAGACCTTCGGCCTGTCCACCTACGAGGTTAGAAGAGTGCTGGCCTCGGCGGGTGTGTATAGACCCACCGAGTATACATGCCCCCGTTGTTTCTCCAAGTTAAAGATAGTGGAGAGATCAGCTAAAATACAAGGAGGCGTCTACAGAGTCGTGGAACGGCTTTATTGCTCCAACTGCGGCTACGAGGAGATCATCGAGAGGACTTAGCTCAGCGCAAATGGCGTCAGCCGCTGATCAACAGATTTTCTCTATATATCTAGATATATCGTAGCCTCTCTTCTTGAATTCCCTGAGATCCTCCCAACGGCTCCATGGATAAGATATCCATACCCACTCGGCCACCTTCTCCGCATAGAAATCGGGCGTGAAGCTGCTCGTGGATTTGACGTGGAGAACCGCGCTCTTGACTTCGGCGACGCCCATCACGTTGAGGAGATCCACTATGAGCTTTAGAGTCGCCCCTGTGTCGGCCACTTCATCTACCACCAGCACCTTCTTCCCGCCTATAACGCTGGGCTCGACGCCGTGGTATAATATGGGTCTCTCCGCTCTCCTCTCGGCCACGGCCCAGTACTTAACTGCCGCAGTGACTATATTATCTACGTCCAACACGTCGCTTATTATTCTCGCCGGCACTAACCCGCCTCTCGATACGGCGAGTATTATCTCTGGCTTGAAACCGCTTTCCAGTATCTTCCTGGCAAGAGCTTCCGACATCTCGATGGCCTCGGGCCATGTGACGAACCTAACCTTGATGCCGCCTATCTCGACGTCCATATGGCATTTAATTCGAGGTTTTTTAACGTATAGAGAATTTAAAAACCCCCTTTATCGAAGGGGGCGTGTCTCGTCCTAGAAGGGAGCTGTCGGCGGAGTTGGAAGCCGCATTGAGGCTTAGGCTCGAGATGAAGAGAAGGAAGCCTGAGTTCGTCAGAATAGATCAATGGCGTTATGTGCGTATAGAGGATTCCGGCTGGAGAAAGCCGAGAAGTTTGGATAGCAAGATCAGGCAACAACGTAAGGGATATCCGCCTAAGGTCAAGATGGGCTACAGGAAGCCGGCGTTGGCGAGGGGGCTCCATCCTAGCGGATTCGTGGAGGCCCTCGTCTATAGGCCTGAGGACCTCGATGGGCTTGACCCTAAGATATATGCGGTTAGAATAGCCGGAGGTGTGGGCTTGAGGAAAAGAATAGAGATAATAAAGAAGGCGAGAGAAAAAGGATTCTACGTGTTGAATCCCGGCAAGAAAGCTCTGGAGGCTCTTGAGCGCGAGGAGAAGGCGGCTACGCCGCAACAACCCCAGCAACAACAGCCGCAGGAAGAGGAAAAAAATAAATCGGCTGGCCAATAGGGGGCTATGGTCGACGTCAAGAGGCTGGCGGCCGATATCCTCGGCGTAGGCGTGAGCAGGGTGAGGATATCGCCGGAGGCTCAAGATAGGATCTTGGAGGCGGTCACGAGGGAGGATGTCAAGGCTTTGATAGACGAGGGCCTCATATGGGCTGAACACAAGAAAGGCGTCAGCAGGGGGCGGTGGAGAGAGAAACACGCTAAGAAGAAAATAGGGCGTAGGAGAGGACATGGGAGCAAGAAGGGGCCTAGGCTCGACGAGGAGGAGGCCTGGAAGAACAAAGTGAGATCTATGAGGAGGTTCCTCAACACCCTTAAGCGTAGGGGCCTCATAGAGCCAGCGACGTGGCGTATGCTCTATAGGATGGTTAAGGGCAACTATTTCCGCGATCTTAGGCACTTAAAGACCTACATAAATGAGCATAACCTAGCTAAGGAGAAGGTGAGGTGAAGCCATGGCGAGATCGGGTAGATACAAGGTCCCGTTTAGGAGGCGCCGCATGGGTGTAACTAACTACCGCAAACGCCGTAAGATGATTAAAAGCAGATTGCCGAGATTGGTCGTCAGGAGGACCAACAAGCATATCATCGCGCAGATTGTCGTCGCGAGGCCTCAAGGCGACGAGACGATAGTAGGCCTGGACACGAGGTATCTAGCGAAATTCGGCTGGAAGGGCGACGAGAACAACACAGCCGCCGCATATCTCCTAGGTCTCGCGATAGGGTATAAGGCTTTAGCCAAAGGGGTGAAGAAAGCCGTGTTGGATATAGGCCTACATAGGCCGGTCCCCCAGTCGAGGGTGTTCGCCGTGCTTAAAGGCGCTATCGACGCCGGGCTCGAGATACCTCACGACGAGGATATACTGCCAGAAGACGAGAGGATATCGGGCGCCCATATAGCCGAATACGCCAAGGAGTTGAAATCAAGCAACGAAGATGAGTATAAGAGGAGGTTTGCGAGATACCTACAGCGCGGGCTTGCCCCCGAGGATCTGCCTAAACACTTCGAGGAAGTCAAGGCCAAAATCGTTGAATCACTTGCTAAACTTATCAAGGCAGAGGCGTAATTTATTTTCAGAAAATCGAAAAGAGAGCTTAGCTAATACTTAAATAAGTGGGCGATGAGATCCCTATGCCTAAAAAGGTGTTGATCCTCGGCGGCGGCGTCGGTGGCGTGGTCGCCGCTAAGAGGATCGCCGAGAGGGTCCGGGGCCGTGCCGACGTGGAGATAACGCTTATAAGCGACACCGATTACTACTTACTACCGCCTCTGCTCGTCAACATAGCGCTCGGCGATATTTCGCCCCAGCAAGCCATGTTGCCTCTCTCTAGATTTGCGTACAGAGGCGTTAAGACGGTCAAGGCCGTCGTGAAGAAAATAGATCCAGACAATAGAACTGTGGAGACGGATCAAGGCAAGTTCCAATACGACTACCTAATAGCCAGCCTCGGCGCAGATTTCGATTTTAAGTCCTACAACCTCGGCGCGGGTTATCATAACTATACTTTAGATGGCGCCCTTAAGCTCAAAGAGGCTCTAATGAGTTTCAAAGGGGGTAGCGTCGTTGTATATACGCCGGAGCCCGTCTATAGATGCGGCGTATATCCCTTCGAGATAGTGGGGCAACTCGACGCTATATTCAGAAAGAGAGGCATAAGAGATAAGGTTGACATCACGTTGGTGCATCCATTCCAGCGCCCTATACAGCCCCTAGGCCCTGAGGCGATCAAAATAACTGAGGAGGCTTTCGCCGCAAAGAACATAAAATATATAGGCGGCGTAACCCAGCCGGGGCCCGTAGATGAGAAGAATAGGACTATAACAGTCGGCGGCGAGAAGATCAAATATGACTTATTGATAGTGGTGCCGCCCGACAGATTGCCTAAACCATTCGAGGGGACTCCACTGGCGGCCCAATTCCCTAACGGTGTCTGGACCCCCATCAATGTATTGACCGGAAGAAGCGTTAAGTACGACGACGTGTATCTCCCCGGCGAACACTCCATGCCGGCCATAGGGTTGCCTACAGCGGGCGTGCCCGTCCACTTCACCGCCATGGCTAGCGCCAACATGGTCGCCGGCGAGATATTGGGCCAGCCCGTGGATCCGGTGCAAATCAACGCAATGACTTGCGCCATGGATTACGGCGAGTTCGGCATGATGTTTAACTGCGATATAAAGCTCGATTTGGCCAACAACAAAGCCGCTTGGATGGGCAGCTGCTATAACATACTGAAATCGCCGCTTGGCAAGTTAATAAAGGACTTGTTCTACAAGACATGGCTCGCGACGACAATATGAGCGCCCAAACCACCCCTCAAGCCGAGGAGAAGCTCGCCGAGTTGTTGAAGACGCTTACTGAACACGCCGACGAGCTACAAGGTTTGGTCAACCAGTTGATAGAGCTCAAGAGGACCGGCGTTATCGACGCTTTGATGATCGTCGTTAACAGGTTCGAGGAGCTTATACATTATCTGTTCCAGGACCCCGCCGTGTTCCGTCTCTTGTCGGTAGGAGTCGATGGAACGCTTGGCGCCATGTCTAAGCTGGAGACGCCCGATGTGCTCAACATGAAGGCTATGATGCAGGAGTTGATAGTGAGGCTGGGCAAGAACGCCAAGCCTGACGCCATAGTGAACCCCAAGCCTGTGAAGGGGATATGGGGGCTGCTCGGCATGTTGAGCGATCCCGACGTGCAGAGAGGTCTCGGCGTTGCCTTCGAGCTTCTTAAGATGCTAGGGAAGCAACCTCAACAATAATCAGCCCTGGCCACTCCAGCAATCACAAGCTTTTAGGTTGTGCTCATCATCGTATAACAATAATTTTTGCTTAATGAAGAAGCTGGACGAAGCCGATCGGTGATGATGCGTGAAAGGGCTGATCTTTATAAATAGCCCTAAGGTAGCGCTGTGAGGATAGCTATATCCGGCCCTCCCGGTGTCGGTAAAACCACCTTAGCCCTAAAGGTGGTCGAAGCAGTTAAAGCGCATGGATCGGCTGTGGGCGGCTTCGTTACGCTTGAGGTAAGAGAGAAGGGTGTGAGGATAGGGTTCGACGTGTTGAGTCTAAAGGACGGACGTAGGGTGCAGTTGGCTAGGATCGGCGAGGGGGAACCAAGGGTCGGTAAATACGTAGTGGATCTCGGCGCTTGCGGCTTCATGAAATCGTTGCTAGATGCCGAAGGCGTGGATCTTTTAGTTGTGGACGAGATAGGCCCTATGGAGGCTAAATGTCCCTCGTTCCTCGACGCGGCTAGATCAGCTCTGTTCGGCGCGCCAAGAGGCTTGGCCGTCGTCCACCTCAGATTCCTCGATATGGCGAGACGGTGGGGTCTCGATATCTTTATGTTGTCGAAAGAGAATAGAGATAGGGCAGTCCATGAGGTGCTTGCCAAACTCGGTTTTCGAAATATTTAAAACTTCCGATAACGATTTCGAGGTGGATTGGCACAGGAGACATTGGTGGGCCGAGGGACCTCCTATATTCGTCAGGAGGAGAGGACTGAGGTACATAATATTGCGGATATTGGCGTCCCGTAGCCCGTTGACCGGCTCGCAGATAGCCGAGGAGATAGAACGCATGACGTGGGGGTTCTGGCGTCCCTCGCCCGGCTCTATATACCCCGCCTTGGCGCAACTGGAGGCCGAGGGGCTTATACGCGTGGCCAAAGTGGAGGGGCCCAAGAAGTACTACGAGTTGACTGAAGAAGGCAGGAGGCTGTTAGGTATAGGCTCTGATTATATCAAGGAGGCTGTATTAGCCTTCGAGAATCTATACAACTTCCTGTTGGAGAACTGGGATAAACTAGACGACGAGAGCAAGAAAACTCTGGCGGAGATCGCCGAAGGTCTCCTGAGGGCTTTGAATAGAAGATGAAGGTCGGCAAACTGCCGCTAGATATAATGAGACGTTACGTCTGGCCTAGGACCGGCGCCTACGACCCCTCCGTGATCTTAGGACCTAGCCTAGGCGAGGACGCGGCCATCCTAAGGATCAGAAAGCCGTATGTTGCGGTCCACGTAGACCCTGTGTCGGGGGCGGTGAAGCTACTAGGATGGTTGGCGGTTCACGTTGTGTCTAACGACATAGCCACTAGGGGCATGAAGCCTAGGTGGTTGCTCCCTACGATATTTTTGCCTCCTAATGTCGATGAGGACGTGTTGGATGAAATCACGCGGCAGATGGACGAAGCGGCCAGAGAACTAGGGGCGACTATAGTCGGCGGTCATACGGAGGTGACTACAGCTGTGGAGAGGCCGCTGGTGGTTATGGCCGCGATAGGCGAAGGCGATAAGTACTTGACTACGGGGGGAGCCAGGCCGGGCGACGTGGTTGTGATGACTAAAAGCGCGGCTCTCGAAGCGGCGGCGATCTTGGCCACCGACTTCAGAGAGAAGCTCAAAGCCTCGGGGATATCCGACGACTTGCTGGAGAAGGCGGCCGGGTTCATAAGACGTATCTCGGTGGTGAAGGAAGCTCTTCTGCTATCGGATATATCCACGGCTATGCACGATCCCACAGAAGGCGGCGTGTTGGCCGGCCTCGCCGAAATAGCGTATGCATCTAACGTAACCATAAGAGTTAACCCAGACGCGGTACGCGTGAGCAGAGAGGCGGCTGCCTTATGTGCGGCGGTGGGCCTGGACCCCCTCTCGACCTTAAGCTCAGGCGTACTGCTTGCAACCGTGCCTAGGGAGAGGTCGGAGGAGGCCTTGCGGCGCCTGGAGGAAGCCGGAGTAGAGGCCGCTATTATCGGCGAGGTCGTCTCCAGGGCGGATCACCTAGTCGTTATGGGTTCTTTAACCTTAGATACTCCCTATGTGCGCGATAAGTTCTTCGAGTTATTCGGCTAGCTTACAGCCGAGAGCCGCCTAGTCGAGTTTCAGTCGGCAGGTCATAGATCACCTATCTCTGGCCTGCGTGGTGACATCATCTTCAGAGCCTTCTCGCGACCTCTAAAGCTTTATCGGCGTGTTGATCCGCGTTTTTAAGCCCCTTCAATATCTCAACCACCGTGCCGGATTTTAGTATATATGTGACCCTCTCGGCCGTGCCGGACGGCCTCAAAATGCCGAGCCTCTTGGCCAGCTCCCCGCCTCTATCGCTGAGTAATTTAAACCTAAGCCCATACTTGGCGGCGAATTTCCTCAACGTCTCGACGCTGTCCACAGATACCCCGAGGATCTCGAAGCCAAGCGCCTTAAACTCATCGTAGAGCTCGTTGAACCTCACGGCCTCCTTGGTGCAACCCGACGTGAAAGCCTTGGGGAAGAAATACACCACAGCCTTCTCGTAGCGCCTAGGGTTAACTAATTCGCCTGTGTGGGATTCGAGCTCTACGTCCGGGAACTCCATATGCTGTCGTATCTACTTTAAAAAATAGACGAAGGACATATGGTGCCCACGGCCTGGATAATATCTATAGGCAATGAATTGTTGATAGGGAGGGTCGTTAACACAAACGCCGCATGGCTAGCCAAGAAGCTGACCTATTTAGGATATCGAGTCAGAAGGATCCTGGTGATACCAGACGATGAAGAAGACATCGTTAACGCCTTCAGAGAGGCCTTATCGAAAGCAGATCTAGTCGTGTCCACAGGGGGCCTCGGCCCCACGCCTGACGACATAACTAACTTCGCCGTAGCTAAGGCTTTAGGGGTCGATATAACTCTCGACGAAACAGCGAAGGGATGGGTCCTCGAGAAGTATAGGCAGAGAGGCTATCCGGCCACGCCCGAGCGCCTCAAGATGGCGTATATACCCAGCGGCGCCAAGCCGTTATACAACTCGGTAGGGGTAGCTCCCGGCATCTGGTTCGAGCGGGGCGGTAAGATCGTAGTGGTGTTGCCCGGCGTCCCCAAGGAAATGGAAGCCATCTTCGAGGAACAAGTAGAGCCGCTGCTGAGGGAGAGGGGCCCCGGCCTCTGTTTCGCAGAGGACTCGTTCCATCTGGCAGGCGTGCCGGAGGCTGACCTCTCGCCGTTGATAAAGGAGGCCTTGAGGATAGACGAAAGGATATACGTCAAGAGCCATCCAAAAGGCCACGAGACTGGCGCTCCCCTGGAGGAGATACATATCTACGGCAGCGCTAGTTCTTGCGAGGAGGCGAGAGGGCTCGTCGAGAGGGTCCGCGCCTTCTTGGTGGAGGAGATATCTAAACGTTTCCCGCAAGCCAAGATATATAAATAGTCGGGCGGGGCGCCCTTATGCTGAAGGTGGCGGTGGTAGGCGTCGGCGGATGGGGGAAGAACCACGTAAGGGTGTTGAAGCTTCTAGCCGCCGAGGGTCTCGTGGACGAGCTATACGCAGTGGATATAGACGAGGGTAGACTCAAATGGATCGAGAAGGTATACGGCGTAAGGCCCTTGAAATCTCTCGATGAGGCCATCAAGGCGGATGTAGACGCGGCTGTGATCGCGACGCCCACCAAGATGCATTATGAACACGCCTCCTCGTTGTTATCGGCGGGAATCTCGTTACTGGTAGAGAAGCCTTTCACCGAGAACTACGTACAAGCCGCCGAGCTTCTCGATAAATCGCGCGGCGTAGTGGTGACGACGGGTTATGTGCTTAGATTCCATCCAGCCATACGCTATCTGAAGGAGAACTTAAGCAGGCTGGGCAACGTCGTGTCTATCTACAGCAGACGTACATCTCCTAAACCTCAGCGAGCAGGAGACGTAGGCGTTGTGAAGGACCTAGCTATACACGACTTCGATCTAGCTCTTTACATTACAGGCGGCAAGGCATCTTCGGTCTCGGCCTACGGTCTACTGGAGGAGGGCTACGTGGTCCACGCGCAGATATTCACTAAAAGCGATAAATTCTCTTCGTTTTACGAATCGAGTTGGATCACCTCATATAAGCTCAGAAGATTCGAGATAGTGGGCAAAGACGGTATGGCCAGCATAGACTTCTCCACAGACTCTTTGACGTTTTTTGAACGCGACGCGGCCTGGAGTCCCAAGCTGGGGGGCGAGGAGCCGCTTCTAGTGCAGGACAGAGAGTTCTTAAGAGCCGTCGCAGGTAAAGGAGGTTACGTGGTGCCCGGCGAGGATATTATATACTCTATAAAGTTATGTGATGCAGTCGAGATATCGATAAAGAAAGGCAAGGAAGTATACTTGGATGAGTTGACAAGTTTTGTTTAAGGCATTAATTAACAGAAAGTCGATTGGCTTCATGATAGGAGAGGAGTTACCCGTGGAGGATCTCCCCATGGCCGCGCCGGAGCTTGCGTTTGCTATGTCCAACGTCCTCGCCGGCAGGTTAGTATACGTGCTAGGAGGACGGGGAAAGACACCTCTGCTAAGGGCCCTGGCGTTATCTTTATATAGAGCCGGTTTAAATCCACTTTATATAAAATTAGAATGGATTAAATATAATTGGGGTATTAATGAATACATAAATAAATATTATAACGAACATTTCAAGCTGACCGGCTATCCTGCGACGCGCGATTACGACGTTGTGATCGTAGACGATGGCGAGCTTCTAGCCCAGTACCCCAAGGTGTATTCGAGACTTCTCCAGGAGGCGGGGCCGCGCATTAAGGCCGTCGCCGTCCGCACCGAACTGTATGAATCTATCAAGCAGATCCTCGGCGAGGGCATCGCCATAAGGATCGGCCAGGAGGGCGGGGGTAGGCCCAAGTTGCCCCTGGGTCTTACATCTATAGGCAGAAGCGTCGAGATCGAGATTATATGACTCTATATAAACGCCGCGTATCTCACAAGAGCCGGTAGTGGGCTTCTTCTAACTATAACTATATCTTTATAACTTTGTTTATTAAAAATAGCAACTCTAACTAAGTCCTTCACTCCGTTTACATGTATATTAACGATATGGCCATTTTCTACATCTTCAACATTGCCGTCTATCTGGTTTGAGGCCAGATCCGGTAACAACACCTTTTTGGACTCCTTGAACATATCTGCATCTAGACGTATAGCCCACATCTTCTCTACCGCGACCCTTCCGTACTTCATATCCGATATCATGTTCTCTAGCTTCTTGGCGTCGTAATCGAGCACCATCGATAGGTATAGTATCTCGTTCCTCGCGAAGAACTTATGATTGGGGACTTCAAACGATATTATTTCTATTCCCTCGACAATCTCTCTAAACATCCTGCTCATCCTTATGTACTCGATCGGTAACGTCGACACGACCTAGTACCTTCGCCTATTTAAAAGCTCTAAATGCCCAACGGGAAGAGGAGACCGGCGACGAGCCCCACCGCTGCCGATACGCCGATCATGAGCAACCACTCGCCGAACTCAGCCGGCGTCTTGGAGAGCGCGAACGAGATCGCTAGGACGACCGCGCCTAACGCGTAAAGCCCTAACGACGCCTCTATCGATGCCGGGATCAAGATAGAGGAGGCGCCCGCTAGAGACGAAAGAAACATTGTGAGCGAGGAGCGCAAGGAGCTGATCAACGCCCTCTTGTGAACCAACGTCTTGAGGATCTTGCCCGTGGATCTTAACGATATCTTGTACTCCAGATCTCTGAGCGAGGCCCTCTGTTGTGAGTACTCGGCCACGAAACTCGTGAGCGCGTTTATCGCCGCCACTACGATGGCGATAGCTATCGCGTCGTGTAGACTTATCGTCTCTCCTCTCAACATAACTCCAGATGTAAGACCTATGGAGGTTATAATGCCGTCCAGAAGCCCCAGCACTAAATACCTCATCAAGCGCCGTCTCTCATGCGGGGAATATATTCGCCGACTACTACCTCGTCGAGCGAATGGATGACGCCTCCTACCTTCTCTATAGCTTCTTGTATCTTGCCTACATCTATGCCCTCGCCCTCTACAACTATCATCAGACCTAACACGTCCACATCCACGTCGTCGACGGTCACTCTGACGGCCTTCACGCCCTCTACTTCATAAAGCGATTTAGCTACATCGACTATAGAGATATCCTTAGTTGGTATAGCTGCATCTATAACTAGGCGCCTAACCGGAAGATCCACGGTTTTCTTCACTCTTTTCATTTAAACGTTTTTTCTCCCTCCATACAGCAGGATATGTACCTGGCTTCATCAAGACTCTATCCGTCCTGGCCACAAGGCCTTTAGCCATATTTTTCAACTCCTCGCTGGATATCAACGCCCTTCCGATCGCCACAAGCTCGTTCTTCAACGTGAAGAACGCCACTATGTCTCCCTTGTTAAACGGCGTCTCGAACTTCACAACTCCAGGGGCTGCGAGCGGAGCGCCGTGACATATCGCGTCCACGGCCCCGTCTTTAATCCATATCTTGGCGACGCCTCTGGCGATCTCCTCTATAGGCTTGAGGACTTGTCTAAGCGCTGTATCGTCCCCATATCTCCTCCATATGTACATCGCGTCGGCCACGTCTTGCAACGTCACAGCTTCCCTCTCGTCGAAACACGCCACGGCGACTCTCCTCAACTCCCTCATGTTAGCGCTGACGCCTAACACCTCGCCTATGTCGTGTATCAATTTCCTAGCGTAGGTGCCCGCCTCTACGTGCATCTTCAGCACCGCGTATCTTCCGTCTAGCTCGAGGAGCTCTAAGGAGTACACGTGCCTAGTGCGTAGCTGCCTCTTAACCGCCGATCTTAACGGAGGCCTTTGGTATATCTCCCCTACGAACTGCGCCAGAACTGATCTAAGCTTCTCCTCGTCCACATCGCCGTGGAACTTAGCTACGGCGATATACACCTTATCGGCTCTAGATAGAGCCATCAAGGCCTTGGTGCCCTCGGCGACGGCGACAGGCAAGACGCCGGAGACATTGGGATCTAAGGTGCCCGAGTGGCCGGCCACCTCTACTCCAAGTATCTTCTTGAGCCAAGCCACCACCTCGTGGCTCGAGGGACCTCTGGGCTTATCCAGGATGACTAAGGAATACCTTATGTGATCCTCTACAGATCTCTCTTGGGGCGGGCGACCCCACTCCGCGTTTGTCTTCTCGTCGGGTATTTTTACATAGATCTCTCTGCTACAAATAGACACATCAAAGCTGCGATAAAACTCCTTCGAATTTAGGCTTAACTCTTTCCTTCATGTATTGGCTCAATCCAGCGGCTTCCACAGCCTTGAGGATCTCCTCATCGCTAGCCCCGCGTTTTATATCCACCTTCTTATCCGTAGGCTCTATGTGGTTTATGTTAACGCGCCTCCTCTTAACCCCCGTGAGGCTCTTCGGGCCTGTTATCACCACATAGTTATCATCTATTATATCGACTACTACCGCCTTCCTTCCTGCTTCTCTGCCTAGGACCTTGACCACGACCCTCCCTATATCGATGACCTTAGGCATGTTGAGGCGATGAAAAACCTGTTTATAAAAATTAGGGCGGGAAAAAGAAAACGCGTGATTTATTGATAGAGAGCTCTTACTTCTTCTGTTGCTGTTGCTCCTTCTTCTCCTCTTTCTTCTTCGGCATGGTCTAACGATTTTTCTTAGATTTAAAGTTTTCTCTAAATAATTAGAAAGCTATTTTTCCTTAAGCAACGAGGGATTATAAAACTTAAAAATTGATCATAACGCTTTAAGAATATAGAAAGAATTCTTACCCATATAATAAGACCTTGATATTAATTTATTTACAAATATAGGTATTTCACTTAACTAATATCTATACTTAACAGGGGAAGGTGGAGGCTTGTAATCTCTATATTTACTCATACGACAAGAGTTCTTTGAAACTAATCCTTATGCACTATAGGAAATCAATTTTAAACCCATGGAGGTTCTCCTGTGCCCTTTGAATGTCCAGTGGGTTGCCCAGCCGATTGTTGTTATTTCGAGTCGGAGGATCAAGCGCCTACTGTGTTTTACGACGAAATGTTGCGGCTTAAGGAGGAAGCCGCGAAAAGAGGCATCTCTCTTTCGTTTAAAGAGTTGGGCGAGTTCAACGGGGTAAAGATATACAGATGGGTGCTGAGAGGATGGTGTCCCTTCTTCGATAAGAAAAGCAGAAAATGTATTATCCACGATAGGAAGCCTCTCGCATGTAAGATGTTCCCCCTAGTGCTTGATCTAAAAAGCGGCGATATCTACCTCTCCGAGAACTGCCTATGGGTTAAACAAAACGGCCCAAGACCTCTCGACGACTTCCCCAACGAGAAGAAGGCGCTTATAAACGTGGTGCTTAGGCTTAAGCTAGCTAGGTCATGATAGAGTTCGTAATAGACGGCGAGGAGCTAGGCGACTTGGAGGCTTTAGGCATCGCCTACGGGCTCTCCATAACTTTCAGAAGGGCGTTGGCTATCGGCGACTTCGATAGAGAATGGATAGATGCGGTAAGTAAGACGGGCACATGGGGGGCTTTGTTGCTATCGCCTTGCCCCGAGGGGCTGCCTTGTTTTGACGATGTGGAAAAAGCCGTCGATTTTTCCGAGAGCGCTCAAAGGCCTGTGGGGTATAGAGGCGATATACCGGTCGCCAGACCTTTCAGAGTCTCGACTTTCAATAAGAACTATTTGAAGCCAAGACGATGGATTAATTGTAAAGAACTATCTATGGATAAGACATATTTATCGCTTTTTGCTTGTTTATATAATATGCTTAAACTAAGAGTAGATGTGCCTATAGTGGTATCTGATATATGTCTATTTAGTTCAACTCAGGAAGGACGCGATTTCCAAGTGCTTCCTACTTTCGTTATGCCTAGGACGTTGGCGGATGTAGTCTCCATAGCAGTACATCCAATACCGGCCACAGCCATAGCCAAAGGCATATTGAAAGGCGGCTATAAAGCGGGGCCTGTGATAGCGATATCTAGAAAAGCCGATAAGACTCTGGTCGATATAGGTGGGTATCTTATTGATCTAAACGAAGATGGTAATCCCTGCGAACTATTCACCAAGAGGCATGTAGGTTACAGCAAGTCGTTGTTCTCAGGACGATACGTGGTGGAGCCCGATCTCTGCGATAAATGCGGCGATTGCTTCATAACTAATTGCGACTCGTTGGCGCTCGGCGAGGGCGGGACGCCGGTGTTGCTGGACACTTGTGTCGGTTGCGGGGCTTGCGCCCTTATGTGCACCAGAGGCGCCATAAGGAGGAGCGACGACGTGTTCAGGATATATCTGAGATGAGCTGGCTACAGAAGAACTTCAGGGTGATAGGTATTGCTGAGAGCTTTAAACTAGGCGAGAAGTATTCCATCTACGCAGGGGTTTTAATGCGACGAGATGGTTATATAGAGTCCGTGGCCTACGGCTACGCCACGTTAGGAGGCACCGACGGCACAAATACGGCCTTGACTATTGTAAATAAGCTCAAAAGGCCCGATGTGCACATGGTGATGATAGACGGATGCATAGTTTCGTACTATAACTGGATAGACGGCGAAAATATATGGATTAACGCCGGCATGCCCGTAGCGTGTTATATATTCGAAAAACCTAGCGGCGACGTCGAGAAAGCTCTAAGAAAGTTGTTTCCAGATTGGCTGGATAGATGGAAGCACATCTCCAAACTAGGTCCTCCTATAGAGTTCGTATATCCGGAGGGAGGCCGCATATACGTAAGAGCCTGGGGGCTTTCCCCCAGCGAGGCGTTTCGGGCAGCTCTCCTCACCAGAAGACATGGAAAGAGGCCTGAGCCTCTCAGGGTCGCGAGGCTCCTCGCTGGCGCTTTTAGGGAAACTCTAGCGGGAAGTAAGACATAGCTCTCTAAGAAGATATAGGTATGATCCAAAAACTTATTGAAATTTTTGCTTTTCTGTAATTCCTCGATATATTTATATGAATTATTTCAAGAAAAAACAGAGTTTATTCTTTTTATAATACATCTAATATCCATGGTAAATTATATCCAGCATTCTATTTTGCACGAAAAGCTTATAAATATCTAATTTTGTAATGCCATGCCGCAGAAACTGAAGTTCTACGA